>JAURPT010000101.1 GCA_030836535.1 Alphaproteobacteria bacterium
CAAGAAGGTTCTGATTCCCGTCGATAACGAGAAAGACCTGGCCGATGTCCCGGACAATGTGAAGGAAGGTCTTGAAATCATTCCGGTAAAAACGGTTGAAGAAGTTTTGGCCCATGCGTTGGTCGATGCTTTGGTGCCGATTGACTGGGAAGAGGACATTATTGGTGAGGTTGCCAAGGACAAGGGCACCGATCTTGAAGGTGTCGTGACCCACTAATCGGTTGCATTTAAAAAAAATGTAAAAAAGCGCCAAAAGGGGCGGTTTTGTGCGGCTTTTTGCTTGCTCGGTGAAGGGCTGCGCACTAAACTCGGGCGGTCTCTGTCGGGGGGCAAAACTAGTATAACATTTCCTGAATTGGGGGGTATGCCGTGAACAAGAATGATCTTATCGCCAGCGTTGCAGATTCTGCTGGTCTTTCAAAGTCTGACGCCAGCAACGCTGTTGATGCCGTATTGCAGGCCATTACCGACGGTCTGGCCGGCGGTGGTGAAATTCGCCTTGTTGGCTTTGGCACGTTCAGCGTTGCCAATCGTGCAGCAACAACGGGGCGTAACCCTCGTACGGGTGAAGCAATCCAGATTCCTGCTTCCAAGCAGCCTAAATTTAAGGCTGGTAAGGCGCTTAAAGACGCTGTAAACGGTTAATCCGTTTTTCGGGTGGTTCGTTCTAGACCACCCTATTTGTCACAGATGGTGATACGGGCGATTAGCTCAGTTGGTAGAGCATCTCGTTTACACCGAGAGGGTCGGCAGTTCGAGCCTGTCATCGCCCACCATCATTGTTTTTGATAGCAATCAGAGCGCAGTCAAATGACGCTCGGAAGGGGATCGCTTGCGCGGTCCCTTTTTTTGTTCTTTTTCTCGGTGTGATTCTTTCACGAAGTGAATCCTACAGAAAACTTTTATATGTCGGCCTGCCAGCTACGCGTTTAAAGACAACGGTTTGGGGTCCCTGATGCCGCAGAATTTAGGGCATCTTCCCGCTGCCAGAATATTCTTTAAAGAATGTGTTCTAACGCCTTGACAGGTGGGGAGGGGTGCCGTAAATCAAGCCCGCCTTTCGAGGAATTCGGGGGTGTAGCTCAGTTGGTTAGAGCGCTGGCCTGTCACGCCAGAGGTCGCGGGTTCGAGTCCCGTCACTCCCGCCACTTTATGGCTCATTATGTCGGCCATTCCTTCTTCCAGGGCGCTTCCTAAAACGTGAGAAAAACTTTCCCCTCTTGCCGCTGGTATTGGGCTTTGACACCAGTTTTGCCCGCTATATACTGCGCGCCGAATCATGACCCTCAGAGGAGACTGGCAGCCACAAGAGTTTTACCTTTTTCTTTTGGCCTTCTTGCCTTCTGAAAACGGGTAATTTGCTGTCATCTGATGAGGCGGTTTGCAGGCTAAGGACCGTGTCTATGGAAGAACTGCTACTCGAGTATTTGCCCATCCTTATCTTTTTGGGTGTCGCAATTGTACTGGCTGTCCTGTTTGTTGTGGGGGCCTTGCTGGTCGCCAAGCAGAATCCGGATAGTGAAAAACTGTCACCCTATGAATGTGGCTTTGAGCCCTTTGAAGATACGCGCGGCCAATTCGACGTGCGTTTCTATCTGGTGGCGATCCTCTTCATCATCTTCGACCTGGAAGTTGCCTTCCTGTTTCCCTGGGCTGTCAGCCTGGGTACTATCGGGCTGTTTGGCTTCTGGTCCATGGTTGTGTTCCTCGGCGTTCTGACAGTCGGCTTTATATACGAATGGAAAAAGGGAGCGCTGGAATGGGAGTAGAAAACACCCAAATACCGGAATCGCAGGACCTTGCAGAATCAACCGCTGCTTCCCGGGCGTATTTCCAGTCCCTGTCAGATGATTTGAGCGACAAAGGTTATGTCGTTGCCAAGCTGGATGATGTCATCAACTGGGCACGTACCGGTTCTCTTTGGTGGATGACTTTTGGCCTGGCTTGTTGTGCTGTAGAAATGATGCAGGCCAATATGCCGCGTTGGGATTTGGAGCGGTTCGGCTTCGCTCCCCGCGCTTCACCGCGTCAGTCGGATGTGATGATTGTTGCGGGTACACTGACCAACAAGATGGCCCCGGCCCTCCGCAAGGTTTATGACCAGATGCCCGAACCACGTTATGTGATCTCTATGGGCAGTTGCGCCAATGGCGGTGGTTACTACCATTATTCTTATTCTGTTGTTCGCGGCTGCGACCGCATCGTGCCGGTCGACATTTACATTCCAGGCTGCCCGCCAACGGCAGAGGCGCTGGTCTATGGCGTCATGCAGCTGCAACGCAAAATCCGCCGTACTGGCACGCTGACGCGTTAGGAAGACGAGCAACAGATGGATAATGACCTAGTTGAATTGGGCGAGACAATCAGTGACGCCCTGGACAACGAAATTGTTGAAAAGGTGATCAGCCATGGTGAGCTGACCATCACAACCCGGGCCGACTGCATCGTCAAAGTTCTCACATTCCTGCGAGACGACAGCCAGTGCAAGTTCAGCCAGCTGATCGATATTGCGGGTGTTGATTACCCCGAACGCACACAGCGTTTTGACGTTGTATACCATTTGCTGAGCATGAAGCAGAATCAGCGTGTCGCCGTAAAGGTCTGCACGGACGAAGAAACGCCTGTCCCCAGTGTTGCTGGCGTGTTCTCGACAGCAACATGGTTCGAGCGCGAATGCTGGGACATGTATGGCGTGATGTTCTCTGACAACCCGGATTTGCGACGCATCCTGACGGACTACGGTTTCCAGGGTTTCCCGCTGCGTAAGGACTTCCCATTGTCCGGATATGTTGAAGTTCGTTATTCCGACGAACATAAGCGTGTGGTTTACGAACCAGTAACGCTCACGCAGGACTTGCGGACCTTTGATTTCATGAGCCCCTGGGAAGGCGCAAAATACATCCTGCCCGGTGATGAAAAAGCCGAAGAAGCAGGGGAGGGTGAAGGCTAATGGCTGAAGTCCAACTCAAAAACTACAACATGAATGTTGGGCCGCAGCATCCTGCTGCCCATGGCGTTTTGCGTTTGATCACCGAACTCGACGGCGAAATTGTCGAACGTATTGATCCGCATATCGGCCTGTTGCATCGCGGCACCGAAAAGCTGATTGAAAACAAGACCTATCTGCAGGCCGTACCGTACTTTGACCGGCTCGATTATGTGTCGCCAATCAACCAGGAACATGCCTTTGCCCTGGCTGTTGAGCGCCTGCTGGAATGTGAAGTGCCTGAACGCGGCCAGTTGATCCGTATTCTCTATTCAGAAATGGGGCGTATTTCGAACCATCTGATGAACCTGACGACCCACGCCATGGACGTTGGTGCGATGACGCCAATTCTTTGGGCGTTTGAAGAGCGTGAAAAGCTCATGGTGTTCCGCGAACGGGCCAGTGGCGCACGTATGCATGCTGCTTATATCCGCCCAGGCGGTGTACACCAGGACCTGCCACCAGAATTGTTGGATGATGTCTGGGAATGGACAGAAACCTTCCCGGCCGTCATGCAGGACGTCGAGACCATGTTGGTTGAAAACCGCATCTTCAAGCAGCGCTGCGTTGATATTGGTGTAGCCACGGATGAAGAGGCCATGGACTGGGCCTTTACTGGTGCCTGCCTGCGGGGCAGTGGCATCGCCTGGGATCTACGCAAGTCTCAGCCCTATGATGGGTACGAAAAACTGAAATTTGACGTTCCCGTCGGCAAATATGGCGACTGTTACGACCGCTTTATCGTTCGTGTTGAAGAAGTAAAACAGGCTGTCAGCCTGATCCGTCAATGCCTGGAAAACATGAAGCCCGGCCCTGTTTCTTCCATGGACCGCAAAGTCGTACCGCCCAAGCGTACTGAAATGAAGCAATCGATGGAAGCGTTGATCCAGCATTTCAAGCTATACACTGAAGGTTACAAGGTGCCTGAAGGCGAGGTTTATGCCGCCATTGAAGCCCCTAAAGGCGAATTTGGTGTCTATCTCGTTTCTGATGGCTCCAACAAGCCCTATCGCTGCAAGATCCGGGCACCCGGATTTGCACATCTGCAGGCTATGGAGTTCCTGACCAAGGGACACATGCTGGCAGATATCCCGGCCATTCTTGGCTCCCTGGACATCGTATTCGGTGAGGTTGACCGATGAGCATGAGCGACATCAACACAGCCGACCAGCCTGCAACATTCGAGTTTTCGCCAGAAAACCTTGAAGAGGCTAAGAAGCACATCGCCAAATATCCTGAAGGCCGACAGGCCAGTGCGGTTATGCCGCTTCTGGATATTGCCCAGCGGCAATTCGGTGGTTGGTTGCCACAGGCGGCCGTTCGGCACGTTGCAGACATGTTGGACATGCCTGTTATTCGCGTGCTCGAAGTGGCCAGCTTCTACACCATGTACAACCTCAATCCTGTCGGGAAGAATTTCGTACAGGTGTGCACGACAACGCCTTGTTGGTTGCGTGGGTCGGATGAAGTTGTATCCGGCTGCAAGAAAGCTCTGGGCCTCAAGCCGGGTGAAAGCAGCGAAGATGGTGAATTCACGGTGATTGAGGTTGAATGCCTCGGTGCCTGCGCCAACGCACCCATGATGCAGATTGGCGACGATTATTATGAAGACCTTGATGAGGCGTCTACCATCAAGGTGCTGGAAGCCCTTAAAGCAGGGGAAACGCCTGAATCAGGGCCGCAGAGTGATCGTAAAGGCTCTGAACCTGCTGGTGGCCTGACTTCCCTTCAGGAGAACACCTGATGCTGAATGATAAGGATCGAATCTTTACCAATCTCTATGGGTTGCAGTCGCCTGGTCTGGACGGCGCGCGCGCACGTGGTGACTGGGACGGCACAGCCGACCTCATGGGTAAGGGCCAGGACTGGATCGTTGATGAAGTTAAAGCCTCTGGCCTGCGTGGCCGTGGCGGTGCTGGCTTCCCCACCGGTCTGAAGATGTCCTTCATGCCTAAGGAAAGCGACGGTCGCCCGCAATATCTTGTGGTGAATGCCGACGAAGGCGAGCCTGGTACCTGTAAAGACCGCGAAATCATGCGTCACGACCCGCACAAGCTGGTTGAAGGCTGCCTGCTGGCCGGTTTCGCCATGCGCGCGGAAGCAGCCTATATCTATATTCGCGGCGAGTTTTACCGTGAAGCGGAAGCGTTGCAGTCTGCCATCGATGAAGCGTATGCAGCTGGTCTGATTGGCGAAAACGCATCAGGTACTGGTTACAAGTTCGACGTCTATGTCCACCGGGGCATGGGCGCTTATATTTGTGGCGAAGAAACCGCTCTGATTGAAAGCCTGGAAGGCAAGAAAGGCCAGCCGCGCCTGAAGCCGCCATTCCCCGCCAATGTTGGTGTTTGGGGCTGCCCGACCACGGTCAACAATGTTGAGTCAATCGCTGTTATTCCCACGATCCTGCGCCGCACAGCGGCGTGGTTCGCTGGCCTAGGTCGTGAAAATAATACCGGTACCAAGATTTTCAGCATCTCTGGCCACGTCAACAATCCCTGCAATGTTGAAGAAGAAATGGGCATTCCCCTTAAGGAGCTCATTGAGAAGCATGCGGGCGGCGTCCGTGGCGGTTGGGACAATCTGCTGGCGGTTATTCCAGGCGGGTCTTCTGTTCCGGTCTTGCCCAAGAGAATCTGCGACACGGTGCTGATGGACTTTGATTCACTCAAGGCTGTTCAGTCTGGTCTAGGTACCGCTGCTGTTATTGTCATGGACAAGTCCACGGATATTGTTCGGGCGATTGCACGGCTTTCTTCCTTTTATCAGCACGAAAGCTGCGGGCAGTGCACGCCGTGCCGTGAAGGGACGGGTTGGATGGCCCGCGTAATGGACCGCATGGTGCGTGGCGAAGCCGAACCTGAAGAAATTGATTCCCTGCTCGACGTGACCAAGCAGATCGAAGGCCACACTATTTGTGCGCTGGGTGATGCTGCTGCGTGGCCGATCCAGGGTCTTATCCGTCATTTCCGGCCTGAGCTGGAAGCACGAATTGCCGCCGAGAAAGAAGCGGCCCGTAACCGGGTGGCATAGGAGCGAACATGCCTACACTGACGATTGATGGTGTTGAAGTCACCGTAGACGACGGCATGACATTGATGCAGGCCTGTGAAGAGGCCGGCGCAGAAATTCCACGTTTCTGTTATCACGACCGTCTGTCTATTGCGGGGAATTGCCGCATGTGCCTAGTCGAACAGGAAAATGCACCCAAGCCGGTCGCCAGCTGCGCGATGCCGGCAGGGGATGGCATGGTCATCCATACCAATATGCCTTCGGTGAAAAAGGCGCGGGAAGGGGTGATGGAATTCCTGCTGATCAACCACCCGCTGGATTGCCCGATTTGTGACCAGGGCGGTGAATGTGACCTGCAGGACCAGTCCATGGCCTATGGTGGCAACGACAGCCGCTATACAGAAAACAAGCGTGCCGTGACTGAAAAGAATATGGGTCCACTGATCAAAACGGTGATGACCCGTTGTATTCACTGCACACGCTGCGTCCGTTTTGCGGAAGAAGTGGCCGGTGTCGAAGAAATCGGCGCGCTGGGTCGTGGTGAGCATATGGAAATCTCGACTTATCTCGAGCAGTCCATGACGTCAGAGCTTTCCGGCAACGTCATTGACCTATGCCCGGTTGGCGCGCTGACCTCAAAGCCCTATGCCTTTACCGCCCGCTCTTGGGAGTTGGAAAAGACAGAAAGCATCGATGTTCATGACGCTGTTGGTTCCAACATCCGTGTTGATGTGCGAGGTCGTGAAGTCATGCGCATTCTGCCGCGCCTGAATGAAGACGTGAACCAGGAATGGCTCGCTGACCGCTCCCGCTTTGCCTATGACGGCCTCAAGAAGCGCCGTCTGGACAAGCCTTACATGCGTGTCGATGGCAAATTACAGCCTGTTAGCTGGGAAGAGGCCTTCAAGACCGTTGCAGATAAACTCGGTAACACGGACGCCAGTAAGATTGCCGCTATCGCCGGTGACTTGGCTGATGTTGAAGCCATGATTGCCCTTAAGGACCTGATGCAGGCCGTTGGCTCATCCAACATTGACTGCCGTGAAGACGGCATTCTGCATGATGCAGGCAATCGGGGTTCTTACCTGTTTAATAGCACGATCAATGGTATCGACGAAGCTGATGCTATTCTGATTATTGGAGCTGATATTCGCTCAGATGCCCCAATCATCAATGCTCGCATTCGCCAGCGTTGGCTGACCGGCAACGCCAAAATTGCTATTATCGGTGAAAACACCGACTTGACCTATGATTATGACTATCTCGGCGCTGGCCCGCAGACCCTGCAGGAAGTGGCCGAGGGGAAGAACAGCTTCTGCGACATCCTCAAAGGCGCAGCAAACCCGATAATCATTGTCGGCAAGCAGGCGTTGGCGCGTGAAGACGGCCAGGCTATTGCAGCAACAGCTGCTGCCATCGCCGACGCAATTGGTGGCACTTACAATGTGCTGCACACCGCGGCTGGCCGAGTTGGTGGCCTTGATGTTGGCTTTGTACCCCAGGATGGTGGCCGCAACGTTGCCGAGATTGTTGCTGGTGCAGCCAGTGGCGATATTGACGTTGTCTACCTGCTGAATGCTGATGGCATTGAAGGTGAGGGGCTGGACAAGGCCTTTGTGATTTATCAGGGCTCACACGGTGATGCAGGCGTGAAGAATGCCGATGTCATTCTGCCGGGCGCGGCCTATACCGAAAAAGACGCGACCTGGGTCAACACCGAAGGTCGGGTGCAGCAGGGCCGTCGAGCAGCCTTCCCACCGGGTGATGCGCGCGAAGACTGGACAATTCTGCGCGCACTGTCTGGCGTCATGGGTAAAACGCTACCCTATGACACGCTGGGTGCGCTTCGTGCCCGCATGGTCGAAATTGCCCCGCAGTTTGATGTCTTGGATGACGTTACCGCTGCAGACTGGCAGGGTGCCGGGCAGGCTGGTGAATTGTCTGACGCCGTGTTCACGAATGATGGCGTTAACCACTACAAGGTAAACCCGATCTGCCGCGCATCTGAAACCATGGATGCCTGCGAACAGAACCGCGCCGAAATCTCTGAGGGAACTGGTACAAATGGCTGATTTCATTGATGTATACCTGATCCCGTTTTTGTGGATCCTCGGTGGTGTTCTGGCCATTGTTGTGCCGCTGCTGCTAGCTGTCGCCTATGTGATCTACTTTGATCGTAAAATTTGGGCTGCCATCCATTTGCGTCGCGGCCCGAACGTTGTGGGCCCCTGGGGCTTGCTGCAGAGTTTTGCTGACGGCCTCAAACTGCTGTTGAAGGAAACAGTGGTCCCCAGTGGCGCCAATAAGGGCGTGTTCTTCATCGCGCCCATGCTGATGTTTATTGTGGCTGCTGTTGCCTGGGCTGTGATCCCGTTTGATGAGGGCCTGGTATTGGCCGACCTTAATGTCGGTGTTCTGTACCTGTTTGCCATCTCTTCCTTGGGTGTTTACGGCATTATCATGTCCGGTTGGGCATCGAACTCACGTTACGCCTTCCTGGGCGCTTTGCGCTCTGCTGCACAGATGGTGTCCTACGAAGTCTCTATTGGCTTCGTAATTGTTACCGTGTTGCTTTGTGTAGGGTCGCTGAACCTGAGTGACGTTGTGATGGCACAGGAAAGCGCGTGGTTCTTTATCCCGCTTTTCCCGGTCTTTGTGATCTTCTTCATCTCGGCCCTGGCGGAGACAAACCGCCCGCCGTTCGACCTGCCGGAAGCAGAAGCTGAACTCGTTGCAGGGTATCAGGTGGAATATTCCTCGCTGACCTTTGCTCTGTTCTGGCTGGGTGAATATGCCAGCGTACTGCTGATGTGCGCCATGACCACTACATTGTTCTTTGGTGGTTGGTTGTCGCCCTTCGATAATTTTGTGTTCAACTGGATCCCGGGCATGGATGCCTTCAACGAATTCGTGCCGGGCGTCATCTGGTTCCTGCTGAAGACATTTTTCTTCTTCTTCATCTTCAGCTGGGTCAAGGCATCGGTGCCTCGCTATCGCTATGACCAGTTGATGCGTTTGGGCTGGAAAGTCTTCCTGCCTGTTTCTCTTGCTGCAGTTATCATTGTTGCCGGCTTCCTGGTCGGCTTCGATATGCTGCCCAATGCTGCATAGGGGATGGCCAATGAGTAGACTTGCACAGGCCGCCAAGACAGTTTTCCTTTGGGAATTCGTTGTCGCCATGAAGCTGACGCTGAAATACTTCTTCAAGCCGAAGCTGACGATTAACTATCCCTATGAAAAGGGGCCTATCAGTCCGCGTTTCCGCGGTGAACACGCGCTCCGCCGATATGATAATGGCGAAGAACGCTGCATCGCCTGCAAGCTTTGTGAAGCGATCTGCCCGGCACAGGCCATCACCATCGAGGCTGAGCCACGTGAAGATGGTTCCCGCCGGACTACCCGCTACGACATCGATATGGTGAAGTGCATTTATTGCGGCTTCTGCCAGGAAGCATGCCCCGTTGATGCCATTGTCGAGGGCCCGAACTTTGAATTCGCAACTGAAACCCGCGAAGAGCTTTACTATGACAAGGATAAGCTGTTGGCCAATGGTGAGCGCTGGGAGCAGGAAATTGCTGCCAATCTACGCGCTGACGCACCGTACAGGTAGGACGACAAGATGATTCTACACGCGCTGACATTCTATTTATTCGCAGCGATTGCCGTGGCCGCAGGCTTCATGGTGATCTCCAGCCGCAACCCGGTTCATTCGGTTCTGTATCTGATCTTGGCCTTCTTCACCTCGGCCGCGCTGTTCGTGCTGATGGCGGCTGAGTTCCTGGCAATGATCATGCTGATAGTCTATATAGGCGCCGTTGCCGTGCTGTTCCTGTTTGTGGTGATGATGCTCGACATCAACTTCGTGGAACTGCGCAAAGGCTTCCTTCAATACCTGCCGATTGGCGCGCTGATTGGTGTGATCCTGGCGATTGAACTGATCTTTATCGTTGGCACCTGGACCTTTGGTGGCGACACCACATTGGTCGCTGCGACTGCCCAGCCCATGGTGATTGAAGGCGGCAATACTGAGGCCATCGGTAGGGTGCTTTATACGGATTACGTCTACGCCTTCCAGGCAGCGGGCATCATCCTGTTGGTTGCCATGATTGGCGCCATTGTGCTGACGCACCGCTCACGCCCGGGCGTTAAGAAACAAAACATTACTGAACAGGTTCACCGTTCACCAACCGAGGCGGTGGAACTGCGGGATATCCCGCCGGGTCAAGGCATCTAGGCGAGGGACGAGACTATGGAAATTGGACTTTCACATTATCTGACTGTCGCGGCCCTGCTGTTTACGCTCGGTGTGTTCGGCATATTCCTTAACCGGAAGAACGTGATCATCATCCTGATGGCTGTTGAGCTGATGCTGCTGGCCGTCAATATCAACCTGGTAGCATTTTCGGTCTTCCTGCAGGACATATCCGGGCAGATCTTCGCCATGTTTGTGCTGACAGTAGCTGCCGGTGAGGCAGCGATTGGCCTGGCCATCCTTGTTATTTACTTCCGTAATCGCGGTTCCATAGCGGTTGAAGATATCAGCCAGCTGAAGGGGTAAGGCCGTGTATGTAGCAATCGTCTTCCTGCCGCTTCTCGCGGCGATTATTGCCGGGTTTGGCGCCCGTTGGTTGGGTGACCGAGGTGCACAGCTGGTCACCAGCGGTGCTGTGGTCACCTCTGCTGTCCTGTCTGTCGTCGTATTCTTCGACGTTGCCCTTGGGGGCAATTCGGCACAGGTGCATTTGTTGAACTGGGTCTCCTCCG
>JAURPT010000102.1 GCA_030836535.1 Alphaproteobacteria bacterium
GATCGGTGTCCCTTGGGGGATATGCATGTCTCTTCATCCTCGGTGGAAGGCCCATTGTTTAGGCCTAAGTTCACTGTTGCGCCTACTATGTCGTGCAACCGGGTGAGAGACAACAGCGCTAGGCGTGGGCCGTGAAGGAAAAGCCCCGCCAGTCCTGGGCGATGATCTTGTCACAGATTTCCCGATAGCCACCAACGCCGCCCGTATAGGGCATAAAGACCTGCGGCTTACCCTTGATATTGGCGCCCAGATACCATGACGACCCTTTGGGGAAGAGCGTTTGACTGGCCATTTGTTGAGCGTGCTGCATCCAGTAGTCCTCAGAAAGCTGTGTTGGTTCAATCACTTGGGCGCCTTGCTCTTTGGCATGGGTCAGGCAGTCGGCGATCATGTCTACATGTTGTTCGATTGAAATGAGCATGTTCGACAACACCGACGGGCTGCCCGGCCCGGTGATGGTGAACAGGTTGGGGAAGTCGACCATCATCAGGCCCAGATAGGTTTTGGGCCCGTCAGCCCACTTGTCCTTGAGGGCTTTGTTGCCCCGGCCACGAATGTCGATCTTGTTGAAGGCGCCTGTCATGGCATCAAAGCCGGTGGCCAGTACCAGCATATCAAGCTCAACATGCCGGTCGCTCAGCTGGATGCCGGTCTCTGTAATCCGCTCTATGGGAGTTTCCAGCAGGTTAACAAGCGAGACATTGTCGCGGTTATAGGTTTTGTAATAGTCGATATCGACACAGATGCGGCGGGACCCGACCGGGTGCGAGGTAGGGCATAGCGCGGCCGCTGTGACCGGGTCATCGACTGCCTCGTGGATTTTGCAGTGGATGAAGGCGGCAAAACGGTCATTGGTTTCCTGGTTTGCCATGGAGTCCATCACCGTACTCATGAAGCTGGCACCACCCTTTTTCCAGCTCTCTTCCAGTGCCACTTCTAAATCTTCATCATTGATGTCACGGCCAAATTCGGCCACCGGCTCGCTATGGCGCACGTCGATGGTCAGGTCACCAAAACTGTTGGTCAGACCCCATTTGTAGTTCTCGCGGTGCGCGCGGTAGTTCTTCTTGTAGGCCCGTACCCAGTCGGCATCCAGCGGGCCATTGGCCGCAGGGACGCTGAAATTCGGTGTACGCTGAAAGACCGTCAGTTGCTGGGCTGTCTCTGCAATGACGGGGATGGACTGGATCGCCGAGGACCCGGTGCCGATGACGCCCACATGCTTGTCTTCATATAACACCCGATGATGAGGCCACTGGCTTGCCTGATAGCGTTCACCCTGGAAGTCATCCAGCCCAGGAATATCCGGCAGGGCAGGGACCGAGAGACATCCAATGGCCGAAATCAGAATGGGGGCATGCGCCGTGTCGCCTTCATCGGTCTGAATGCGCCACAGATTTGCTGCCTCGTCATAATGAGCCGCCGTCACCCGGCGCTCAAAAAGCATATGGGGCCGCAGGTCGTACCGGTCGGCCACATGTTCGGCATAGTCGAGAATTTCGGGCTGGGTGGCGTAGCGCTCAGTCCATTCCCATTCCTGCTCCAGTTCTTCATCGAAGGAGAAGGAATAGGCCAGGCTTTCGGCATCACACCGGGCGCCGGGGTAACGGTTCCAATACCAGGTGCCACCAACGCCGTCTGCGGCTTCATAAACACGAACATTGTAGCCCATATCCCGCAGGCGATAGAGCATATACACGCCGGCAAAACCTGCGCCGATAATGATGGCGTCAAATGCCGCCTGTTCGTCTTTCATGAATAAATCCCCAAAAAAGTGCCCCCCCAGACACTGCAATGGAATAGTGGGCGCTGGTAGCGTTGAGGTCAAGGCGGGTGGTTGACGATGCGGACAAACATGCGGTTAACATATTGGCAGCAAAAGGGGGAACTTATGAGTTTTGATATTATTGGCGCTGGTTTTGGTCGCACAGGCACGCTGTCCATGAAGGGCGCGTTGGAGAAGCTGGGCTTTGGCCCCTGCTATCACATGGTTGAGGTGTTCCAGAACCCAAGCCATACGGCCTATTGGGGCGCGGCAGCCCGCGGCGAGGATGTAGATTGGCAGACGCTCCTGAGCCGTTATCGCTCAGGCGTCGATTGGCCTATCTGCACCTATTACAAGGAACTGGCCGACCTGTTCCCGGATGCCAAGGTGATCCTGTCGGTGCGTCAGCCCCATGGCTGGTTCAAAAGCCTGCACAACACCATTTTCAGTAAAGAGAATACGGGCCAGTTCTTCGAAAGTGATGACACGCCGCAGGACCTGCACGACATGATGCACAAGATTATGATGGAGATATTCGACGGTAAAAACGATGTCGAAGAACATGCGGTCAAGGTCTTCAACGACCATATTGAGCAGGTGAAGGCCGATATCGACCCTAAACGCTTGCTGGTCTACGAGGTTGGCTCTGGCTGGGAGCCTCTATGTGACTTTTTGGGCGTGCCAGTGCCGGATGAACCCTATCCCAGCGTTAATTCGACCGAGGAATTCCAGAACCGCAGTGGCGAGGTGCATGCCGCGCGTGGCGAGGGGTAGGCCAATGCTTAGGCGATCAGCCCTTTTTCGCGCATCAGACCTTCCAGCTTGATGCCGTTAAAGCCGAAGGACTTTTTATAGGCTTGGTACTCGTTGAAAAATTTACCCGACGGCTTGTTTTTTCGCGTGGCGACAATCAGCGTGTTTTTCGTTGTGTGTTCTGAAGGCACGAAGTCGATCACATCAACTTGATAGCCCTGCGAGCGAAGCAACATCACCCGGCTGTTGTCGGTAATGAGGTCTGCCTGCTTTTGCAGGAACAGGCCATGGGAAATAAACTTCCGGCTTTTTGCCTCGCTTTGCTGCAGGTCCATGAGCACTTCGTGCTGGCAGCAGGGGGCGCAGACGATCATTTTCGACTTGGACTTGATGCCGTAAAACAGCGCGTCATCGGTGGCGGTGTCGCAGGCGTGCAGGGCGACAATGGCATCGTAATAGCCTTCAACAAAGTCTTCTGCCTTCACATTGTGAAAGGCCAGATTGTCGTAGTCGCAGCGGTTTGCGGCGTCATTGCACAAATCGACCATGTCAGCCCGGGTCTCAACACCATCAATTTTGGGGTTGAGCCCGGCTTCTGAAAGCTGCTGGTACATGGCAAAGGTCAAATAGCCTTTTCCGGAGCCGATATCGAGCACCTTGACGCGCTTTTGCTTCATGGCCTGGGTGCGCTCCAGCCGCTCCATGAAGATTTCGATAAAGCGGCAGATCTGGCGGTATTTGCTGTATCTGTTAGGCTTGATCTCACCAGCGCCATCTGCAATGCCCAGAATCCGTAGAAACGGGCTTCCCTTGGGAACCCGGTAATTCTTGACGCGGTTATGCGGCTTTTCTTCGGTCATCTGGTTGCCTTGTTCTTCCGCCAGCTTTAGTGTGCGGCCATTCTATAGGCGTCTGGGCGCCGATTGTCAGTATTTTGTGGGTCGCAGATCTATGGTACATCTCTGGTCTTGGCGCGGTCCATCATGTAACAATACGCCCATGGAACGGTGTGAAGGCGACAAATACGCCGTTTTGAGGGGATAAGGGAGGGAACCATGACAGAACCGTTTAAGCATCCGCTGGCGATTGATGGCAAGGACGCCAGCAATCTGCGGGGCGACCCCATTGACCCGCAGCGCTATTACACCCGCGACTTCATGGAGAAGGAATGGGAGCATATGTGGACCAAGGTCTGGCTGGTCGCCGGGCGGGAAAACCAGCTGCAGGAGCCGGGAGACTACATCGTCCACGACCTGGCCCATGAAACGGTGTTCATCGTGCGCCAGGAAGATGGCTCCCTGAAAGGCTTCTACAATGTCTGTTCCCACCGCGCCCAGCGGCTGGTCTGGGGGCGTGAAGGCTCGCAGGAGACGTTCCAGTGCCCGTATCATGGCTGGAAGTTCGATATCACCGGCACGTTGGTTTATGTTGAAGACCCTGAAGACTTTGTCGATGGTGACCCGTGCGGCAAACACAATCTGATTGAAGTGCGCGTCGACACCTGGGGCAGCTTTGTCTGGTACACCATGGATGACGAGGCGCCACCCTTGCTGGACTATTTGGCGCCGATCCCCGACCTCTATGCTGGCCATATGTTTGAGAAGTCTGTTCGGGCGCGCTGGATCAGGCTGGAGCTGGACTGTAACTGGAAGTTCTGGTGCGACAATTTCAACGAGAGCTATCACACCCGTACAGCGCACCCACAAGTGCCGCCGATTATTGATCAGGACCATTTTACCTCGCGGTTCGAGATGTTCCCCATGGGTCATGCGCGCATTGTGCAGATGGGCCGGCCGTCGCTGCGCGACTGTTCACCTGATGATGACTTCCAGCCTTTTGATGACGCCTTGCGCCATTGGGGGATCGACCCGGACGCTTACCCTGACTTTGAAACAAAAGTGATGC
>JAURPT010000103.1 GCA_030836535.1 Alphaproteobacteria bacterium
CTTTGTCTATGCCAGCCATGTGGCAGAAGACTTTGAAAGCGCAAAAGGCTATGGCTGGTCTGGCGACGCTCCTACGTTCGACTGGCGCACATTGTTGGCCAACAAGGATGCCGAGATTGAGCGGCTAAATGGCCTCTACAAACAGACTTTATCGAACAACAATGTCGATCTGTATGAAAAGCGCGGTGTGTTGGTTGACGCCCACACGATTGACCTGGAAGGCGAAACCATCACGGCGGATAAGATCATGATCGCCACGGGCGGTTGGCCTTCAACGCCGGATATCCCGGGCATTGAACACGTCATCAGCTCTAACGAAGCTTTCCATCTGGAAAGCCTGCCCAAGTCCGTCATCATTGTTGGTGGCGGCTATATTGCGGTTGAATTCGCCGGTATTTTCAATGGGTTGGGTGTGGAGACGACCCAGCTCTATCGCCGGGACATGATCCTGCGCGGGTTTGATGAAGATATCCGCCAGACGGTGCAGAAGGAAATGTTCAAGAAGGGCGTCGATATCCGGGTGAATACCGATGTTGCCTCCATTGAAAAGACGGACGATGGCCTTGTTGCTACGCTGAATGATGGCTCGACCCTGACAGCTGATGTCATCATGTATGCTACCGGCCGTGTGCCGGCCACAGGCAATATGGGGTTAGAGGCGCTGGGCGTGGCCATGCGCGACAATGGTGCCATCATTGTCGATGAGAACTTCCGCACCTCTGTGGACAATATCTTCTCGCTCGGTGACTGTACCGATCGGCTGCAGCTGACGCCGGTCGCTATTGCCGAGGCTATGGCCTTTACGGCCACCCAGTTCAACAACACGCCAACACCGATGGACTATGAAGATGTGGCAACAGCCGTCTTCTCGCAGCCACCCGTTGGTACGGTGGGGCTGACGGAAGAAGAAGCCCGCAGCCAATATGGTGATGTGGACATCTACGAGTCAGACTTCCGGCCATTGTTCCATACGCTGGGTGGCAGTGAAGAACGCACCATGATGAAGCTGATTGTCGACAAGGCCTCAGATCGGGTGGTCGGAGCCCATATGGTCGGGCTGGATGCGGGCGAGATTATCCAGGGTGTGGGTATTGCGTTGAAGTGCAAGGCAACCAAGGCGCAGTTTGATGCGACCATGGCGATCCATCCCACATCGGCGGAAGAATTCGTGACGATGCGGGACCCGGTTTCATAAAACTGACGTAATCGCCCGCTACAAGGGCGCGCTAAAGAAAATCTGGCAAAACGGCGGTTTTCGGCTTATATCAGGCGCCGATTGCGGCATTTTGCTGAACTATTGAGATAACAGGCGAAGACACATGACGGAACGGTGGACAACAGACAGCTGGCGGCAATTTCCTGCGAAGCATATCCCGACCTATCCTGATCAACAGGCATTGGCGGATGTAGAAGCGCAGTTGCAGAGCTATCCCCCACTCGTATTTGCTGGTGAAGCCCGCCAGCTGCGCAGCGAATTGGCAGACGTGGCCAATGGCAAAGCCTTCCTGCTACAGGGCGGCGACTGTGCCGAAAGTTTTGCTGAATATCACCCGGACAATATTCGTGACACGTTCCGTGTGTTGCTGCAGATGGCAGTGGCCCTGACATGGGCTGGCTCCAGCCCTGTCGTCAAAGTTGGCCGTTTGGCCGGCCAGTTTGCCAAGCCGCGTTCCAGCGATATTGAAGAAATCGATGGTACGACGCTGGAAAGTTACAAGGGTGACATCGTCAATGGCATGGAATTCACCCCAGCTGCCCGCAACCCGGACCCGCAGCGCCTGCTGCAGGCCTATTCACAGGCGGCGGCTACGCTGAACCTGATCCGTGCCTTTGCCCAGGGTGGTTTTGCTGATCTGCACCGTGTTCATGGTTGGACGCAGGGTGCCATGAAAAATTCACCGGCTGGCGCGCGCTATCAGGAAATGGCAGACCGCATTTCTGAGGCGCTTGCCTTTATGGAAGCCTGCGGCATCACAGCGCAGAACACGGCGCTGTTGAACCAGACGAATTTCTACACCTCGCATGAAGCCCTGTTGCTGGGTTACGAGCAGGCCATGACCCGCGTCGATTCCACTACGGGCGACTGGTACGACACCTCAGCCCACATGTTGTGGATTGGCGAGCGTACCCGCCAGGTCGATGGCGCCCATGTTGAATTCATGCGCGGCATCAAGAACCCGATCGGCTGTAAAGTTGGCCCGAACATGGACCCCGACGAACTCATCCGCCTGATCGACGCCCTGAACCCTGAAAATGATCCGGGTCGTCTGACATTGATTGCCCGCATGGGTGCTGACACGGTGGGTGAAAAGCTGCCCGCACTGCTGCGCCGCGTGAAGGAAGAAGGTCGTTCTGTTGTGTGGTCTTGTGACCCGATGCATGGCAACACCATCAAGTCCGACAGCGGCTACAAGACGCGTCCATTCGATCAGATTCTGGCCGAGGTTCGTCGCTTCTTCCAGGCGCATCAGGCTGAAGGCACTTACGCTGGTGGCGTTCATTTCGAAATGACTGGTCAGGACGTGACAGAATGTCTCGGTGGCATGCAGGAAATTACGGACGAAAGCCTTGCCGACCGCTATCACACCCATTGTGACCCGCGGTTGAATGGCAGCCAGGCGCTCGAGCTGGCCTTCCTGATTGCTGAAGGCATTAAGAAAGAGCGTGAGGCCTTTGCCCAAGCCTCATAGGCCCTAACCACCGTCATAAGTGTTTCGAATGGCGGTATTTTCCGCTAAAGAAACCCCTATGACTGAACGCCTTAAAATAGCCCTTGCGCAGCTGAACCCCACTGTCGGCGATATTGCCGGTAATGAGGCTAAAGTGCTGGCTGCCCGCCAGCAGGCCGCGGACGCGGGCGCCGACCTTGTTGTCTATGCCGAATTGGTGCTGGTGGGTTACCCACCAGAAGATCTGATGCTCAAACCCGCCTTCCAGGCAGAGGTTGAAGCCGCCGTTGCGCGCCTTGCGGCGGTGACGGCAGATGGCGGCCCGGCCATGTTGGTTGGCAGCTCCTGGCGCGAGGCAGGCAAACTCTATAATGCGGCGATTTTGCTGGATGGTGGCGAGATAGTGGCCAAGCGCTTCAAGCACGATCTGCCCAATTACGGCGTGTTTGATGAAATCCGTATTTTCGACGCGGGCCCGCTGACTGGGCCGGTGAATTTCCGGGGCGTGCGCCTGGGTGTCATGATCTGCGAAGATATGTGGCAGGAAGATGCCGCAGAATGCCTGGCGGAGACCGGCGCTGAAATTCTCGTTGTGCCCAATGGCTCGCCCTTTGAGGCCGACAAGTTCGATGAGCGCACGAATTATGCTGTTGCCCGCGTGCAGGAGACGAGCCTGCCGCTGGTCTATGTAAACCAGGTAGGCGGGCAGGATGAGCTGGTCTTTGACGGCATTTCCTTTGTGCTGAATGCAGACAGCAGCCTGGCAGCGCGCATGGTCGCCTGGCAGGAAGATGTCACCATCACCGATTGGACGCGTGGTGATGACGGCTGGGTCTGCTCCGAAGGCGATAAAATCACCTATCCGGAAGGGCTGGCAGCCATCTATCAGGCAATGATGCTGGGCCTGCGCGACTATGTGAACAAGAACCGCTTTCCCGGCGTAGTCCTTGGCATGTCAGGTGGCGTTGATAGTGCGATCTCGGCAGCTGTAGCTGTTGATGCCCTGGGCGCGGACCGCGTGAAATGTGTGATGATGCCGTCGCGTTTCACGTCGGGCGAAAGCCATGACGACGCCTCTGGCTGCGCCAATGCCCTGGGTGCAGAGTATGATGTCATCGCCATTGCGGATGGCGTTGCTGCTTTCGACAACATGCTGGGAGAGGTCTTTGCCGGGCGTGAGCAGGATATCACCGAAGAAAACATCCAGGCCCGCCTGCGAGGCCTGACGCTGATGGCTATCTCCAACAAGTTTGGCCATATGGTGCTGACCACGGGCAACAAGTCTGAAATGTCGGTGGGCTATGCCACGCTTTATGGCGACATGTGCGGTGGTTATTCGGTCATCAAGGATGTCTACAA
>JAURPT010000104.1 GCA_030836535.1 Alphaproteobacteria bacterium
GGTTGGTGAAGCCATTGGCGGCATAAACCCCACCGGCAACAAACGCACTGCCAGCCAGTAAGGCAAAAGCCACGCTTATTCGCACGAGCCGGGTGTATATGTCGCTGCGTTGTGACGTCATGCCAGAGTTCCTATTGCAGTGCCCGGGGGTAAACTGTCACAGAAACCCCTTCCGTAAGGTGAACATAGTCGCCTTCGATGTCCACTTCCATACCGCCGCTTTCAAAGACCCCAAACGGGCCCTGACCATATACCGGCTGTTGGCTGGAAGCGATACCCAACTCCAGGTCGAGCTTCATTGACCTGCTATGGGCCTCATACCCAATGTCCGAGAAAATATTGACCTGCCCTGTTAACTCCAGCAAATCCGCTTTCGGTCGATAGATGCCACCCAGACTATCCAGCGCAACCCAGGCTCCTGTTTGCATGCTGACGTCGGCGGCGATCATCTCCAAGTTTACAACATCATCTTCCACCGCGTGCTGGTAGGCCGATTCGGCCCTGATATCGAAGCGCCGGCCCTGCTTGTCTGCCCCGGCATAATGGGGTGACACCATACGAATCGTATCATCACGGTCCGTGATTTCGGCGAAGTCGAGCGTGAACCCGGTCTCTGTCTGCACAACTACGGGGTACAGCGCCAGAACAGCAAGGATAGAAGCCGCCATCGCAGGCAAAACCAGCTTCATCAACTGGACATAGCGCCCGTAGCGTCTGTCTTGTTCGAAAATGTCTGCGCTGCGTTTCATACAACCAGTCTAACCGCCCAAAGAGTGCTGGAATAGGCCCTACTTGTCGGCGCCCGTCAGAACGACCTAGTGGGAGAAAATGTCCATTTCACCCCAACCCGCCATATCCAGCCGGACACGGGCAGGCAAAAACTCAAGGCAAGGCGGCAACAGGCTATCCCGGCCTTCCCGCACCAGCATGATGTCGAGTACTTCACGCAAATTATGCAGATAGAGCACGTCTGAAGCTGCGTAGGCCTTTTGCTCTTTACTCAGCGTCTCACGACCCCAGTCCGAGCTTTGCTGTTGTTTTGACAGGTCGACCCCCAACAATTCACGACACAGATCTTTCAGGCCGTGGCGGTCGGTATAGGTGCGCGCCAGCTTGGAGGCAATCTTGGTGCAATAGACGGGCTCTGGCATTACCCCAAAGGTCCGCGCCAGGATCGCCATGTCAAAGCGCCCAAAGTGGAATAGCTTTACTATATCGTTGTTTTCCAGCAACCCGACAAGGTTTGGGGCAGGCGCCGGGTCTGCTGCGATCTGCACCAGAATGGCGTTGCCGTCGCCAGATGACAGCTGAACAACACAAAGACGGTCGCGCGAATTGTTGAGCCCCATGGTCTCGGAATCGATGGCAACAGCATTGCCCCAGTCGATATCCGCAGGGATGTCGTCTTTATAAACAGTGACTGTCATGGGCTTGCGCTCCTACAGTTGTTTCGGGTGGTGCCCAGGAGAAGACTCGAACTTCCACGACCATACGGCCACTAGCACCTGAAGCTAGCGCGTCTACCAATTCCGCCACCTGGGCAAACATTCATCCGAAATGAACGCGGGGCATTGGCTAAAGCTCTGCGCCTCGCTTGTCAATAGCACAAAATGCACATTCAGTACTTTCACCAACCAGTTTGGCCCCGACCATTGCTCTACTTGCCCCAGCATGCATGTTTTGGGGTGGAAATCAGCCCCCAACCGATTAGAGTAGCGCGCGATTCGGCTAGACACTGGATGGATACCCATGCCTGAACTCTCTGCAAGTAACCTGGTAACAATCATTGGCGGCTCCGGCTTCATTGGCCGCAACCTGGTACGCGAATTGGCTAAAACCGGTGCGCGCCTGCGTGTCGCCATTCGCCACCCTAACGAGGCCATGTTCCTTAGGACGATGGGTGATGTCGGCCAGGTTCAGATAGCGCAGGCCAATATCAGGGACGACGCGTCCCTGGCCAACGCCCTTGCCGGTGCCAGCCATGTGGTAAGCCTTGTGGGCACCTTCAGCAAAGGCAGCTACGATGCCCTGCATGTCGGCGGCGCCGAGCGTGTTGCACGACTTTGCGTAGAAGCTGGCGTTGAACGCCTGGTTCACATGTCGGCCATCGGCGCAAACAAGAAGAGTGACTCTGCTTACGGGCGCTCAAAGGCCGCCGGTGAAGAAGCTGCACGAGAACACTTCGCTGACGTTACAATTATTCGCCCAAGTGTGGTTTTCGGACCCGAAGATGGTTTCTTCTGTCGTTTTGCAGGCCTGGCCAAGGCCCTGCCGTTTCTACCCCTGCCCGGCGGTGGCAACTGCCTGTTCCAGCCCGTCTATGTGGATGACGTTGCAGACGCCATTGTCGCCATTCTCGGCGATGATACCACGGCAGGCCAGGTCTATGAGTTGGGTGGCCCCCGGATCATGAGCCTGAAAGAAACCTATGAATATGTTTTGGAAACGACGCATCGGTCACGCCTGATGCCGTCTATACCGTTCTGGGCCGCATCTTTCGCAGCGATATTCCTGCAAATGCTCCCGGGTAACATCCTCCGTCCAGACCAGGTTCAGATGATGAAGTCAGACAATGTGGTCGCTGAAAACGCGCTGACCATTGCAGACCTTGGTATTGCACCAGTGCCTGCAGAAGCCGTCATGCCTGCTCATATGCGCCGGTTTCGCAAGGCAGGTGCCTACGAGCAGGACTAATTCCTGTTCTTGTTGGTCAGATCATCCCAACAGGTCATAGCCGACCAATAAAAGGCCAATGCCCAGTACGCATCGGTAGATGACGAACACCGTCATGCTGTGATTCTGTGCGAACCGCATGAACAGGGCAATCGTGGCATAAGCTGCCATAAATGACAGGGTCATCCCGATAAGGGCATCTGCGCCCAACACCATGTCGCCGGCGGCGGCAATTTCGTATACGCCAAGCAACCCGGCCGCGCCGATCACAGGCAGCGCCAGCAGCATGGAAAACCGGGCGGCTTCCACTCGGTCAAAACCCAGATATCGGGCCGCTGTTATGGTAATGCCGGACCGTGAGGTGCCCGGAATGAGCGCCAATATCTGCGCCAACCCAATCACCAGCGCCTTGGACGGGTTCAAAGACTCCAGCTTATCGGTTTGCGCACAATATTTGTCGGCCCACCACAACAACCCGCCAAAGCCAATGCTGGCCCAGCCGATGACGATGATCGATCGCAACATCTGGTCCAACTCGACAACGCGGAAAAGAACGCCCGCCACCATAACGGGGACAGCAGCAACCAGAACAGCACCTGCCAGATTCCGCCTGGCTGTTTCACCGGGCTCGACCATGGAAGGAACAACCAAGGACGCCAAGCCGTGCAGCATGTCGGCAACCTCGCGCCGGAAATAAACAATGACCGCAAACAGGGTGCCCACATGCACGGCAACGTCCAGCACCAGGCCCTGGTCTTGAGTCCCCAGCGCCTGGGGCACCAAAATCAGATGTGCAGACGAGCTGATGGGCAAAAATTCGGTAATCCCCTGAACGATGGCGAGGACAACAAGATGGAACAACGTCATGGCGTTACCTGTTTCATGAAAGAGCCAGCGCCAATGGCAGGCTCCAGGCACCTGCGCCATGTCTCATAAACTCGTCCTCGTGAGGGCATAGCGCTATGGCAGATTTATGCATTCATGCTACGGTTGTTAGCAGCATATTCCAACCTTTCAGTAGACCGCATGCCCCACCTTCACCATCTGTGGCTTTCACCCCATTCCCGCGCTGTACGCACTGTACTGTCTGAAAAGGGTATCGAGGCGAATTTGACAGTGGAGCCGACATGGCAACGACGACCGGAATTCCTGGCCCTTAATCCGGCAGGTGATGTTCCGGTGCTGCAGGATGACGAGGGCAATGTCCTCTCAGACACCATGGCCATTTGTGAATATCTCGACGAGATGCACCCTGCCAGCCGGCTGTTGCCCGGCACTCCGGCAGAACGCGCAGAAGTTCGCCGCCTGTGTGCTTGGTTTCTCCAGAAATTCCAGTTTGAGGTCACCCGCCACACGGTCGAAGAAAAGGTCATGAAACGCTATATGGAGCTGGGTCAGGCCAACCCGGACGCCCTGCGCGCGGGCTTTCACAACCTGACCTACCACATGGACTATATCTGCTACCTCGTCGACCGCCGCTTCTGGCTGGCCGGTGAAACCTTCACACTCGCAGACATTGCAGCAGCTGCGCAGATTTCCTGCCTCGACTATCTGGGCGACATTCGGTGGGAAGACTACCCTTCTGCCAAGGCCTGGTATGCGCGCGTCAAGTCGCGCCCCAGTTTTCGCCCCCTGCTGCAGGACAGGATCGGCGGGCTAAAACCGGCCGACCATTATCATGATCCGGACTTCTGACAAGCCCGCCACGCCCGCTGCCTGGCGCGACGCCATCAGCATCATGGCGACGGAAGAAGGTTTTGAGACTGTCGGGTTTGTCGATACCGCCATGATGCCTGATATCGCCACCAAGCTGGGTGTATTTATTGATGCTGGTCGACATGGCGATATGGATTGGCTGGCCGATCGCCAGCATCACCGGGCACACCCAAAGGGCTTGTGGCCCGAGGCAAACAGCGTCGTCGTTCTGACGATGAATTACGGGCCGGAAGAAGACCCATTGAGCCATCTGAATGATGGCAAGACCGGTGTCATTTCCTGCTATGCCCGGCACAAAGACTATCACGATGTTATCAAGAAAAAGCTGCGCCGCATCGCCCGGTGGTTAGCTGAAACCTCCGGCGAAGATGTGAAGATTTTTGTCGACACAGCCCCGGTACCCGAGAAACCTCTCGCCCAGCAGGCCGGGTTGGGGTGGCAGGGTAAACATACCAATTTGGTGTCACGACAAGCCGGTTCCTGGCTGTTTATCGGCAGTATCTATACCACCATGATCTTGCCCGCCGACACACCTGAGGAAGACCATTGCGGCGGCTGGACAGCCTGTCTGGCCGCCTGCCCCACAGACGCTTTTCCGGCCCCCTATCAACTGGATGTCCGGCGCTGCATTTCCTACCTGACCATTGAACACAAGGGGCCGATCCCGGTTGAGTTCCGCAAGGCCATGGGCAATCGGATTTATGGCTGCGATGACTGCCTCGCCGCATGCCCCTGGAACAAATTTGCCAAGGCGGCCCATGAAGCCAAGCTTGTAGCTCGAGAGGACTTGCTGGCCCCCAGACTGCGGGATCTCGTCTCACTGAATGATACCGCTTTTCGACAATTCTTTTCCGGCTCCCCCATCAAGCGCATTGGACGCGACAGATTTGTGCGGAATACATTGGTTGCCATCGGCAATAGTGGCGACGACACCTTCATCGAACAAGTACGATCGCTACTGGATGATCCGTCTGCCCTTATACGCGGCGCAGCAATCTGGGCGTTGGGCGAATTAATGATGACAGATGCCTTTAAGGCGCTGCAGGCACAGAATCTTCCTCAGGAGGCTGACCCGGATTGTCGGGAGGAGTGGCAGCGGCCTCGTTAAATGCGGCTTCAAGTGCTGCCAGGTTTTCCCGGGCTGCCATAGCGACATCACTCTGTGGATGCAGTTGGACAACGGCCTGCCAGTCCTCACCAGCTTCCGTGTAGTCACCCATGGCGTATTTCAAATTACCGCGCTCAAACAATGCCTCTGCATAGTCGGGCCGCAGCCGGATAGCATGTTCAATATCAGCCTGAGCCGCCGCCATATCCTTCAATTGCCGATAAGCGCTGGCGCGATAGGTCAGAATATCGGCGCGGGGTCCACCCATGCCCAAAATCAACGTCAAATCTTCACGGGCATTAGCATAGTCACCAAGTGAGGCGCTTGCGCGCGCCCGATCCGTCAGCAAATCCATTTTCATGAACCCCGGCAAGCTGCGCCGATTCAGCGCTTCATCAAACAGTCGAAATGCCTGTTCACCATTTTCGGCCAACAACCATGCATTCCCTGCCTGGCTCAGCAAAGGCGGCACTTGTTCCGCTGCCCCTGCCCTGCTTTCCATCAGCCGGGCTGCTTCTTCAAAAATCCGGGCGCCGTGGGCGTAGTCCCCCTGCCCGACAAGCGCCAAGGCCATACAATGCAGGGCCGCGGGGCCACCTTCTTCCTGCCGCCACGCCAATGCCCTGCTATAGGCGTCTACCGGATTTTCATCGACCAGCCGCAAACAGGCCTGATAAGTCATCGGCTTGGCCGCATCAGCCGTATTATACGCCCAACATCCAAGCGTGATGACCGCCGAAGCCAAAAATCCAAATATACGCTGCATGGCCAAGCCTGTTTGTCCCCGGCAATTGAAATCTGTAAGCTGCCCAACCGCGTAGGATCAGCAACTCGCAAGAACATAGGCACAGGTGAACAGGAATGCGACTATTCGTTTTTGGTCTCGGTTTTTCCGCCTGCCGTCTGGCAGCCGACCTGATGCAATTGAACTGGTCCGTCAGCGGCACCTGCCGGTCGCCTGAAAAAGCAGAGCAACTTCGCAATGAAGGCTTTACCATCCATCAATTCGGAGATGACGAACCCCTTGCCGACGCTGCAACCGTCCTAGCGGACTGCACCCATATCTTGCTTTCTATTCCGCCGGGGGAACAGGGCGACCCGGTCTTTCGCCATCACGCCCAAAACATCGCACAGCTACCCAGCCTGCAATGGCTTGGCTATTTGTCGACCACCGGTGTTTATGGTGACCACCAGGGTCGCTGGATCGACGAATCAACGCCGGTCAACCCTGGCAGTGCGCGTAGCCAACGGCGTGTCGATGCAGAAAACGCCTGGCTCTCCCTGCACACAAAACACAACGTGCCAACACACATCTTTCGCCTGCCTGGTATTTATGGGCCTGGCCGATCGGCGATTGATGCCATCAGGCAAGGCCGCACACAGCGGATTGACAAACCAGGGCAGGTCTTTTGCCGCATCCATATAGACGACATTGCCCAAGGGTTGGCGGCCTCGATGAAAAATCCTGCGCGGGGAAGCATCTATAATTTGGTCGATGACGAACCCGCCGCACCGCAGGATGTCACAACCTTTGCAGCAGAAATCATGGGTATGGACCTGCCACCTCCCATTCCCTTTGAAGAGGCGGACCTGTCGCCGATGGGCCGCAGTTTCTATGCGGAGTGCAAGCGCGTTCGAAATGCCAAAATGAAAGAAGAATTGGGCGTCGCGCTCAAGCATCCGACCTATCGGGATGGCCTGCAGGCGATCTTGTCAGAGCAAGGCCTCAAGAACGCCTGACAAGACGGCCAGGTCTTCTGGCTCAGAAAGACGATGGTCGCTCGACTTCCGCAGAATCACGTCCACATCACCGCCATCCAGATGCTCAGCAATTTTGATAGCGTGTTGCCAGGGTACTTCAGGGTCCTGCATCCCCTGGATGAGACGCACTGGGCCGTCAATCTGCAGCGATGAACGCAGCACCAACTGGTTGCGCCCGTCTTCAATCAGCTTGCGGGTAATGGGTGTGGGCTCATCGCTGTATTCGGACGGCTCCCAATAAACACCTTCATTGATGATCTGATCACGAATGCTCTGGTCGAAATCAGACCACATCAGATCTTCTGTGAAATCTGGTGCAGCAGCAATGCCTACAAATGCCGCCACGCGATCTGGCAACGCACGGGCTAGCAATAGCCCTATCCACCCGCCCATTGAGGAGCCCACAATAATCTGCGGGCCCTTCGTCAACTGATCGACAGCAGCAATGGCATCTGCAGCCCATTCACCAATGCAGCCATCAATAAACTCACCAGAGGATTCGCCATGCCCGGAATAATCCAACCGCAGATAGGCCCGGCCACGCTTTGCACACCAATCATCAAGAAACTCTGCCTTCGTACCCAGCATGTCGGAGGCGAAGCCACCCAGGAAGACAATACCCGGCCCTTCACCTTCACGCCCCCGCCACGCAATCTGCTTACCGGCTACGTCCAGAAAGTTTGGCTGTGCTGTCATTTTCATCCTCACTTGGCCCTAATGGACCTGAATTTCAGGAACAAAGGTCACGGGCGTTTGAATCCGTGATACAAAGCGCCATGCATCGCTTGACAGCGCTATAAATACGGCTAGTTTCAGCCGCAAATTACGATGGACGTATCAATGGACCAAGCAGTTTCTTCTGCCGTAACGATCAGCCTGCCAGATGGCAGCAGACGCGAATTTGACGGCCCGGTCACCGGCGCCGATATTGCCTCTGATATCGGCCCTGGCCTCGCCAAGACAGCTCTTGCCATGCGCCTGAATGGCGAGCAGGCAGACCTGTCGCTGTTGATTACAGAAGATGCCGACGTTGCCATCATCACCCGCCAGGATGAAGATGCACTCGAGCTGCTGCGCCATGACTGCGCACATATTATGGCAGAGGCCGTGCAGGAACTATATCCGGGTACGCAGGTCACCATTGGCCCGGCCATTGAAGATGGCTTCTACTACGACTTTGCGCGCGATGAGCCGTTCACGCCAGAAGACCTCGACGACATCGAAGCCCGCATGCGCGAAATCGTCGCCCGCGACGAAGAGATCGTGCGCGAAGAATGGGACCGCGATGACGCCATTGTTTTCTTCCAGTCCAAGGGCGAAGACTACAAAGCAGAAATCATCAGCGATATCCCCCAGGGGGAAACGATTAGCCTCTACCGTCAGGGTGACTTCATCGACCTGTGCCGTGGCCCGCATCTCCCGTCTACCAAAAAGCTGGGCGATGCCTTCCGGTTGACCCGCCTGGCCGGTGCCTATTGGCGCGGCGATTCCAACAATGAGATGCTGCAGCGCATCTATGGTACCTGCTGGCGCGACAAGAAAGAGCTCAAGACCTATCTGCATCGCATCGAAGAAGCCGAAAAGCGCGACCATCGGCGCATTGGCCGGGAAATGGACCTGTTCCATTTCCAGGACGAAGCCGCTGGCATGCCCTTCTGGCATGACAAAGGCTGGACGATTTACCGCGAACTGCAAGACTATATCCGCCGCAAGCTGTTTGTAGGCGGCTATCAGGAGGTAAATACGCCACAAATGGTGGACCGCACCCTGTGGGAGAAGTCCGGCCATGCCGACAAGTTCGCCGAACATATGTATCAGGTTGAATCGGAAGAGCGCACCTTTGCCATCAAGCCGATGAACTGCCCATGCCATGTGCAGATCTTCAACCATGGCCTGGTGTCCTACCGCGACCTGCCCCTGCGCATGGCGGAATTTGGATCCTGCCACCGCTACGAGCCATCCGGCGCGCTGCACGGGCTGATGCGCGTGCGCTCCTTCGTGCAGGATGACGCCCATATCTTCTGCACTGAAGACCAGATCACTGAAGAAACGGTCGCTTTCACCAATCTGCTGCTCAGCGTCTACAAAGACCTCGGCTTTGAAGAAGTAGAAGTGAAATTTGCCGACCGCCCGGAAGTGCGTGCGGGTGAAGACCATGTCTGGGACAAGGCAGAGCAGTCACTGCTTGATGCCATCAAGGCTACTGGACTGGATTACGACTTGAACCCGGGCGAAGGCGCTTTCTACGGGCCCAAGATCGAGTTTCACCTGAAGGATACGATTGGCCGGTCCTGGCAGTGCGGTACGCTGCAGGTCGACTTCGTACTGCCTGAACGGCTGGACGCAAATTATATTGGTGAAGACAATGCCCGTCACCGCCCGGTGATGCTGCATCGTGCCATCCTTGGCTCACTCGAGCGCTTTATCGGCATTCTGATCGAGCATCATGCCGGGCGCTTCCCGCTTTGGCTGGCCCCAACACAGGTTGTCGTTGCCACGATCATTTCAGACGCTGACGACTATGCAGAAGATGTCTGCAACCAACTGCGGGCTGCGGGCATCCGTGCTGAGTTGGACACGCGCAACGAGAAGATCAACTACAAGGTGCGCGATCACAGTCTGCAGAAAGTACCGGCTCTGTTTATCATCGGCCGCAAAGAGGCCGAGGAAGGCACTTTGTCTGTCCGTCGTCTTGGCTCCAAGGACCAGACGGTCATCAGCCGACAGGAAGCTATTGACGCAGTCCTGGCTGAAGCCCAGGCGCCAGACGCTGCATAACGGCGCTATTGCTGGACAGAACAAGGCTAAATCCGTATTTTGAGGCGAATCTCGGCCAAAAGAGCGGGCGTTAAAGCCTGCCGCAAGCTGAGAATATAAGGAAACGCAGGAGAGTTTTTCATTCCTAGACCACCAATGCAGACACCGCCAACCAAGGACGGTCCTCGCGCAAATGATATGATCAGGGCTCGTGAAGTCCGCCTTATTGATGGCAACGGCGACAATCGCGGTGTTGTTGGCATCGACGAAGCAAGAGCCGTGGCAGCCAGTGCCGGTCTGGACCTTGTTGAAATCTCTCCCCATGCCGAACCACCTGTTTGCAAGGTGCTCGATTACGGCAAGCTGAAATACGAAAACCAGAAAAAGGCCAACCTTGCGCGCAAGAAGCAGAAGGTGATCGACGTCAAGGAGATCAAGATGCGGCCGAACATCGACGAGCATGACTACCAGGTCAAGCTGCGCTCGATGCACCGCTTCTTTGGTGCCGGTGACAAGGTCAAGGTAACACTGCGCTTCCGTGGCCGTGAAATGGCCCATCAGGACATTGGTGCAGACGTGCTCAAACGCGTACAGGAAGACATGCAGGAAATCGCCAAAGTCGAAAGCCATCCGTCCATGGAAGGCCGCCAGATGACAATGGTGATGGCTCCAAAATAGGCCGCCTTAAATCCACATTGGGAAGTAAGCCGGATTTATCAATCCGGCTTTTTCTTTGTCTTGTGTTTTCAGCAAGGCGCGTCTATAAAGCGCGCCCAGAGCAGGCTGGCCATGTGTGGGCATGCCATGTCTGTTTTTAAGCTTTGCAATATGCCCGGGTAACCGGGCCTTAAAAGAAGGATAAGCAAATGCCCAAGATGAAGACGAAGTCTGGCGTTAAAAAGCGCTTTAAGCTGACGGCTTCCGGCAAGGTCAAGATGGGCCAGGCTGGCAAGCGTCACGGCATGATCAAACGCACCAACAAGCAAATCCGCAACCAGCGCGGCACGACTTTAATGGCAGAATCCAATGCCAAGGTCGTTCGCAAGATGATGCCGTACGGCTAACGGAAGGAGTGTAGATCATGGCACGTGTAGCACGGGGCGTCACCAAGCACGCCCGTCACAGAAAAGTTATCAAGGCCGCCAAAGGTTACTATGGCCGCCGCAAGAACACCTTCCGCGCCGCTAACCAGGCTGTGGAGAAGGCCGGTCAGTACGCTTATCGCGACCGCCGCGCCAAGAAGCGGAACTTCCGCGCCCTGTGGATCCAGCGCATCAACGCTGCGGCACGCGAACAGGGACTGACCTATTCCCGATTTATGAACGGGCTCAAACTCTCCGGTATCGAGCTTGATCGTAAAGTCTTGGCCGATATCGCAGTGCGGGAGCCTGAAACATTCGCTAGCCTGGCTTCCCAGGCGCAGGATGCACTTGGCAAGGCGGCTTAAATAAGCCCCCAACTCACTGGACGTTATTGAAAAAGGGGGCATAATTGCCCCCTTTTTTGCGGGCACTCCCTTGCAGGACCGGAACATGCAGGACATCGACGCACTACAATCTGAAATTCTGGCTGCTATTGAAGCCGCCGACAGCCTCGACGCGCTGGAAAACCTTCGCGTTGCCGAACTAGGCAAGAAAGGCCGCATCTCTGGCCTGATGAAGGGCCTGGGTGGCATGAGCCCGGAAGAGCGCAAAACGGCAGGCCCAGCCCTAAACGGTCTCAAGAACACCATTGGAGATGCGATTCAGACCGCCAAGGACACGCTTGAGAATGCAGCGCTTGATGCCCGCCTGGCGGCAGAGACCATCGACATTTCCCTGCCGGTTCCGCCCGAGCAGCGCGGTACATTGCATCCCATCAGCCAGGTGCTGGACGAGATCACTGAGATTTTTGCCGATATGGGCTTCACCGTTGCCGAAGGCCCGGACATTGAAGAAGATTTCTACAATTTCACAGCCCTGAACATTCCGCCCGAGCACCCTGCCCGGCAAATGCACGACACCTTCTACTTCAACGAAGATGAAAACGGTGACCGCAAGGTTTTGCGCACGCATACGTCACCCGTGCAGGTACGCACGATGGAAAAGAACAAGCCGCCTTTGCGCATTATTGCGCCGGGCCGCACCTATCGCAGCGACTCTGACCAGACCCATACGCCCATGTTCCACCAGGTCGAAGGGCTGGTGATCGACGAGAAGACCCATATGGGTCACCTGAAAGGCTGCCTGGATACATTTTGTCGCGCCTTCTTTGAAGTCGACAATGTGAAGATGCGCTTCCGCCCCAGCTATTTCCCGTTCACCGAACCGAGCGCAGAAATGGACATCGGCTGCACCCGCCAGGATGGCGAGCTGCGCATTGGCGAAGGCGATGATTGGCTTGAAATTCTAGGCTGCGGCATGGTGAACCCGCGCGTGCTGGAACATGCGGGCATCGACAGCACCAAATATCAGGGTTTTGCCTTTGGTATCGGCATCGACCGTCTGGCTATGCTGAAATATGGCATTCCCGACCTGCGCGCCTTCTTTGAAAGCGACCTGCGCTGGTTACGTAATTATGGCTTCCGGACGCTGGATATCCCGACCCTGGGACAAGGCCTGAGTGGAGGGACAGTCTGATGAAATTCACACTTTCCTGGCTTAAAGAGCACCTCGACACCGATGCCGAACTGGCGACCATCGACACGACACTGACAGCCATCGGGCTGGAAGTTGAAGAGATCGTCAATCGAGGGCCTGAACTGGCGCCGTTCACGGTCGCCTCTGTTATTGAGGCACGCCCGCACCCGAATGCCGATAAGCTGCAGATCTGTCGCGTTGATACCGGGACTGAAGAAATTGAAGTCGTCTGTGGCGCGCCCAATGCCCGCACCGGCATGAAGGCCGTGTTCGCTGGCAATGGCTTGGTGATCCCTGGCAATGGCATGAAGCTGAAGCCCACCGAAATCCGAGGCGTACAGTCCAACGGCATGTTGGTGTCTGAACGTGAAATGGGGCTGTCCGATGAACATGACGGCATTATTGAAATGCCGGATGATGCACCCATTGGCGTGCCTTTTGCTGAAATCCTCGGCCTTGATGACCCGATGATCGAAATTGCCATCACGCCCAACCGGCAGGATTGCCTGGGCGTGCGCGGCATTGCCCGCGACCTGGCCGCCGCTGGTCTAGGCACATTGAAACCCGTGGATGAAAGCGCCGTTGCTGGCAGCTTCGAGACACCGGTGAGCGTGGCTCTCGACTTCCGGGAAGACGCCGCAGATGCCTGCCCAGCTTTCGCCCTGCGCCTGATCAAAGGCGTTAAGAACGGGCCAAGCCCGGACTGGCTGCAGCGCCAGCTCAAGGCCGTTGGCCTGCGGCCCATTTCAGCGCTGGTCGATGTGACCAATTTCATTTCGCTGGACCGTGGCCGCCCGCTGCACGTGTATGACGCCGACAAAGTTGCAGGCAACCTCACGGTGCGACTGGCACAGGACGGCGAAAAGCTGACCGCGCTGGATGAAGAAGACTACACCCTGCATGGCAACGTCTGCGTCATTGCCGACGATAACGGCGTCCAGAGCCTGGCGGGCGTGATGGGCGGGCTCGACACTGGCTGTACCGAAGGCACGACCAACGTGCTGGTGGAATCAGCCCTGTTCGACAGAATCCGGACCGCCATGACCGGGCGGTCGCTCGGCATCGAAAGCGATGCCCGCTATCGCTTTGAACGCGGCGTTGATTGTAATTACATGATGGGCGGTTTGGAAGACGCCACACGGCTGATCCTCGACATGTGCGGCGGCGAAGCCGGCAGCGTCAATGTCGCCGGCGCCGTACCAGAATGGAACAAGCAGGTTGACCTCCGGGTTGATCGCGTCAAGCAGCTCGTGGCGCTTGATGTCCCCGCCGACCAGATGGTCGACATCCTGAATGCCGTCGGGTTCGCCTCGACACTCGATGGTGATGTCATTCACGCCGATGTGCCCAGCTGGCGCACCGACATTGATGGTGAAGCCGACCTGGTCGAAGAAGTCGCCCGTATTCATGGTTATGACACCATCCCCTCTGTTGCGATGGACCCGATCAGCAACAATGTCCTGCCTGCGGTCGATGGCAAGCAGCGCCGGGTCCGCAAGGCCAAGCGCGCCTTGGCCGGTCGTGGCTTGCATGAGGCCGTAACATGGTCCTTCACCTCGGCTGACTATGCCGACCTGTTTGGTGGTGGGCAGGCAGAACTTGTTCTGTCGAACCCAATTTCATCCGAGCTCGACACCATGCGCCCGTCGCTGCTGCCCAACCTGCTGGATGCTGCTGCCCGTAATCAGGCACGCGGGTTCCGCACCATCAACCTGTTTGAAGTCGGTGCACAGTTTGAAAGTGCCGATATCAAGGGCCAGCACAGCATGGCCTCTAGCATTCGCGTTGGTGCGGCGCATGACCGTCATTGGTCTGGTACAGCAGATGAACCAAGCGCCCTCGTCGCGCGTGCAGATGCCTTGGCCCTGCTGGAAGAACTGGGTGCCCCGACCGGTAACCTCAAAGCCGAACGCGGCGCGCCAGACTGGTACCATCCCGGTCGTTCCGGCCTATTGAAACTTGGCCCCAAGAATGTGATCGCCCGCTTTGGCGAACTGCACCCCCGTGTGCCAGCAGCCATGGACGTGGACGGCCCGGTTGCCGCCTTTGAAGTGTTCCTTGATGCCATCCCCTACAAGCCGCGCAAAAAGACGACCCGCCCGGCCCTGCAGGCCTCTGACCTGCAGGCCGTGGAACGGGATTTTGCCTTTATTGTGGATGCAGACTTGCCAGCCGCTGAACTGCTACAGGCCGCCAAGGGTGCCGACAAACAGCTGATCGACAACGTCAGCCTGTTTGATGTGTACGAAGGTAAGGGTGTGGAAGAGGGCAAGAAGTCACTGGCCATTTGCGTGCGCCTGCAGCCAACCAATGAGACGCTGACGGACAACGACATCGATGCGATTGCCGACAAGGTTGTTGCCAATGTTGCCAAGGCCACTGGCGGGGCACTGCGCGGGTAACTTGAATGACTGACCAGACCCACATCCGTAATTTCTCCGTCATTGCCCATATTGACCACGGCAAGTCGACGCTGTCTGACCGCCTGATCCAATATTGTGACGGGCTGACAGACCGCGAAATGAAGGAACAAGTGCTCGACAATATGGATATCGAGCGCGAACGGGGCATCACCATCAAGGCCCAGACCGTCCGTCTCAATTACAAGGCCAAGGATGGCGAAACCTATCAGTTGAATCTGATGGACACGCCCGGCCATGTGGATTTTGCCTATGAGGTCTCCCGGTCACTCGCGGCTTGTGAGGGGTCTATTCTCGTGGTTGATGCCTCCCAAGGCGTTGAGGCGCAGACCCTGGCCAATGTGTACCAGGCCATCGACAATGACCATGAGATTGTTCCCGTCCTGAACAAGATTGACCTGCCCGCCGCCGACCCGGACCGGGTACGTGAGCAGATCGAAGATGTTGTCGGACTGGATGCGACCGATGCCATCGAGGTATCGGCCAAAACCGGCATTGGCGTTGAAGACCTGCTGGAAGCCATTGTTGAACGCCTACCCGCACCACCCCCGGTCGAAGACAGCGCGCCATTGAAGGCCCTGCTGGTCGACAGTTGGTACGACACCTATCTGGGCGTGGTTATTCTCGTACGCGTTATTGAAGGCACGCTCAAAAAAGGCCAGCGCATCAAGATGATGGATGCGGGCACTGATCACACGGCAGAACGCGTGGGTATCTTTACCCCGAAAACCGAAGTTACCGGCGAACTGAAAGCCGGCGAAATGGGCTTTATTACAGCGGCCATCAAAGAAGTAGCCGACACCCATGTCGGTGACACCATCACCGACTATCGCAACCCGACGCCAGAGCCCCTGCCCGGCTTCAAACCCAACCAACCTGTGGTGTTCTGCGGTCTGTTCCCGACCGATGCCAGCGACTTTGAAGAGCTGCGCGAAAGCCTTGGCAAGCTGCGCCTGAACGACGCCAGCTTTGAGTTCGAGACAGAAACATCGGCAGCCCTGGGCTTCGGTTTCCGCTGCGGTTTTCTTGGCCTCTTGCATCTGGAGATCATCCAGGAACGGCTGGAGCGCGAATTCAACCTCGAGCTCATCACCACGGCCCCCAGCGTTGTCTACCGCGTACACATGACAGACGGCACCATGGTTGAAATGCACAACCCTGCCGACATGCCCGAGCTGGTGAAAATCAGTCATATGGAAGAGCCGTGGATCAAGGCAACCATTCTGGTGCCGGATGATTATCTGGGCGCCGTCCTGAAATTGTGTGAAGACCGCCGCGGCCAACAGATAGAACTGACCTATGCCGGTACCCGCGCCATGTTGGTTTACCGCCTGCCGCTCAACGAAGTGGTGTTCGACTTTTACGACCGGCTCAAGTCCGTCTCGCGCGGCTATGCCAGCTTCGACTACTACATTGAAGATTATGTCGAGGGGAACCTCGTGAAGATGTCGATCCTCGTCAATGGCGATGAGGTTGACGCGCTGGCCACTATCGTGCACCGCGATCGGGCGGAAAGCCGTGGCCGTGGAATGGTCGAGAAGCTCAAGGAAATCATCCCGCGCCAGCTGTTCAAGATCGCGCTGCAGGCCGGCATCGGTGGCAAGATTATTGCCCGCGCGACCATTGGTGCCCTGCGCAAGGATGTGACCGCCAAGTGCTACGGCGGCGACATTACACGTAAGAAAAAGCTGCTGGAAAAGCAGAAGGAAGGCAAAAAGCGCATGCGGTCCGTCGGCAAGGTCGACATTCCGCAAGAGGCCTTTATTGCTGCCTTGAAGATGGACGACTAGCGCCACGTAATACGCGGCCAATTTCTTCACATTTGAGGGCCGCGAGCCCTTGCCAGCCCGGCGCAAATGGCTATAGTGCCCGCGTTCGCTGGGAACACTCAGCGGAGGGGTGGCCGAGTGGCTGAAGGCGCACGCTTGGAAAGCGTGTAGGCGTGGAAGCGTCTCGCGGGTTCGAATCCCGCTCCCTCCGCCATAAACTACAGGGCCCATTTGGGGTCCTTTTGTTTATGGGAATTGAAAGCATTCCATTCGGAAATATGCGCCGATTTTCGCCGTTTAGATAGCCGCCATGCAACCATTGGGCTTCCCAGGCTCCCTAC
>JAURPT010000006.1 GCA_030836535.1 Alphaproteobacteria bacterium
GCCGTTCAAGGCGGTAGAGGCAGACACAGGCGCTCTGAGGTGGTCGGCCAAGCTGCGGTCTTCACCTGCCGTCTCTGAAATTCGCATTACGTCTAATCGGGTCATTGCTCGGCTTGGCGGAACCTTTACGGATGGCGGCAAGTTGCGGCGGTCCTCACCCCTTGGTGTAGTGGCGTACGACAAAATCACCGGTCGGCAGGGATGGTTCTATCCGGACGCCGAAGAAACCATCACAGATATGGTCATCGATGAAAAAGATGACCTTGTCGCCTTTGCCGATGGTGTGATGATCATCGGTGTGCGCCTGTCGACGGGCGCGCCTCTGTTTGAGTCTGCCATTCAGTATTTCCGCCTCTATGGCATTTTTGAAGAAGAGTCAGGCGGCTTTGCCATTAGTGGCGGCTACTCCAAAACCGGCCCCGGTGGCACAAGCGGCGGCGGCGGCGGGCTGGGCATGTTCTCCAGCGGCATGGACCTTGAAGATCTGCCGCTTGATTCTGACCGGCTGGAACATGACTTCATCATCCGGGGGCAGCACCACATCCTGGCCTATGACCCCGAGCTGCGGATCATCCAGTGGTCTTCGCTGTTCGGTGAACCCGAAATCGATGACCCCGAGGTGCTGCGAACTGGCCTGCTGCCTGGTTGGAGTGGCAAGGGACGTGCTTATTTCCTGACGATCATGGAAGAAGGAAAGGGGCGCCGGTCGCGGGAAATCCTCAGCCTGTTTGGGGTGGACCCGTTGACGTCGCGCATCGTTTCTCGGCTGGATATTCCCGGTAAGAAGCCGCGCTTCCACCTGGATGCGGTGCGGGACCGGATTATCCTGACCAGTTATGAACGCAAGCAGAAGCGCACGACGTATCAGGGGTATGGCCTCTAACGCATTTTGTAGCGGATGGGCAGGTGCTTTAGCCCACTGACAAAACTGGATGTGATCAGAGATGGCTCACCCGCCAGCTCGATCTCATCCAGCCGGGGCAGGAGTTCTTCCAGCAGCATGCGCATTTCCAGCTTGGCTAGGTACTGGCCGAGGCACAGATGCGCACCAAAGCCAAAGGCCACATGCTTGTTGGGCTTACGGTCGACCCGGAAAGCAAACGGGTCGTCAAAGACGTCTTCATCACGATTGGCCGATGGGTAAAGTAGCATGACGCTTTCACCCTTTTTGATGTGTGTACCGCGGATGTCGAAGTCCTCGGTCGCCGTGCGCATGAAGTGCTTTACCGGTGTCGTCCAACGGATCATTTCATCGACCGCGGACGGGATCAGAGACGGGTCGGCCTTTAGCTTGGCCAATTCTTCCGGGTTTTCAATCAGGGCCAGCAGGCCGCCCGAGATGGAAGAACTCGTCGTATCGTGGCCTGCGGTGGCAATGATGATGTAATAGGACATGGCCTCCAGGTGCCCGATGGGTTCACCATCAATGACGGCATTGGCGATCAGGGTGGCTGCATCGTCCCTGGGGTTTGCGCGGCGGTCCTCCGTCATCTGGGTGAAGTACATGAAGAAGTCCGAAATCGTATCGGAATTATCGGTCGCGTCTTCCTTGCGCTTCATTTCTTCATCGGCCGCGCCGAACAACTCCTGGGTCAGCCGCAGCATGCGGGCTTCATCTTCTTCCGGCACACCCAAAATCATCATCACAACCCGCAGCGGGTACCAGATGGAAATGTCCTGCACGAAGTCACATTCACCATTCATGCCGGCCATACGCTCAACAAACATTTTGGCGAGCTCACGGAAACGGGGTTCCCAATCCCGCAGGCTACCGGGCATGAACCAATCTTGTGTCAGCCCGCGATAGGTTTTGTGGTCTGGGTTATCCATATGGATCAGCGTGCGCAGCAAGAGGTGGTTACCACCGGTGAATTCAAGCGTTGCCTGTTCAGTGGCAATGTCGGCCAACACGGCGCGGGGGTCGTTGATGAACTGGTCATTCAACCGCTCAATCTCAACGACGTCTTCGTGTTTTGAGATAGCCCAAAAGGGGCGAAAATCCGGGTGGTCGATCAGCGTAATAGGTGCGTTGGCGCGCATATGGGTCAGGATGGCATCCAGCTTTTGCTGATCTGCGTATGTCTCCGGCAAGGCAACGTCGTTATAGTGCTGCTGATCGATGGCTTGTGTATTCATTCCGGTGCTCCTTCCCCAAGGCACGTTACCTGATGGTAAATTATGGTGATTGCGCCCCTTCTTTTGGCGCAGTTCAACATGATGCCTTGCCTCCAGCAGGCATTCTGCCGAAACTGGCGTAAAGGGAGTTTTGATTGATGAGTAATATTCTGGGTAAGGTAACAGGCCTGTATCGCTACCCGGTCAAGAGCATGGGCGGAGAGGCGCTGGACGCCATCATGTTCGACAAATATGGCATTATGGGTGACCGAACCTGGACCGTCCGAGATGCCGAAAAAGGTGTGATTGCAGGCGGCAAGAAATATCCAGACCTCATGAAATGTGATGCCCGCTTTACCGAGGAGCCGACGCCAGACACCAGGTCTGCAGCGGTCGAGATTACGCTGCCAGACGGCGAAACCATTTCTGGCGCTGACCCTGACGTCAGTACCAAAATCTCAGCGGCCATTGGTGATGCCGTCAATCTGTCGCCCCTGATGCCAGAAGATGAATTGGAACACTATCTGCGCGACCCCTCGGCCATGGGGGACGAAGCGGCCTTGCGGGCTGTTTTTGCGCGTCTGCCAGATGAACCGCTGCCCAACCTGTTGGCCTATGGTGACGACGTGCTGAAATTTGAGTCACCGCCGGGCACGCATTTTGATGCCTTCCCGCTGTTGTTGATGAGCCAGGCGGGCATGGATGCCGTTCAGGCCCGCAATGCGGATTCCCTGGTCGATGTGCGACGTTTCCGGCCCAATCTGCTGATAGACGGCCCTGGCGAAGGACATGTTGAGGCCGATTGGGTGGGCAAGACCGTACGCCTTGGTGAGGCCGTGCTGAAAATGGAAATCCTGTGCCCCCGCTGCGTCATGACTACGCATCCTTTCCAGGACCTGCCGGAAGATCCGGCTATCATGCGCTCTGTTGTGCAGGAAACTGGCGGTGATCTGGGTATCAATGCCTCAGTGTTGGAGGCTGGCACGGTCCGCTTGGGGGATGAGCTTGTGGTGATCGATGGATAGGGCCAGCCTGTCGGCCGATATTGTCGAAACGGCGCTCGCGCTCGGCCCCTCCGGGCTCGGTGTCGGTACGGCGGGCAATGTGTCGGCGCGCTTTGAAAGCGGGATGCTGATCACGCCGTCTGGCCTGCCTTATGAGAATATGACGCCCGACGATATCGTTTTTGTGGACGGGGAAGGCGCTGCCGAAGGCTCGCTGAAGCCGTCAAGCGAATGGCGGTTCCACCTCGATATTTACCGCGCTCGATCTGAGGCGGCGGCCATCGTGCATTCCCATTCACCCCATGCGACCGCGCTGGCCTGTTTGCGCCAGGGCGTCCCCGCATTTCACTATATGGTCGCTGTCGCTGGGGGCGTGGACATTCGCTGCTCTGACTATGCGACGTTCGGTACGCAGGGATTGTCCAATGCGATCCTTGAAGCACTGCATGACCGCAAAGCCTGCCTGATGGCGAACCATGGCCAGGTCGCTTTTGGCGACACGCTGCAACAGGCCTTGGGCCTGGCGCAGGAAGTTGAAGCACTGGCCCAGCAATATCTGCTGGCGCGTAAGTCTGGCTACCCGGTGCTGCTGGAGGCGGAAGAAATGGCAGAAGTGCTGGAGCGCTTCAAGACCTATGGCGTGCAGGAGGAAGCATGAGGGTAGACGGCAAACCCTATCGCACGATCTGGGTCGAGGATGACGGTTGGTCGGTCGGTATTATCGATCAGACCTTGCTACCGCATGACTTTGTCACCTGCCGGTTGCTGAGTATGGAAGATGCAGCCCGGGCCATTGCAGATATGCTGGTACGGGGCGCGCCCTTGATCGGTGCAACCGCGGCCTACGGCGTCTGCCTGGCCATGCGGGAAGATGCCAGTGATGAGAATCTGGCCTATGCCTATGACACTCTGTTCGCAACACGGCCGACGGCGGTGAATTTGAGCTGGGCATTGGATGATATGCGGAAGCACCTTAGTGATGTCCCCGTGGGCGACCGTGTCGCTACTGCCTATAAGCGCGCGGCGGAAATTTGTAATGAAGACGTCGCCATCAGCGAATCGATTGGCCGACATGGGCTGGACCTAGTACAGGCTTTAGCCGCGCATAAACCAGCCGGGGAACCTGTCAATATCCTGACCCATTGCAATGCCGGGTGGCTGGCGACGGTGGACTGGGGCACGGCGACCGCGCCCATCTATATGGCGCATGAGGCTGGCATCCCTGTTCATGTCTGGGTGGATGAAACGCGGCCCCGCAACCAGGGCGCGTCGCTGACAGCGTGGGAATTGGGCCAGCATGGCATCCCCCATACGCTGATCACCGACAATGCCGGTGGCCACCTGATGCAGCACGGGCTGGTCGATATGTGCATTGTGGGTACTGACAGAACCACCGCGCAGGGTGATGTCTGCAACAAGATTGGCACCTATCTGAAGGCACTGGCCGCTCAGGATAATGGCGTGCCGTTTTATGTCGCGCTGCCATCCACCACCATCGACTGGCAGGCAGGCAATGGCGTGGCTGACATCCCTATTGAACAGCGCTCAGGGGAAGAGGTCAGTCATATTTCAGGGGCCGATGAACACGGTGCACGCAAGGTGATCCGCATCAGCCCGAGTGATACACCCATCCGCAACGATGCCTTTGACGTAACACCTGCACGACTGGTAACCGGCCTGATAACAGAACGTGGCCTGGTCGACGCCAACCGGACGGCATTGGCTGCTGCTTTCCCGGATTTGTCTGATAGTTGAGTGCGTGCTTTTAAGTGTGCCTTCGGGCGGAGTAGATGAGTGAGTATCTTCAAGCGTAGATGGATGCAGGTGACATTGGTGCTGCTGGTCGGTTTGACCGCAGCAGGCCTGTCTGGTTGGACGCGGATGGGGCAAAGCCCCAGCGACGAGCAACTGGCCCGTTGGGAAAGCTCGCCAAATTGGCGCACCGGGCAATTTCATAACATGACCCCGCAGCGAGACCCGGACTTCAGCGCGGCCATGCAATCGCTGTTGGGGGACGAGCCGGAACACAGTGTGCCAGAGCAACCATTGCCGATTGTACACCTGACGGGGGAGGAATTCGTTGACCCACCGGCCAATGGGCTGCGTGTTACGTGGCTCGGGAATAGCTCGGTACTGTTGGAAATTGATGGCTACCGGGTGCTACTGGATCCTGTATGGGGTGACAAAGCCTCGCCCTTTGCTTTTGTCGGGCCCCACCGCTTTCATGAGCCACCGATTGCGCTGGCAGACCTGCCGCCGCTGGATGCTGTGGTGATTTCCCACGACCATTATGACCACTTGAACCATGATGCGATCGACTTCTTGCGCATGACAGATGCAACCTTTGTTGTCCCGTTAGGCGTGGGCACACATCTGCGTTATTGGGGCGTACGGGAAGATAAAATTATCGAGTTGGACTGGTGGCACGCACACCAGCAGGGCGACCTCGTACTCACGGCCACACCCGCTCGTCACCGGTCTGGCCGCACCGTGGAAACAGCCTCCACCCTCAAGTCACTATGGGCCGGTTGGTCTATCAAAGGCCCTGTACATAGCGCCTATTTTTCAGGCGATACATCCATGTTCCCCGGCATGGTTGAAATTGGCCAGAAACTTGGACCGTTCGACGTCACCTTCATTGATTCCGGTGCCTATAACCAATTATGGGTCGACAATCATTTAGGGCCGGAACAGGCCGTCCGTGCGCACCAGCTCGTCAAAGGGCGCCTGATGGTGCCGGTGCATTGGGGAACGTTCTATCTGGCGCCCCATACCTGGGTAGAGCCTGTCGAGCGGGTTATAGCCGCTGCGCAGAAGCAGGGTGTGCAAATCGCCACGCCCAGGCAGGGGGAGCAATTTGAACCCGCCCATATTATTGGGATTAACCGATGGTGGCCGACGCTACCCTGGCGGTCGGCAGAGGACTATCCGATTGTCTCAACCGGCCTCGAAGGCACGGCTGCTGAACTGCAGGGGGCTGACTAATGCGCGCATTGGTCCAGCGGGTCAAGGAAGCCCGGGTTACGGTGGATGATGAATGCGTGGGTGAAATTGGCCAAGGCCTGCTGGTGCTGCATTGTGTTGAAGCGGGCGATGGTGCCGAAGAGGCTGATTTTCTTGCCCGTAAGATTGCCAAGATACGCATTTTTGCCGATGCAGACGGCAAGACCAATTTGTCCGTGCAGGATATTGGCGGCGCGGTGCTGGCTGTTAGCCAATTCACCCTGGCGGCGGAATGGCGCAAGGGGAACCGACCCGGCTTCTCCCGCGCTGGGGACCCTGCCTTGGCCGAGCAACTTTATGAGCGCTTCTGTGCAGCCCTGAAGGAAAATGGCCTGCCGGTTAAGACAGGCCGCTTTGCTGCAGATATGGACGTGTCCCTAGTGAATGATGGCCCATTCACGATCTGGATGGACACGAACGACTAGGGTTACATCCCCACCGGTTTGCCGTCGACCACCTGATCGAGAAATTCAGACAGGCCATAGCCAACATGACCGTTACAGCGATATTCCGTCATGCCCTCTGTAATGCGGGTCATGAACTCTTCACCATCTGGCGATGAGCGCCGGTTGCGCAGCGGAATAAGCGAAAGTACCTTGCCGGTGATCTCATATTCCTTGTTTTCAGTGCGGCAATTAACAACCAGGTCGGTCTGGTAGCCGTTTTCGTCGTAATTGGCGGTAATGTTACTTTCAATAATGTCTGTATAGACGCCGTCTTCAAACACCATGCCGCCGCCTTTGATTTCGCCTTCCGGCGTGCCGGTAATGGTCGTTTGCAGCCCAAATTCGTTGTTGAAGCTCATGGGCAGCCAGCGATACCAGTAAATGGCCTGCCAGAAGCGGGGGCCCCAACTTTTATCGCGCACGCCAAAGCCTTTGATATCCCAGCGCTGGTCACCCACGGCAATAAAGCCGGTGGCCGTCATATGTTGTTCGTAATGGGCGCGGCCAAAGCTCTTCTCGGCGTCCAGCTCCAGCGGGCTGCCATCCAGGTTCACCGTCTCACCGCCATGCATGGGCGACAAGCCCTTGAAGTCGATCGACATTTTAACGGGGACCTTCGGGTTGGTTTTGAAGGCGGCTTTGGGTGTGGCCATGTCGTGTGGGTTTGCCATCAGCAGCGCTTCGCCGTCGAAGCTGACACGCAGATGCTTGAAAGGCTCAATCACATCGAAGCGCATGCCGCCAGCGTCCATGGCGTCATTATTGGCAATGTTCGCACGCTTGAAGATAAAGGCGACCTGGCCGTCGGGCAGGTAGATGCAGTTCGACATTTCCGCATAGCCTTCATTGGGGCGGTTGCCGATACGGAACCAGCCGCCAACCTTCTGGTCGGGGTCGAACACGTTGAAATACATGCTCTCATTATAGTTGTTCGCCGCCTCGGGCGTGTGCGTGTATTCGTCCTCCGGGTCGAGCCGGAGCTTGAAGCCTTCTGGTGCAGCCATGGGTCCCTCCTTGTTTGGTGGCGTTAGCTTAAATCAAACAACGGTGGGGTCAAATGGGTTCCCTCCGGGAGTTGCGCGACTACTGGCCGCTAGCTGAAAGATGTCGATTGAACGTCCGTTGCACCACACCGCGTTCTGTGCGGTCGGCAAGCCATCTATTGACCTGCTGCCGCAACAAAGCATTCTGCGGCATCAGATAGCCTTTTTCGGAAAAGGTGAAGGTCTCACCCGCCATGGCCGGGCAAAGATCTGGGTGAATGGCCGACCGGTAGGTGACCTCAATTGCGTCTGTAATCATGACATCCGCGCGACCCAGGACAATCTCGTTGAAGATCATGGCGTTGTCATTGAATACCCGGATATCAGCCTGTTTGATATTGGCGCGCACGAAGCGTTCATTGGTGCCGCCAGGGTTCACGACAAGGTCAACATCTTCCTGATCGATGTCTTCCAACGACTGGAAGCGGTCCTGGTCGGCGCAGCGAATGATCGGTGTCTTGCCGCCGGTGTGATAGGCGGCGCTCATATGGGCCGCCTCCAGCCTGAAAGGCTTGATGGAGATGCCGCTCATCCCGATGTCGTATTGATCTGCAGCAAGGTCTTCCAAAAGCGTTGGCCAGCTTGTGGGGACGAGCTCTAGGTTCAACCCCAGAAACATTGCCAGGTCGCGGGCAAGGTCGATGTCGATCCCCTCCAGACCTTCGGCGGTTTGGTCGCTAAAGGGGGCATAGTCGCCTGTGGTGCCCACGCGTAAACGACCACTTTCCAGCAACGCCTTGAGGGCCTGTGCCTGCGGTGTATCGGCATATTTGATATCGGCAAAGGCTGCTTGCAGGTCTTGGGTCCACGCACGTTTCATAGTACCACGATAGCGGCCAAAGGCTGTGTCCAGATGCGGCACGGCGATGGCAAGCTGGGCAATAATCTGTTCCGTTAGGGCCGATATTTTGGGTCTTGTATGGGTGTTCAGGTCCGGCGGTGTCTCGAAGGGATATCCATCCCGTTCCCATTGGTCGAAGGCCTGCTGTTGCGCTTGCTTGGCGATCTTGATCTGCACCTTGAAGAAGGCTTCTGTGCTGTCTGGATCAAGGCCATAGGCCTCTGCTTTCTGGCGGGCGTTGGTTAATACAATTGCCTCGCGGTCTTTATCCTCAATGGGGATGTTATTGGCCCATTTCCAGGCGGCCACAGGATGCATCAAGACGATGCGCTGCCCCATCAGTTCGACAAGCGTCTCTGCCGGGTTGTTGGGCTGCCGCATATAGTCACTGGCGGATGCCGCCATGTTGAATGACAGGCTGAAGGCTACAAGCAGGGAGAATTTTAGCAGCGCCACCCTCATTGGCTGGTTCCTTTTGCGCAATCAATACAGACGTCAACGGATGGGTCGAAAGCCAATCGTTTGGGGTCAATGTCGTCACCGCAGGTGATGCAGTAGCCGTATTCACCTTCATCAAGCCGAACAAGGGCTGCGTCTATCCGCCTTATTTCGTCCTGCCGGCGGCGCTCCGTTGCCTGGGCCATGGCCTGACCCTGCATGGCATCCATACGCGACAGGCGCCCCACACTTTGCTGGTCCAGTGTCACCGGCGCACGTGTGTCCTGCTGGTCGTCGCTACTGGCCAGTAACTCGGCCTTGCGATCCATCAGGTGCTGGCGGATATCGTCGTCACTTTGTGTCATGGGCGTTACGCTACACAAATGCCCCTTTTGCAGCAATTGCCGCTTTTGTATGCTGTGCGTGGGAGGCGTCATGCGCGCGATTGGTACGGCTATCATTGTTCTGTTTTTTGCTCTGCTGTTTGGCGTAGGCAGTGCGCTTTATCGCGTCGAAACCCTGTCCAGCTCGCCGGACTTTCAGGTTGGACCGTGGCAAGGGTCACTGCATGCAGGAAGTCAGGCAGCAGATGGGCTGACCCGGGCGGTCATTGCGCGCACGGCCATGCTGGCGCTTAACAGGGAAGAGGCCATTTATTATATCGCCTCGACCGATAATGACGGTCGGGCACTATCATCTTCCTGCCGATACAGTCTGACAGGGGGCGACATGCCTGCCCGCTGGTGGAGCATCACGGCCTATGGGCCGGATTATTTCCTGATCCCCAATGTAGAAAACCGATACTCCATCACCCAAACGGACATTCAAGCAGCAGGAGAGGGAGAATTCCTGGTTGAATTGGCTGCCGATGGTGTGCGCCGGTCGCCCGATAGTTTGGTGTTGAGCAACGGGACGGGGCCCGGCCAGACCTTCTCACTTTTACTACGGCTCTACCATCCATCGCAGGCTGTGTTGGCCGCGCCGGAGGGGCTGGCCGTACCCATTATCAGTAATCTGGGGTGCCTATGACACGGTTTCTGCGTCTCAGCCTGATCTGCGTATCGTTGGCCGTTGGCCTGCATGTCTTGACGATTGCGGCCATGCCACGGGTGCTCATGGCCATTGCCAGTGCACGGATGCAGGAACAGGGCATGGTCTTCAATGAAATGGTCCATCCCGGGCCTCGTACAGCCGAGGAACAGACCATTGTACGACCCAGCCCGGACCTGCTTTATTCCGTCTGCCTTTATGACGTAACGGCCGGACCCATTCGTATTTCAACCAGCACCATGCCGGATACCTATTGGTCTATCTCTGGCTTTGCAGCCAATACTGATAATTTCTTCGTCATCAATGATGTGATGGCCGGCAGTGAACCCGTTGATGTGACCATCGGACGCATCGGGGCAGATCCGGGTGACGTTGACTATCATTCACCCTCTGCGCGGGGGATGATTCTGCTGCGCATGCTGATGAAAGACGCAGACGCTCTGCCTGCGCTGGAAGAAGCGCGGCGAATGGTAGGGTGTGAGGCCGTAAACTAGTAGGCGTCAGGCGGTTGCCGGATCGCCAACAATTTCCATGGCACCCACTTCCTTGAGAAAATCGAGTGACCAGCGATATTGGTTGGGGGAGCGGAAGCCAAGTTCTTCCCGGACCTGTGCCAGGGGCTTGTGTAACAGTGCTTCCCAATCGGCGGCGACAAGCCATTCGGCCCGCTTGCCATGGCGATAGCCTTCGCGCACCGCACGTACCACTTTTGATTTGGGGTATCGGCGCATATCGCTCAGGGTGGCGATTGCCACAATAAAGGCCAGGCCTTTGTTGCGTGTTTGCGCACAGGTAAAGGCCAACAGACAAAGTTCGCCCAGCCCATCCCGTTCATAATCTGTCGTCACGTGCCACAAATCGTGGCTGTCCCGCAGGCGCAGCTGGAAGCGAAGGAAATCTTCGGGGATATCTTCTCTGGGGTTTTCGCTGACATCACTGGCTGCCACCAGTCCGTCTGCGGTCAGGTTTTCAGAGATCACGAAATTCAGATATTCCCTGCCCAGGCTACCTTCTGGCATCTGTGCCAGGGTGTCTCTGTCATTCAAAATGTCGATGATCTCACGCTCTTCTGACAGAACCTTCTGGCCTGTTTCAGTCGCACGGAACCTGGCGAGGTTCTTCTTGATCTCACCACCACCAAGCGCCCGCAGGATGATAAACACCTGATCGGTGCGCTCTTTGTCCTTCAGCAGCTCTTTCATGGCGCGCCACGCAATGATCGGTTGCGCGCGTTCCTTGAATTCCATCTTCTGAATGTCGGCCATGATCAACCCCGTCCAAAGAACCCTTTCGAGCGTAATCTAGCGCCTTGGTTTCCGCTTGCCAAGCAAAAGTTACCATGCGGTTACATAGGGCCGTTGCAGGGGCGTTCAACTTTTCTGTTGGACGCTTCTGCAAATGTGCTAGCGTGCGCCGACTTTCTAACCGGCGAGGCAAACCCATGACCTTCGATACCCTGGAAATGACCATTGAAAATGGCGTGGCCCACATCGTTTTGAACCGGCCAGACAATGCCAATAGCCTGAACCTGGCGCTGGCACAGGACTATATGAACGCAGCCATTGAATGCGATACGAACCCTGATGTGCGGGCCGTTCTACTGTCTGCCAATGGCAAAATGTTCTGTGCCGGTGGTGACCTAGGCTACATGAAGGACCAGGGTGATCGCTTGGTGCCTGCGCTGAAGGAACTCACGGCAGTTCTGCATGCTGGCATTGCCACCATGTCCCGAATGGAAGCGCCCTTGATTATTGCCGTAAACGGGGTGGCGGCAGGCGCTGGCATGAGCATGGCGGCCACAGGTGACATTGTCCTGGCCGGGGAATCCAGCCGCTTTACCATGGCCTATACTGCTGCGGGCCTGGCACCGGATGGCGGCTCTTCCTACTTCCTGCCACGGGTTATCGGTGTGCGCCGCACCCAAGAGCTGATGCTGACTAACCGCATGATCAGCGCTGATGAAGCCCTCGACTGGGGGTTGATTACCCGCATCATGCCGGATGAAGACTTGCTCGACGAGGCCAAGAAGCTGGCTGCAATAATGGCGCAGGGGCCAACCCGTGCCTTTGGGCAGGTAAAGCACCTTCTGCTGGAAAGCCTGACCAATCCGCTGGAAACCCAGATGGAACTGGAATCGCGTGCGATCACGGCTATGGGCGCGTCCGAGGATGGGCAGGAAGGTATTGATGCCTTTCACAACAAGCGCAAGCCTGAGTTTAAAGGGCGTTAAGACAAAACCTGATTGGTGCCGAATTTGCTCTTCTGCCGACTTGCCCTATATCCATACAGGGGAAGACACGCTGGGGAGCGAATGATGCCTGCTGTTCAATCAATTCATCGTTATGGGAGACGAGGCCGCTTGGCCCTTGTCTTCGCCTCTTTGTTGCTGACGGGTGCTTGCGCCAATACTTATTCTGACCGCTGCGAGGCCTTTTATTACGACAATGGCTATTACCCTGATGAGTGCCTAAACCAAACGGCCGCAACGACCTATATCGGCGTCGGTTATTACGATGTACGCCACCATCATCGCTATGGCTATTATCCCTCTTACTATCTGCCCTACGGTTATCAGGGGCATTACCACACCCACAATGGTCACCACGGCCATGACCGGCATCATCGCCGTGACCGCCGACGGTATGATCGTGGTCATGATCATGATGGTGACCGTTACGGTCGTAGGCACCGGCGTGACCGGGATGACAGGCGGCATTCCAGACGAGACCGTCGGGATGGCGACCATGAAGGGCGACGGGGGCGAGACGGCCGCCGGGATGATGGACGCCATGCACGGCGGGACCGCAGGGGTGGAGACCGTGAAGGACGGCGCGGGCGTGATGGACGCAGAAATGATGGCCGCCAGGTAAGGCGGCATGCTGATATGCCGCCCGCTGTTGGCAACGCGCCGCGCCGCAGGGGTAATGATGGCGCCCAGGGGCGTGGTAACAATCAGGGTGCTTATCGGGATGGGAGCCGCCGCAGCGGCTACAGCCAAGGCAATACGACACGCCAAAATTGCCGCAGCCAGCCAGCAACAACCAGCCAGAACAACGCCTCATCGGCGTCTAGCCGAAGCAGCCGTGCTTCCTCTTATCGCCAACAATATCAACAGCGATATCAGTCCCGCCAGCAACGCTCGAGTGCCTATTCAGGTAATCGTGGCAAGTTCGGTAGCAACAGGAGTGGCGGGAAGCAGGGGCGCAACAAGTAATCTGCGCCCGTGCGTTTGCCGGGCTGCGTGTTACCCGCCTGCGATGAGTGTTTCGCCATCCCAGTTTTCAGCGGCCTGACGAATGACGGAATAAAGCCCCATAATGGCTGCCTCATTCTGGTACAACTCCACCATGTGACCCAGCTTTTCGCGTGTGTCGACAAAGGTGATGCCACTGTCCGGCCCGCTGCTGAATTCTGTAGCCACAGGGCAGCCGGCGGCCTCAAAGCGGGCTTTGTCACCTTCATAGTCTTCAGAAATAATGGCAACATGGTGAAAGCCCTCTTCGCCCGGGGCGAACATGTCGCGGAAGGCACTTGGGCCATCGGTATGCTGTTCGATCAGTTCGATGTTGATTTCGCCGCTCTGGACGAAGGCCGCCGAAAAAACAAGCTCGGACGGCTCGCCGCGATACGTCAGATTATCGCCCTTTACATCGGCCAGTATTACCCACGGCCCAATGCCGTAGAGTTTTGTCCAGCGCTCCATGGCTTCCTGAAGATTGTCGACAACATAGGCGTTCTGAATAATTTTCGCGCCGTTAAGGATGGATTCCATGTTTTCCGCTCCGATAGTGAATGCACTGTGTGACCAGCATCTTAGTCACTACAGCGGCGATGGCAAAAACTAACTCGATGAAAATGTTGCGGTAATGTCGGTAATTGCCACTTATATAGGCAGCGCAGGCGTGTGAAGGTGCAAAACCATGTTCCCAATCAGCGATGACAACCCGCATCATGGCCGCTCGGTTCTGACCTGGGCGTTTATTGCGGCCTGCGTGTTGGTTTTTCTTTGGCAGATGTCGTTGGGTGATCGCGCCCTCCACATGGCTATTCTGGCGCTTGGTGTGGTGCCGTCGACCCTGGTGGGGGACGCTCAATTACCACCGGATATCTTCATGGTGCCGCCCTGGGCAACCCTGTTTACCTCTATGTTCCTGCATGGCGGGTTCATGCACCTGGCAGGCAATATGCTTTACCTCTGGATCTTTGGCGACAATGTAGAGGTCGCCCTGGGCTGGAAGCGATTTATCATCTTCTACCTTGTCTGTGGGCTGGCGGCAGCGGGGGCGCAGACGCTGGTGAACCCTCAGAGCGATATCCCGATGATCGGCGCGTCAGGCGCTATTTCTGGTGTGTTGGGCGCGTATTTGATGTTGTTCCCCCGGGCCAAGGTGCGGGTGCTGATGTTCCCGTTTGGTATCATTGGGGTGCCTGCTTTGATCGTTCTGGGCGTTTGGTTCGGGATGCAATTATTGAGTGGCTTTGGCTCTTCCGGTTCGGGTGGTGGCGTCGCCTTCTGGGCGCATGTGGGTGGGTTCGTTGCTGGCATGGCGCTTATTCCCCTCATGAAGCTGCCGGGTGTGCCGCTTTTTGCCAGCGCCCAGCACAAGCCGTTTTATCGGGAGCCGGTGCGGGATGTCTTCCAGCCGACTCGATCTGACGTTCGTTCGGGGCAGGCAGGCCCCTGGGGTAGACGTGACAGCAGCCCGAAGCCGCCATCATCAAATAGTAATAGCCCCTGGAATCAGCCACGCAAACCACGTCACTGACGACAGCGCTTGCGCGGTCTTGCAAAGCCGATATAGGCTCACCCCGTCATTAAGGGGAGAGAGACATGGCACTGAGCCAGGCTGAGATTCGGGCGGCAATGACCGCGCCCGGGCAGATGTTCGAAATGGAAGAGGTAGAGGCGCTGGGCCGCAAGGTCCGCAGCTGGAAGAATGCGCCACCCACCCTACGGGATATTTTCCTGAACAGTGCCCAATATGGTGACCGTGTTTTCATCGTCTATGAAGACGAAGAACTAACCTTTGCCCAGCATTACAGCCAGGTCGTTGCGCTCGCCCATGCGCTCGTTGAGGACTATGGCATCAAGAATGGGGACCGGGTGGCTGTGGCCATGCGCAACTTCCCGGAATGGTCGGTCGCCTTCTGGGCTGCCGTGTGTGCCGGGGCCATTGTGGTGCCTGTCAATGCCTGGCTGATGGGCGAAGAGCTGGATTATTGCCTGTCCGACTCTGGTGCGCAGGTCATGCTGTGTGACCAGGCTCGGGAGCGGGCATTAGCCCCTTACTACGAAACATTGAAGCTTGATGGTGTTATCGTCGCCCGGGCGGATGAACCGACATTGCCGGGGCACAAGGACTTTGCCGACGTGGTGGCTGCCCATGCGGGCAAAGAAAGCCTGCCCGATGTCGCAATTGACCCGGATGATGACGCCACGATTTTTTACACCTCCGGTACGACAGGTAACCCCAAGGGTGCCTTGGGGACACACAGGAATGCCTGTTCATCGCTCTTGAGCCTCGCATATATCGGCGCCCAGGCCACCTTGCGGATGGGGGAGGAAATTCCGGCTCCAGAAGATGCACCGCGCCGGCAGTCGCTCCTGTCTGTGCCGCTATTCCATGTGACCGGGACGCATTCCAGCCTCATGCCAATTCTGTTCAATGGCGGCAAAATGGTGCTGATGTACAAATGGAACCCGGAGCGGGCGCTGGAGTTGATTGAACGCGAAGAGCTAACCAATTTCGGCGGCGTGCCGGCCATGGCCTGGCAGGTGCTTGAGTCGCCGGATTTTGAGAAGCGAGACACCTCGACCATCACTGGCGTTGGCTATGGTGGCGCACCGTCAGCATCTGAGCTGGTGCGGCGGTTAAAAGAAGCCTTCCCGGATGCGCACCCCTCGAACGGCTATGGCATGACCGAAACATCAGGCATCGTGACCATGAATGCCGCTATCGATTATGTCGAAAATCCCGAAAGCGCGGGCACCACTGTGCCGGTGTGTGAGGTCAAGATTGTCGATGATGAAGGCAATGCCCTGCCGCCGGGTGAGCTGGGTGAAATCTGGATGTATGGGCCTAATATCATCAAGGGCTATTGGAACAAGCCTGAAGCCACAGCAGAGGCCATTACTGATGGTTGGATGCGTTCTGGCGATGTTGGCACCATGGACGAACGCGGTTTTCTGCACGTCGTTGATCGTGCCAAGGACATGTTGATCCGGGGCGGTGAGAACATCTATTGCATTGAAGTTGAAAATGCGTTGTATGACCATCCGGACGTGGTCGACGCGGCAGTTATCGGCCTGCCACATACGGTGTTGGGGGAAGAAGTGGCTGCTGTCGTGCAACTCAGCGCAGGCTCAACAGCGAGTGCTCAGGAACTGATGGACCATGCCGCGCAGCATATTGCAGCCTTCAAGGTGCCGGTCGAGATCGATATTCGCGACGAGCCTTTGCCCCGCAATGCCAATGGTAAAATTCTCAAGCGCGACCTGCGCCTGGAAATGGCGGTGCGTAAAGCGTCTTAGCTTCGGCTAGTACCTATTGGGCGGTCTCTTAGTGGGTAGCTTGGGGCTCCAGCCAGTCGGCAACAATATAGGGCGCGTCGCTGGCGGGCGCTTCGGGGTGCCGGTGGCGGAACAGATGCACCGCTGCATTAAAGGCAGAGCGCTCCCCAACGCCCGACTTTTTGAGTTCGGCATAAACGCGGGTGGCAGCTGCGCGGCAGCTGGTTTCGGAGGACGCGTCGCAATCGTTTGAAATGTTGAAGATCTCGGTCATGGGATCAGGTCATCTCACTGTTGAATAGTATGGTTCATGGTCTGTTTAATGGGCCCTAAAGACGACCACATTGATTTCAATCAAGCTTGCTGACTCGACAAGTGTCATGCCCGGCAATAGCCTTGGGTAAAAAGACGGAGAAAACATATGACAGGTAAATTCCTGTTTGGTCTCGTGGCATCAGCGGCAATAGGCATTGTGCTGACAGGCACACCCACCAGCGCCAATGAAAATATCGAAGCTAGTATATCAGCGGTCGAACCCCGGGTAATTGCCTGGCGTGAAGATATTCACGAACACCCCGAATTGGGTAACCGGGAAGTCCGCACTGCTGGTGTTGTTGAGGCCCATTTGCGGTCCTTGGGGATGGATACAATCCGTACACAGGTAGCCCACACAGGGGTGGTTGCAGTGTTGATAGGTGGCAAGCCTGGCCCGGTGGTGGCGCTTCGCGCTGACATGGACGGCCTGCCGGTGACAGAGCAGGTAGACATTCCTTTCGCGTCCAAGGTACGCACGCAATACAAGGGCGCCGAAGTGGGTGTGATGCATGCCTGCGGGCATGATGCCCATACGGCTATTCTGATGGGCGCAGCCGAAGTGTTGGCGTCGCATCGTGAAGATTTGGCCGGCACGGTCCTTTTCATTTTCCAGCCGGCGGAAGAAGGGGTGCCCGCAGGAGAAAACGGTGGCGCTAAAATGATGCTGGAAGAAGGTGTCTTTGCAGACCCACGCCCTGATGTTGTCTTTGGCCTGCACACCTCACCGATGGAACACGGTACACTTAGGGTGCGCAAGCAGGCGGCCATGGCCGGTTCTGACCGGTTAAAGATCGTTGTAACGGGTGAGCAAACACATGGGGCCATGCCGGAGTTGGGGGTGGATGCTATCTCAGCCTCTGCTCAGATTATTACAGCCCTGCAGACCATGGTGGCCCGTCAGATGGGTGCAGCATCGGCCCCCAGCGTAGTGTCTATTGGCAAGATTGAAGGGGGCGTGCGGGGCAATATCATCACCGGCCGGGTCGATATGCTGGGCACTATTCGTCATCTGAACCCGGATATGCATGAAGATTTGCTACGCCGTATCAGGCATACAGCGGAAACGGTAGCTGAAAGCGTCGGGGCCAAGGCGGAGGTATCCTTCCGGACCTACGCGCCGGTCGTGTTTAACCAGCCCACACTGGTCGACCAGATGTTGCCAACCCTGCGTCGTGCGGCCCTTGACGGCAAAGTGATCACAGACGGCCCGCCCGCGATGGGGGCTGAAGATTTTGCCTACTTTGCGCGTGAAGTGCCGGGTATGTATTTTCACCTTGGCGCCAATAAGCCAGGGGTGCCTTTTGGCGAGGCCGCGCCCAATCATTCACCCTTTTATTATGTCGACAATGGCGCGCTGCTTACAGGCGTAAAGGCCATGGTCAACCTGACGCTTGACTATATGGCACTAAACCCTGCGGCGGATGATGCTGGGGCAGAATAGAGCCCACAAATTCAGGCCCACAAAGTAAGTGCCCCGGCCAACCGAAGTTGGGCCGGGGCTATCCAGAACGGTATAACGGGAAGCGTGGTCAGGATTTATTGATATACCGCTCTAAATTTCTGTGCAGGTCGCGAATTCGGCTTTCCTGAAAATTGCCAATGGAAGCCGCGGCCTTGGTTGCCGACGAGATACGCGCGCCAGCCTGTACGTGGGGAATGTTGATCATGTCCTGGTCGAACACAGCGCCCAGGCCACCCAGTTCTTCGGCATCTGCCCAGTCGCCATCGTCTGGCATCTCGTGCACCGGGACGGGTGGTGGTTTGGGCTGCGACGGGTCAACCCGGTGCAGGATCATGATTTCCACAATCGCTGATTCCGGATTATTGCCATCGGGCCGGAATCGATAGATCACATTGGGTGAAAAGCCACCCCAGGGGAAGAAATTGGGGAACACGAAGTACTGGATCGCATCCAGCATTTCGCTGTCTGAGCAGTCAGAGTAATCGTAGCCGGTGGCATCCTGCAGCGAATTGCGGGAAATATCGGCCAGGAACTGTCGTGCCGTCTGGTTGGAGGGCACCGCCAGCAGAGGTGCCGTGCTTGCCGGCTCGCTGGCTTGTTCCTCGGAGATATTGTCTGCCCCACGGGCCACAGCAGGGCCTCGGGTGCCCATCATGGCATCAATGATCTGCTGTTCAGAGATTTCATCCAGATGCGGGCTGGGCACGCCCATGGGCGTTATCATGCGGTTGAAGTGCTCACCGTCGTAATTGTCATACTGGGTGTTGGCATCGGCCGTGTGCGGCATGATTTGCGGGTGTGTGTCGATCACATGATAGCTCTCGATAAAGGCTTCAGCACAAATCTTCCAGTTGGCGGCCATCTTCTTTTTGACGTGCACGGCCTTGTAGCATTCATCAAAGCGCCAACGCTTGAAGTGCTCTGGCAGTGCGCCCAGATAGGTCTCCAACGGTTCGCAATCCGGGTCCATGTTTACAAAGACAAAACCACCCCAGGTGCCTGTCTTGGCTTCAATCAGGTTACCATTGTCTTCGTTGATATGGGGGAAGTCCCAGTCGCACGGAATTTCCTTGATGGAACCGTCAACATTCCAGGTCCAGCCATGGTAGGGGCAACGGAACTGGTCTACCGAGCCATCTTCCGTGCGCAGTTTGCGCAAGCGGTGCAGGCAGAAATTATGATAGGCCTTGATTTCGTCTTTGCCCGTGCGGGTTACGATCAGCGACAGGCCGGCAACGTCATAGACGACATAATCACCCACTTCGGGAATTTCTTCTTCCCGGCAGGCCATCTGCCAGACCTTTTTCCAGACATGTTCGACTTCTAGGTCGTGCCAGTCGCGGCTGTAATAGCGTTCAGCGGGAATGTCATCGGACCCAACTTAGGCGTAGTTCTGCTCGCGCAGAACCTCGGGGATGGGCCGTGTGTCGCGGTCCAGGATGTCCTGTACCGTTTCCGATTCACATCGCGCTTCGCCCGGTTTCAGCCCCTTGGGGTTTTCGATATTCATGGATCAATCCCGACCTATGATTCCCTTGTGTTGAGAAAGGGTGTGGGAAAGCGCCTGTTGGCGCCTTGATCAAAATCAAACCATCGAGACGAAAAAAAGGCCGCGCACCAGGCGCGGCCTCCATGGTTTGGAACGAGGGACCCGTTATTGCTGCGGTGCCCGGTATTTCATGATGTCTTCCATCGAAATGGTAGAGCCAGCGGCCATACCAGCGGCTTGCACATCGGGGTTCTGCAGTGGGAACGTGTCGAAATAGTCTGCAGCATAAGTCAGCCAACCATCTTTGAATTTGCGGACAGAATAACCCCAGGTCATTTCGACCTTGGAGCCATCAGGCTGAACCGCCATTTGACGCCACATCTGCAGGGAGTTCTCGCCATCCCAGACAGGCTGTGCAATGGGTTCGAAAACAATGTTGCCCATTTTACCCATGATGTCTGTGTACCATTCACGAATGGCGTCCTGGCCTTTGAAGTTGCCAAAGATCGGGTCGATATAGACAGCATCCGTTGGGTGCATCATGTCGGCCATCAGCTCAAAATCTATACTGGCAACGGGGTCGTTATGCAACTGATGCAGGTCATCATTGGACAGGCCTGTTGGCGTCGTGTTCGTGCCTGATTCGCCATTGGCGCGTGCTTCAGTGCGGGCAGCCATCCAGGCCTTTGCTGCTTCTGACAGCGGGGCGGGGGCTTCCACTTCAACCGGCTGGAAGTTCATTTCCGGGTAAGGCGGCAGGGGCGGCATTTCAGCGGCTGCAGGGCCAATGGCTTCCATCATGGCCATGGCATCAGCCGGTGGTGGTGTGCGGGACAGGGCAGCGTCATAGACGTCGAGCGAGTCGACTAGCCAACCGTCGCGGAAGCGGCGGACGGAAATACCATTGCCCATGAAGATTTCGGTGTCGCCGAAGTCTGCAACCATGATCCATTCATCAATGGTGGTGCCACCTTCACCGTCATCCATGAAAATGGCGGGGCCCGTGGGCCGGAACTGGAGGAATGAGCTTTCCACCATGGTCGGCACCAGCCAGTTGCGAATATCGTGCTGGCCATAATTGGCGCCGAAAATGGCGTCGAAATACATCGACCCTTCCGGCTTCATCAGATCGACCATGACTTCAAGCCCGCGCATGCCCAATAACGGGTGGGCAAAGACCGTGGCCATTTCTTTGTGGGACAGGCCGCTCTTTTCAGTGATCATGCGTTCCATGTCGAACGGGCCCTCGGTGACCTGCGCCATGTAGTTGGCGACATAGGCTTCCTGGGCGTCCGTGAAGGTCAGGGCATGGCCATGCGCGGCTTCTTCTGCAGCCGGTGCTTCGGCAGCAGGTGCCTCACTTTGTGTTGCTGCCTCGGTAGCCTGTTCGGCTTCGCCGCAGCCGGCCAGAAGGGCCAGTGCCAGCATCGAGTTGATCAGCGTGAATTTTGTGTTCATTGTTCTCCTCCTAAGTTGGGAGACAATGTACAGGGGCGCCGGTCCAATGGCTATAAGTGATTTACGGTGTATATCACTTTATTTTGACGGCGTACCGGTTCTGATTGGGAGGATAAAATGAATCCGTTGAAACTGATTGCCATTCTACTATTTGTAGCCTTTCTGGCCCTCATGGGCTGGGGCTTTATGAGCAAGTGGCCCATTGATGGCGGTGTGTTCAACAGCGACCCATGGCTGGTTGTGATGCTGGGCGATCTGATGATTGGCTTTGCACTGATTTCGCTGGTGATTTTCATTGTCGAGCCGGTGAAATGGAAGGCAATGCTGTGGATCGTCCCTATGTTTATTATTGGGAACGGGCTCAGCGCTTTGTGGCTGATCCTGAATATTGACAAGATCCGGGCAAGATTTTCGCTACAAGGCTGAAGGACAATGTGCAATTGCAGTGGCGAGCCAATAAGATAGACCGCAGCTAGATTCGTTTAAGGGGAGAACAAAAATGCTGGATGCTACCGGCAAGGTTGCCATTGTGACAGGGTCCGCCACCGGCGTGGGCGAAGAAGTGGCCGTGGAGCTGGCCAAACTCGGTGCCAATGTGGTCATCAACTACACCAAGAGCTTCGATGAAGCCAAAGCGGCCGTTGCACGCTGTGAAGAGGTCGGCGCCGAAGTACTGCTCTGCCAGGCCGACATTTCGAATGACGACGACTGCCGTCGCATGGTTGCTGAAACTGTCGAAAAATGGGGGCGCGTTGACATTCTGGTCAACAATGCCGGGCGATCAAAGTTTGTGGCCCATGCCA
>JAURPT010000105.1 GCA_030836535.1 Alphaproteobacteria bacterium
GTCATTACCGGCGGCGCAACAGGTATTGGCTTTTCATTTGCCAAGCGGTTCGCCGGCGCAGGCGCCAAAGTCATTGTAGCCGGCCGTCGGCAGGAAAAACTGGACGCCGCTGTCGCCACGCTTGAAGGCCTCGGGGCAGAAGCTGCTGGTTTCGTCTGTGATGTTGCCGACTATGACCAGGTCGTTGCCCTCGCCGACTTTGCCGAAGAACGCTTTGGCGGGGCGGATGCCATTATGAACAATGCGGGTATTCTCATTCCACCCTCCAGCGTGATTGATGCCGACCGTGACCAGATCAAGCAGCTGATGGATGTGAATTATATGGGCGTTTGGAATGGCGCGTCGGTATTCGGCAAGCGCTTCATTGAGCGCGGCACGCCGGCCGCCATATACAATGTCGGTTCTGAAAACGCCTTCTTCAATATTGTGCCCGGCATGTTCGCCTATGAAAGCGCCAAACACGGCCTGCATTCGATGTCTGACGCGCTGCGTGAAGAAACGCCAGACTTTATCGACGTCTCCTTCATCTGCCCCGGCTTTGTGCAGTCAGAAATGACAGAGATGGCAGGCGATGCCCCCATGGATGTTGAGGAATATACCGGCATTGCCTGGCCGCAAATTCTGGCCGGGGAATATTATGTTGTCTCCCACGCCTACAACGTCGTGTGGATTCAGCATCGCTATGACGAGATGATGAAGGCCTACGAAAAATACGCCCCGCGCTATGAAGGCGACTGGAAATACGACCCCCGTGCCATGGCCGCCAAGGCAGCAGAAGCTGCCTCGGCAGAAGGTTCAGGGGACGATTAAATCCGCTCAAAAATGGCGGCCAGACCCTGGCCACCGCCAATGCACATGGTTTCCAGACCATAGCGGGCATCGCGACGTTCCAGCTCCATCAGCATGGTCGTCAGGATACGAATACCGGTAGCACCAACCGGATGACCCATGGAAATGCCCGACCCATTAACGTTGATGCGGTCATGGTCGTCACCTTCAAGGCCCAGCGCCTTGGTGCAGGCCAACACCTGGGCAGCAAAAGCCTCGTTCAGCTCAATCAAATCCATGTCAGCCAGCGACAGATCTGCCCGTTCCAGCGCCTGCTGGGAAGACGCCACGGGGCCAATACCCATCACTTCCGGGCCAACACCCGCAAGGGACCACGACACCATACGGGCCATGGGCTTCAGGCCTTCACGCTCTGCAATCTCGCGGGTGGTGATAACACAGGCTGCTGCGCCATCGTTCTGGCCAGAGGCATTCCCCGCAGTCACTGTTGATTCGGGGTCAATCTTGCTGCGGATAGCCCGGAGGTTGGACAACGCCTCAGCCGTCGTGCCGGGGCGTACATGTTCGTCTGTGTCGATGACCACGTCGCCCTTACGGGTCTTGATAGTGACCGGCACGATTTCTTGGGCGAAGCGGCCATCTTCCATCGCCGCATGGGCGCGGGCGTGGGAACGGGCTGCCAATTCATCCTGCTCTTCACGGGTAACACTGTATTCTTTCCGCAGGTTTTCAGCGGTTTCAATCATACCCCCGGCGACCGGATAATTTTCACCACCCGCCGTAATGCGGCCACGGGTCAGAGCATCATCAAGCGTGATGGACGGGCCTTTAACACCGAAGCGATTGTCGACCGTGTAGAACGGTGCGCGGCTCATGGTTTCTGCGCCACCGGCGATGACCATGTCGGACCCACCAGAGCCCACCTGCATGGCACCATAGATGATCGCCTGCAGGCCTGAGCCACATCGGCGGTCGATCTGCAGACCACCTGCTGTAATCGGCAGACCGGCATCCAACCCAACAACACGACCCAGCGCAGGGGCTTCCATGGTCGGGTAGCAATTAGCAAACAAGATATCATCCACCAGTTCAGTGTTCAGCCCGGTACGGGCAACAATGTCTCGAACAACGGCGGCTGCGAGTTCATGTACGGGGGTATCCTTGAAGGAGCCACCAAAAGCGCCAACGGCTGTCCGGCGCGGTTCACAAATTACTACGTCCCGCATCACATTCTCCTGTCTTCGGGCCTGAAATGTGCCGCATGTATAGGCGCTGTGAACGCGGGCGGCAACGGCCGATTATCAGCCCCCGCTTGTGACAGGCAATTTACTGCGACCCCAGAACAGGAAGGGGCCAATGCGTTCGCTTTCCCCAGCCAGTTTGAGGTTGGGGTGGCGCTTGCGCAGCGCCTCCAGCATGACGGTTGCTTCCAGCTTCGCCAGTTCCGCCCCCACGCAAAAATGCACCCCCAACGCAAAGGACAGCATACGGCGGATCGGCCGGTGTACATCGAACTGGTGGGAATCTTCAAAAACATCGGGGTCGCGATTGGCGGCGGCATAGTGGATCATGACCTTCGTGTTGGCCGGGATCGTCACACCGTCAATTTCTTCATCTTCCGCTGTTGTACGGAACATCGCCAGAAGCGGCGGGTCATAGCGCAGGCTCTCATTAATCGCCTTGGCCGTATCAATCTTGCCTGCGCAATAGTCTGCCCACTGATAACCCTCCCCCAGGAGGCGCATCATCAGATTCGTCATCAAGGATGTTGTCGTCTCATTCCCCGCCACAAAAAGCTGGGTGATGATCCGCACGGCATCTTCGTCCGACAATGGCACGCCATCGCACTGGGCGCGGGCAATCCGCGCGCCCAGGCTGTTGTCGTCCAGATTGGTGCGCTTTTCCCGCACCAGCGAGAGGATGTAGGCGCTCATGCGTTCCAACTCGGCCTGATAGGCGGAACCATCCTGCGCCGAGAGGGCCGCCACTGACATGTCGGACCACATCTTGAACTGATCAATATCATCGGTCGGAATACCGAAAATCTCACAGATGATGATGACTGGCAGCGGGAAAGAATAGTCATCATGCAGGTCCCAGACATCCTTCCCTTCAACAGCATCCAGCAGGTCCTCGGCTATAGCTTCCAGTCGCGGGCGAAGCGCCTTGATGGCGCCGGGTTTGAAATCATCCTGCACCAGTTCACGAAAGAATGTATGCATGGGCGCATCGGAGACGATGCCTGCTGGTTCGATAAAATTGGGCCCCTGGCCATAGCCTGAAAGAAACCGGGTCGGGTTCATCAACACATGGTTCACATCTTCAAACCGCGACAGAACAAAAAAGGGCGGGTCGAACGCATCGAACCGGTGCACTCTGTCCCCTGCATACAGGCGATGAATCGAGACGCCAGGATCCGCCATCTCCTCAGGCGAAAAGAAGTTAACAGTCTGTTCGAGGCTACTCTTTGGTGCAGACATGGGAGGCTCTTTCTGTGTGCTGGTCTGGCTGTGTACAGGTCTGGGTAAAATCAAAGCCTTCCCGTCAGGCAATTGCAAGTGCTGGGGTTGCGCCGATTGCTATCTACCGGGCATGGGGATAAAGTCCGCCTCAACACCTCAGCTGCACAGGAGACACTACCGTGAGTGACAATAACGAACGCCCCGCATGGTTTGCACGCCGTGAAATCGCCCCCTTCACTTTGGACGATGACGCCGTCAATGACCTGGTCGGCCGGGCCACCCATGCCGTTGTTTCCTGGGTCACCAAGGACAACAAGCCGGTTTCCGCCGTCATGCTCTATGTGCTGATTGATGGTGTGATTACCGTGACGTCGACGACCAATCGAGCCAAATACCACGCCTGGTCGCGCAACCCTGCAGCCTCTTTCTGCATCTGGGACCCCGAGAGTATTGGGCGGCAGGTCACCCTGCGCGGCACCATCGAGATCAAGCAGGATGCAGAATTGCTGCGCAAGTTCACTGAAGCCTTCCTAACGCGCGCCGGGGGTGGCCAGCCGCCAGCGCCTGAAGTTCTGGAAGCCGAGATCGAAAAGTTCGATGCACCCGACCGTCACATGATGCAGCTGCATGTGGACAAGATTCTGTCACACGACCTGCACCGTCTGTTCCAGGTTGAGCGTGACGGCGAGGACGTCTGGTCCTAGGTCATCCATTTGGCAACCGTGCCGTATGAAGGTACATGATCAAGGCTGCCAACCAACACTTCACCGAGGCTGACTTTCAGCCACAGCTGACACCGCAGGAGATGCTCGACATCACCATGCTGGCATTCGAGCTGGCGTTCAAGTATCGCAATCCTGTGGTAATCGCCGGTGACGGTTACCTGGGGCAGATGACCGGTCGCGTCAGCCTGCCCGAGGCCATGATCGAACCCGGTCTCCCCGAGTGGGCCGTCTGGGGTGACGAGATGCATCGCGGCAACCTGATCTCGTCGATCTACCTCAGCGAGCCCGATCTGGAGGATCACAATATCCACATCAACGAGAAGTACGACCGCATGTGGGCCGA
>JAURPT010000106.1 GCA_030836535.1 Alphaproteobacteria bacterium
CGACAAAGTCGAGCTGGTCTCTATCACCCGTGAAGAAGATTCTGAAGACGAGCTGGAACGCCTGCGTGGTTGTGCAGAAGCCGTCCTCAAGGCGCTGGAACTTCCTTATCGGGTGATGACCCTGTGTTCGGGTGATACCGGCTTTTCTGCCCGCAAAACCTATGACCTTGAAGTCTGGTTGCCGGGGCAGGGGCGCTATCGCGAAATTTCTTCCTGCTCCAACACCGGGGCTTTCCAGGCCCGGCGCATGGGTGCGCGCTACCGTGTTGAGGGCGAAAAACAAACGCGCTTTGTTCACACGCTCAATGGGTCCGGCCTGGCAGTTGGTCGTGCGCTGATTGCCGTGATGGAGAATTACCAGCAGGAAGACGGTACCATTGCTGTTCCCGCTGTGCTGCAGCCCTATATGGGTGGGCTAGAGGTGATCGGAGCCTAGCCGTGAGCGACGAGAGCCGCAAAATCCGGCTCATTATGGAGCTGCGCCGGGAAGGTATTTCCGACACCAAAATCTTGTCGGCGATGGAGATGGTTCCGCGCGAGGCCTTTGTACTCGCCAACATGCAGGACCGTGCCTACGAGAATACCGCACTGCCCATCGCCAGTGGGCAGACAATTTCTCAGCCTTATGTGGTTGCCTATATGACCCAGGCGCTGGAATGCGAAGGCAAGCGTGTGTTGGAAATTGGCACGGGTTCTGGGTATCAGGCAGCGGTGTTGGCGCAACTGGCGCGCCGGGTTTACACCATGGAACGCCACCGACCGCTGAACGAGACAGCCAAGCAGGCCTTTGCCGATTTGGGTCTGTCCAACATCTCCATGCGTTATGGTGACGGCTTCAAAGGTTGGCCAGAGGCTGCACCCTTTGACCGTATTCTGGTGACGGCGGCTGCAGAAGAAATACCGCCCGTGTTGCTGGATGAACTCAGTGATGATGGCGGTATTATGGTTATCCCCGTTGGCCCGCATGGCAAACAGCAGATTCTGAAAATCACCAAGCAGGGTGAGGAATTATCGACGGAAGAACTGATTCCCGTCCGTTTTGTGCCCATGCTCAAGGGAACCGAAGCTGGTTAAGCCAATTCTCCTGGCAGGATGAGGTCAGAAGAATTGCGGTTGGGGCCTGATGGCTCTATCTTTTCGCCATGGAGCGGGTGTTCACAAAACAGGCAGGTTTGGCACTAATAGGCTGTTTGGCGCTGGTGCTAAGCGGCTGCGGTGGGTCGCCCGATACCTATGGCTCTAATAACCCGTCTTATCGTTCTTCTACTGCGGCCAAGCCTGCAAGATCATCGACAATAAAAGCGCCGGCGCGCATCAAGGTCATGAATGGTGACACGGTCTACGGCATTGCCCGGAAATATGGCCTGAACCCCCGCGAGATCATCAGCCTCAATGGCCTGAGGGCGCCGTATCACCTCGAAATTGGTCAGACACTCCGGTTACCCGTTGCTCGCACCTATACGGTTGTTAAAGGCGACACGATCTACGGCATTTCCCGTCGCTTTGGTGTCGATATGGCAGAACTGACACGCGCCAATAATATTCGCGGGCCCTATACGCTGGAAATTGGTGATCAACTGACCTTGCCACCGCAAACGCGCAAAGCAGTGGCGGTTGCCCCTCGTAGAGGAACTAGCGCAACGAGCAAGCGCAAGCCGTCGAAACAGGTCGCTGTTGCTCCGCCACCACCGCGCTCCGGTAATGGGTTTGCCTGGCCGCTACGGGGACAGGTACTGTCGAGTTTCGGCCCCAAAAAGGGCGGGCTGCACAATGATGGTATCAATATCGCCGCCCAAAGAGGCGCGGCCATCAAGGCGACAGACTCTGGCACCATTGTTTATGTTGGCGATGAACTGGCTGGATTTGGGAACCTGATATTGGTGCGTCATTCTGGTGGTTGGGTTTCCGCCTATGGGCATCTCAGCCAGGTGATGGTCAAGCGGGGCGAGACGGTGAAGCGCGGCCAGACGATCGGTCGGGCGGGCAGCACCGGTCGGGTTACCCGCACGCAACTTCATTTTGAACTTCGAAAAGGGTCGCAGGCGGTCGACCCGAAGAAATATCTACCAGCCGCTTAAGGAAAGAAGATGGCAGATCTAGACACCCTGGCGACGCGCCTTCAACTGATTGAAGACAAAGATGAAATTCGTAGCCTCGTTGCGCGCTATGGCATGATTGTCGATAATCGCGATATTGATGGCCTGTACGAAGTCTTTGCCCCGGATGTCTGCTTTGCGGGCAAAGGTGCCAGCGGCAAGCTGGAAGGGGCGGATGCCGTCGTGGCGCACTACAAAAATCGTTTCAATCTGATGACTGTTTCCAACCATTACACGCACGACCATGTCATCTGGTTCGACGGCGATGATACAGCCTATGGCATCGTGAACGCCCATGTAGAAATGATCAATCAAGGTGAGCCGACCGTTGGTGCGCTTCGCTATAAAGACATCTACACCCGCTATGATGGGCAATGGCGGTTCAAGGAGCGGGTTACCGGCTTTATGTATTATGTCGACGCGGCCAAATATCCTGCAATCCTCAAGGAAGAGGACCGTGTTTTCATCACCGGCGAGCCGCAACCTGCCGACTGGCCTGAAGGGCTAGAGAGCTGGCAGAAATTCTATAATGGTGAATAGCTAGCCAAGCAAAACGCGTTCATAGGCGTCGAATATGCGGTCGGCTTCAAACCGCTCGAGGTTCGCTGCTCCACGCGCTTTTTCCGGGTTTTCAAGCGCCTGCGCCATGGCTGCTGCCATGCTCTCGGGAGAGCCGACCTTACACAACAGGCCATATTGGCCGTTCTGTAATACTTCCATAGGGCCTCCGGGACACTTGGTAGAAATCACTGGTAGATTGTGAATCATTGCCTCTAAAAGCGCGTTGGGCATGCCTTCATAGGTGGAAGACAGGACGAAAAAGTCAGCGCGGCTCAAATAGTCATGCCGATCAAAGCGATAGCCTTCAAATGATATTTTTTCTGTCATGCCCAATTCATCTGTAAGCGTCTTCAGTGCCTCTTCTTCGTCACCCTTGCCCAAGATCAGCAGGCGAGCGGGTTGGTCTCGCAGGAGCACCGCAAATGCGTGTAACAGTGTTGGGTAGTCCTTCTGCTTCGTAAGACTAGCAATGGCCAGGAAAACGGGAATGTCTTCATCTAACCACGGGTGAGGCGCAACAGCTGATGGGGCAGGGCGCTCGGGTGTTGGATTGGGGATCGTCGTGATGGAATGTGCCGGTATGCCTACATGCTCGGCCAGATCGTCTGCAACCATTGAGGAGACGGCAGTGATGGCGTCTGCCTGTGGATACAACAGACGGGTCATTGCAGGGATCAGCAGCCGATTGAAACGGCCAGGCCATGTCTGGGCTGAATAGAGGTTGCGCTCCGACATCACGTGGCGAATGTGTAAACAGGTAAGTTTAACGGCCAATGCTGCAATGCAGTTGGCAACCGTCATCGCGGACAATACCACGTCGGGCTTTTGGGCTTTGAGATAGACGGCAAAAGGTCTGATGGCTGCTTTGAGATTGTGGCATCCCAATTTGTGGTAGCCAACGTCTTGTGGCAGCAGGCTGATGAGATCCTCATTGCGTTCTGCAATGACGACGTCGACTTCATGCCCGCGGGCGGTCATTGATTCCGCGACCCGCAACATGACTCGCTCCGCACCACCGGGGAGTAACCCCGGTAGGAAAATCAAGATTTTTTGGCTGCTTCCGTCGTCCCTCATTGTCCCCCCCCCAGACCGACTGAAACCTATGCCAGTGACTTACCCTGCCTGCCTGCCAGGTCCTGGATGAATTGCCAGGCAACGCGGCCAGAGCGGGACCCGCGCGTAACGGACCATTCCAGCGCATCGTGGTGAATGTCTGCTTGGTCGCCAGCTAGTCCATGTTCAGCGACATAGCCATCGATCATGGCCAGGTAGTCGTCCTGAGAGCAGGAATGAAAGCCAAGCCAAAGACCAAAGCGGTCGGACAGCGAAACTTTTTCTTCTACGGCCTCTGCGGGGTTGATGGCGGTAGAGCGTTCATTTTCCATCATATCGCGGGGCATCAGGTGGCGACGGTTGGAGGTTGCGTAGAACACAACATTGGTGGGCCTGCCTTCCAGCCCGCCTTCCAGCACAGCCTTCAGGCTTTTATATGTCGTGTCGTCATGGTCGAAGGACAGGTCATCGCAATACAGGATGACACGTCGCCCGTGGTCGCGCACAGCGTGTAGCAGACGTGGCATGGAAGGGATGTCTTCTCGGTTGATCTCGACCAGCACCAGAGAATTGGGCGCGTCTTCGTTGATCTTGGCGTGTACAGCTTTGACCAGCGAGCTTTTGCCCATGCCGCGTGCCCCCCAAAGCAGGGCGTTATTGGCGGCAAAACCATTGGCAAAGCGCTGGGTGTTCTCGAGCAATATGTCGCGCACGCGGTCGATCCCCCGCAACAGGTCAAAGTCCACCCGGTTGACGGTGGGAACAGACACCAGCCGGTCTGGCTGGGTGTGCCAGACAAAGGCATTGGAGGCCGGATCAATTGCCAGGTCTTCAGGCGTGCCACTGCCAGTTTCCAGCGCGCGGGCTATGCGATCCAGCTGGCTGGCAATATCAGCGAGTGAAATTTGATCCTTGTTGTCTTCCCCGGCGCTCACTATCTCTCTCCCTTGTACGGTTCAGGCTTGTCGCCTGTTCCGCTGCTAAACGACGGTGTTAAAAGCCGGTCGCGCTTTGGTTCATATTGCAATTGACTGCGTGCCCGCTATAGTCCGCGCAACAACCAGCGGTCAAGGAGACGTTTATGTTCATATCCCCTGCCTATGCTCAGTCTGCCGGCGGTGCTGGCGGTGGCTTTATCGAGTTTCTGCCTCTTATCCTCATTTTTGTCGTCTTCTACTTCCTGCTCATTCGCCCGCAGCAGAAACGTGCCAAAGAACACGCTGCCATGGTCGCAGCCGTTCGTCGTGGTGACAAGGTAGTGACCGGTGGCGGCCTGATGGGCACTGTTACCAAGGTGGAAAGCGCCGACGAAGTGGTCGTCGAAATTGCCGATGGCGTGCGCGTGCACGTTGTTACCAATACTTTGGCCGATGTTCGCTCCAAGGGCGAACCTGCCGTCGACAACGACAACTAGGTCAATTCGGCCAGTCCCGGCCACCTGCAAGAGCGACACGCCATGCTGAACTTTTCCACGTGGAAGATCACTACCATTATCGGAGCCTGCCTGATGGGCTTCTGGTTTACAGCCCCCAATTTTCTGAATGATGACCAGCTGGTAGACTTGCCGGACTGGATGCCGAAGCAGCAGATCAATCTGGGTCTCGACCTGCAGGGTGGTGTGCATCTACTTTGGGAAGTTGATATTGAAGGCGTGAATGAGCAGGAGCTCGTCCAGCTGCGGGCCACCGTGCCGGATGTTTTGCGCGATGCGGGTGTTCGCCGCTTCAAGCGGCCAGTCATTCGCAATGATGCCGTTCAGGTTCGTATCAGCGACTCAGCTAAAGTCGACCAGGCGGTCGATGCGTTGGAAGAATTCTCTCAGCCGGTGAATACCGCCTTGGGCACTTTTGAAACCTTCACAGTTGATGCTTCAGGTAACACGATTGAAATGCGCTATACCGATGAGGCGCTCTTGCAGCGCCAAAGTGAGGTATTGGCACGGTCTATCGAAATCATTCGTCGCCGAATTGACGAAATGGGCACTCAGGAACCAACTATCCAGCGCCAGGGTGATGACCGTATTCTTGTCCAGGTGCCGGGTATTGATGACCCGGACGCCGTGAAGGCACTGGTGGGGAAGGTCGCACGTCTGACCTTCCACATGGTGGACACCAATGTTGACCCCAGCGCGCTGGCGAGAGGGCGTGTGCCACGTGGTTCCGAGCTGGTCAATGAATACCCTGATGGGCGTGAGGGGCAGGGCATACCTTATTCCCTGCAAAGCAAGGTGATGGTTGATGGTGCCGACCTGACCAATGCCACAGCGGCCTTTGACCAATTCAACCGCCCTGCGGTGGCGTTTACCTTCAATGCACGAGGCGGCAAGCTGTTTGCAGAAGCGACGCGCACCAATGTGGGCAAGCCATTTGCGATCAAGCTCGATGATGAGGTGATCTCCGCACCGGTTATCCAGGAACCAATCCTGAGTGGTAGCGGGCAGATTACGGGGCAATTCACGCCTCAGCAGACGAACGATCTTGCAATCCTGCTGCGCGCCGGTGCGCTGCCAGCCAAACTCAAGGTGTTGGAAGAACGTACAGTCGGGCCAGATCTGGGTGCAGATTCTGTTGAGGCAGGCCGCAATGCGGCGATCATTGGCATGATTGGCGTGCTGATCTTTATCGCGCTGAGCTATGGCAGCTTTGGTATTGCAGCCAATATCGCGCTGTTGATCAATCTGGTGATGATTGCCGGTGCCCTTTCCATGCTGGGCGCGGTGCTGACCCTGCCAGGTATTGCGGGCATCGTGTTGACC
>JAURPT010000107.1 GCA_030836535.1 Alphaproteobacteria bacterium
AGACAGCGCTTGAGAAACCGGCTGAAGATGCCCCTGGTGCCATGTTCTATACATCCGGCACAACGGGGCGCCCCAAGGGTGTGAAACGCACCAAAGTTGACCCCTCGGTAGCGGCAGAAGCCATGCAGACCATCATGATGGCGGCTATGCAGGCTTGGGGTTTCACCAGCATGGACATCCGCACGGTGGTAACCGGCCCGATGTATCATTCAGCACCGAATTCCTATGCCAATGCATCCCAGAATATGGGGCTCTATACTGTATTGCAGCCGCGCTTTGATGCAGAAGATTTCCTGCGGCTGGTTGAGCAGCACAAGCTGACCCACGCCATTATGGTCCCCACCATGTTTGTGCGTTTATTGGCGCTGCCTGATGATGTGAAAAACAAGTACGACATCTCGTCACTGCAGTTTATCACTCATGGTGCGGCCCCGTGTTCACCTGAAGTTAAACGCCAGATGATCGACTGGTTTGGTCCCGTCATTAACGAATATTACGGCGGTACCGAAATGGGTCTCGTCTCCGCCGTCAACAGCGCGGATGCGCTGGAGCGCCCGGGCACGGTTGGTAAGGCCCTGACTGGTGCGACCATCAAGATCTTTGATGACGAGGGCAAGGAACTCGGCCCCAACGAAGTCGGCGACATCTATGTCGGTATGAAAGGCATGCCGGACTTTACCTATCACGGGCACGAAGAAAAGCGCGCGGAGATTGGCCGTCAGGGGCTTGTCTGTATCGGTGACGTCGGCTGCCTTGACGAAGACGGCTATCTGTTCCTGCGGGACCGCAAAATTGAGATGGTCATTTCCGGTGGCGTGAACATCTACCCAGCAGAGGTGGAAGCAACGTTGGTAACAATGCCTGGTGTTGCAGACTGTGCCGTCTTTGGCATTCCTGATGCTGAATTTGGTGAAAGCCTGTGTGCTCATGTCGAGCTGGAAGATGGCGTCGCAATGGATGCAGCCGAGGTTACCGCTTTCATGCGGGCCGAAGTGGCAGGCTACAAGGTGCCGCGCACGATCGAGTTTGCTGACGAGTTGCCGCGGGAAGATTCGGGCAAGATCTGGAAAAAGAAGCTACGCGCACCCTATTGGGAAGGCATGGATCGCCAGATTTAATCTGACGATCCTTTTGTATTCCTGGGTAGCTAGGCGTTAGGGGCCAAGGCTTCCAGAATGCGTTCATCTGGTAGACCTGGAGCTTTACCGCCCAGGGCTTGAATGCAAACCTGTTTCGCGCCAGCATCTTCATGAGCCTGCAAGCGCTCTGCGATAGCTTTCTCGTCACCCCAGGCAATAATGCCGTCAACAAGCCTGTCGCTACCGCCATTCTCGCAATCATCTTCCGTATAGCCGCAGCGCAGCAAATTGTTGCGATAGTTCGGCAGGGGCAGATAAATCTGCAACATCTCGCGAGCAAGCCCGCGGGCTTTGTCCGGGTCGGTCTCGAAGATCACCTTCTGTTCAACGCATAGCAATGCATCAGGGCCGGTGATGTCGCGGGCCTGTGCTGTGTGCTCGGGCGGCACCAAATAAGGGTGTGCGCCATCGGCGACGGTACCAGCGAGTTCCAACATCTTGGGGCCAAGGGCGGCAATGACCGTGAGCGGTTCTTCGGGTGCAGGTTGGCCCATGAATTGTTGCGCTTTCATGCGTTCCAGATAGTTGCGCATGGTCGGTACGGGGGGCAGATAGTCATGCCCGCGAACGCCTTCCACAAATGGCTGGTGTGATACGCCAAGGCCAAGCAGGAAACGACCGCCAGATTGTTCGTTCAGGGTAATTTGGCCAGCCCGCATGGTGGAGGCATCACGGCTGTATATGTTGGCGATACCGGTGGCAACAATCAGGTCTTTTGTATTGGCCAAAATCCAGGAGGCGGCGACCAATGGGTCGCGTCCCATTGCATCGGGAATCCAGAGGGCTGAATAGCCCCAACCCTCAAGGCGCTGTGCAAAGGCGGCTAAATCTTGTGCGTTAAAGCCGTCTGTTGGCGCCCATACCGAGCGTTTGCCGAGTTTCATGGTTACTTCTTTCTTATAAATTCCTGAACACTGTCGCGGGACTTAACCCGGTCCAGCCAGGCGTGTAGATTAGTTAGCGTCTCAGGTACGTCGACCTTGATTTGACGGATCATCAGAAAGGCAGAAACACCGGTTATGTCTGCTACGCTGAAGGTATCACCAGCCAGATATTCCGTGTCACCCATAATGTCATTCAGCCAGACAAAGCGGTCCTGGACAGTCTTGTGACAGGCATCAACATATTCAGGCACCTGGTAGACGCTTTTGGCGAAGAACGGCTGCGTGTTGCGCAGAATAGCTGAAAAGTAGATCTGCAATTCCAGCTCAATCCGACGGCTCCACATTTCGATATTGGCCTTTTCCAGCGGTGTGGTGCCGAACAAGGGTGGTTCCGGGTTCACTTCTTCCAGATAGCGGCAGATGGCCATGCTTTCGGTAATGATGGTGCCATCATCCAGTTCCATGACCGGCAAGCGCCCCAGGCGGTGTTTGGACAGGAAAGGCTCCTGCTTGTGCTCGTATTTCATGATGTCCACTGGTTGAAGCGGGATATCTAACCCCTTTTCATTGAGGTAGATTTTGGTGCGAATGTTGTTGGTACCCGCCGGGGCGTAGTAAATCTTCATATCGAGCCTGTTGATTGATGTTGGTTGGCGCCATCCTGCCCGAGAAAAACAAGTAAGCCAAGCGGTCCTGTCGCAAGCGGCCTGTTGACCTCTGCCTAAGGACACGTTACGCCACGCTTTAACACCTTACCTTGGTTCTCAGGAGCAATGATGCCCGCACCTCGTCTGTCGGCCAAAATGTGGGCGGCGGCCTATATCCGCCGCTGCCAATCTATGGCTGTGTCGGCCATGGTTGTGCACCATGGGGACGACACTGCAGGCGTTGTGCTACTGAAAATCAACACGCTGGTGGATGGGTGCGCCGTCTATCAGCCAGCCACCGATATGGATGGTCATCGATATTGGCGTATGGCGACGGGTAATGCGCTGGTAAGCGAAACGGATGCAGATGCCTATATTGATCGCCAACGGGGCTATGACCGGGACCTGTGGGTTATTGAGGTCGAAGATCGGGAAGGGCGGCACTTCCTTGAGGAACCCGTTCGAAAGGACGACTAAGCCTCTAGCTTGATCGGGATCAATGTGCCTAATAAGTGTTTGCTTTCTGATAAGGCCATCAGGAAGCGGAGGCACCCCCATGCTGAATATTTCACCCGACAAGATTGGCTACATCATCGTCAAGGCCCGTGAATTTGATGTCAAAGTGCAACCGGTTGCACT
>JAURPT010000108.1 GCA_030836535.1 Alphaproteobacteria bacterium
AGGAACGCCGGCAACATGCCAGAATGGGCCATGGCATAAAGCGCCCGACCCGCCCCCATCACAAAGGCGTTCCAGGAGCTCAGAATGCCCGCCAGGCCACCCAGCACCAGCACTGTGCCCGCCCAATTACCGCCATAGACGGCGGCATTGGCATCTGCGGTCACGAGGTCAGCTGCACCACGGGCTGTTTCGTCAAAGGCGAGTGAAACACCGAGGATAATCAGCACATACCACAGCACCGCCATGACGACCGAGACGACCAGTACCTTGCCGATCTCGCCAAAGGGCAGTTTAATTTCTTCTGCGGATTGGGGGATGATATCGAACCCGACAAACATGGTCGGCACCATGATCAACACACCCATGACACCAACGGCACCACCAACAAATAGCGGGTCCATATTGGATAGGTCACCGGCTACACCAGACCCGGTGAAGAACATGACGCCGACTGCCATAATGAACAGAGTAATAATGGCCTGGAACACTGCCGCCGGTTTGATGCCAACAATATTGATCCAAGACATCATGACCGACCCGAGCACACCAGCGGCCACCCAGGTGGCCGTCACGTCCCACCCCGCAATGGTCCAGAGATAGCCTTGGGGGAAATCCGGGAACATGTAGGTCAGCACTGTCGGTAGGGCCACCGCCTCAAACGAGGTAACAGATATGTAGGCCAGGATCAGGGCCCAGGTGCAAAAGAACGACCCCGCAAAGCCCAGCGCCCGGTGGCTATACACGTGTTCACCGCCCGCCTTGGGCATGGCTGACGCCAGTTCCGCATAGGTGAGGCTGATCAACACGACGGCAATACCGCCAATGGCAAAGGCGATCATGGCACCAAGCGAGCCTGCCCGACCGACCCATTCGCCAGACATCATCACCCAGCTCCACCCGATCATGGCCCCGAATGACACAAGCAGCACGTCTCGCCGTGTCAGCACCCGGATGAAATGGCCTTCCTTCATGGTACCCTTCCCCTCTTCTGTTGGCCCACTATAGGCAGGCGGCAGTCGATTGCGCTAGGCTGGCAAAAAAGTCGGGGGAAATCATGGGTACATTTGTATTGGTTCATGGCGCATTTTTGGGCGGCTGGTGCTGGTCGCGGGTTCGCGATCAATTACAGGCGCAGGGACATCAGGTCTACACACCGTCGCTGACCGGCCTGGGTGATCGCACGCATTTGCTGAGCGGGAACATCAACCTGCAGACCCATGTGGATGATGTGATCGGCGTCATCGACAGCTACGATCTGGAAGACGTCGTGCTCTGTGGTCATTCCTATGGTGGGTTGGTCATTACCGGCGCGGGCAATGCGCGGGCTGACAAGATCAAAAGCCTGGTCTATCTCGACGCCCTGGTGCCCGAAGATGGCCAAAGCATGTTCGACACCGTGCCCCAGGCGTTTATCGACCGATTTGAGGAAGCCACTGCTGCCAATGATGGCATTTCAACACCACCGATGACGGCAGAGGAATTTGGCACCTGGCCAGAAAATGTCGAATGGGTGAATGCCCATTCCTCAAACCACCCGACGGAGACATTCCGCGGCCCGGTGTGCAGGACAGCTGCCTGGGACAGCATAGGCGGCAAGCATTTCATTCTCGCCCCGGCCTTCGAGCACCCGTCGACCCACGGCTATTACAATGAACTCAAGGGTGACCCGAACTGGCAAACCCATGAGCTGGAAGGCGGGCATCATTTAATGGTCGATAACCCGGACGGCGTCACCGGCCTATTGCTAAAGGCTAGGGAGGCGAACGCAAGCCGTTCTTACTGAGTGGCGCTGAAGGCGTTGTATCGAAGTATGAACGGCCAGGCGTGGTCATCCCCTTCGATACAATTTCTCATTTCAATCGAAATCACTCAGGGCGAACGGCCCAAGTGGCATCAGGGAAGCATGTTCTTCAGCCTAGCTCGCCGACACTGTGGTCATTTTGTCTACCTGTGGTAGCTTCTCCAAATGTTTTAGCCGTTTAGGAATGACCATGTTGAAAACCAGAAAAAAGTTGTACCGCCAGCTGGATATCGAAGCCACGGCCGATGAACGTTTGTCATTTCTCAATAAAGTATTGATAGGCTTCATTCTTACAGCCACCGTAGTAACAGTCTTATCCACCGAAAACACGATCCGAGAACTACTACCGAGATCATTTGATACATTGGATTTAATTTTCGGTGTTGTTTTTTCCGCGGAATATATCGCTCGACTTTGGGTCGCCAAGGACAGCCCAACCTATTCTGGTAAATGGGGTCGCCTGCGCTACGCTTTCAGTCCAATCGCTATCATTGATATGCTAGCTGTTCTGCCATTTTGGCTATCAATCGGAATGGGTGACTCTTTTCTGCTACGGCTTGTCAGAATGACGCGAATACTCGCATTGGCTAAATTGGGGCGGTATTCATCAGCATTAGCCAATATTGTAGGGGCTATTCAGAGCAGAAAGTATGAACTCCTTATCAGTTTATGCACTGCCTTATTAGCAATGCTTGCATCTGCAACGGTATTGTACGGATTGGAAGGAGGGAATAATCCGGAGAGCTTTGGGAGCATCCCTCGCGCTTTGTGGTGGGGCGTAGCGACACTAACCACCGTAGGATACGGAGATGTGTTTCCGATTACAGTCATGGGCAAAATTTTTGCTGGCGTATTTGCTCTTGCGGGCATCGGTATCATCGCATTGCCAACAGGCATATTGGCTGGGGCGTTCGCTGATGCTATCAACAAAGCCCCGACAGAAGACTAAGCATTGTCCGACAGCATGTCCTCCAAGCGATAGACACGGGCGGCATTGCCATAGAGGAATGGCCCCCAGGTTTCGTCCCGCAGGGGCAGGTCGTCCATTTCATCGAAGATGCGGTCATAGGACAGTGCCGGGTAGTAGCCCGTCCACATCACCTTGTCGCGGCCACGCGTGTTGGCGAATTCCAGCACATCACGCGGGTAATATTTCGGCGCAAAGGCCGAGGTGCAGTAATGCAGGTTCGGCCATTTCAGCATCAATTTGCAGCACAGGGCCGTCCAAGGCTCCCCACCATGGCGCATCACGATCTGTAGTTCCGGGAAGAACCAGGCAATCTCATCCAAAAGCTCAGGGTGCTGACCCTTAAAAGGCACGCGTGGGCCCGGCACGCCGACAAAAACATTCATGGGAATGCCCAGCTCGATGCATTTGACGTAAAGCGGGTACCAACGTTTGTCGTCTAGCGGCACCTGCGGATAGACAAAGCTGGGTGAGGCCGTAAACGACTTGATATTCGGGTGCAGATTCACCGTGCGCTCCAAGGCGCGGACTGCCTCCATCCCCTCATTGGGGTCAACGCTCACGTCGCCAATGAAGCGGGTCGGATATTTCTCGAAAATCTCCAACGCCCCTTCGGGAGCACGTGGATGTACAGGGATCTGCGCAATGGCCACATTATGGGCATCCATCTGGGCAACCACAGCATCAATGTCCGCGGCTTCATCTGCGCGGTCCCGTGCGCCCTTGAACAGATAACCAATGGGGCTGTCGCCTGCGCTTTCCGCTGGCGTCGGGCGAATAAGCGAGCCAACGCCAGACATCACAGCGCTGCCAGAACTGGTCGGCAAAGACATCATCAGATCAATCGCCGGGAATTGCTTGGGTCGTGACATGTTTTCCTCCCTCAAAAACTTTAGAAAGCCTATGCGTCCGCAATGTGGACAAGTTTTTTGCCCATATTGGCGCCGCTGAAAATGCCGCGGGCGGCATCTGGCACCGCGTCAAAACCTTCCGCCATGTCAAAGACTTCCTTTAACTGGCCCGATCGCAGCCAGCTGCCCAGGCAGCTGATGCCTTCTTCAAACAGATAGCTATGTTCGGAATACCAGAACCCCTGCATCATCACATTGCGCTGTGCCATGGTGATCAGGTTCTCAAGGCCTGTGCCCGGGTTGTCATAGCCCGATATGCCGCCGCAAATGGCCACACGGCCCCGGTTGGCAATGTTCAGCAGCACAGCATCCAGCACCGGTCCGCCGACATTATCGAAAAACACATTCACACCACCGGGTGCCAATTCAGCCAGCCGGGCAGCAACGTCGTCATTCTTGTAATCGATAGCCGCGTCATAACCGACCTCAGCTGTCAGTCGCCCGCACTTTTCAGCACCGCCGGCGATGCCAATCGTATAGGCGCCCGCGAGCTTGGCGATTTGCCCGGCGATCACACCAATACCGCCGGCAGCAGCAGACACGACAACCACATCACCCTGTGCAGGCTTGCAAATGCCGAACATGCCGATATAGGCACACAGGCCGGTCATCCCCAAGGTGATCATCCCAGTGGGCAAATCAAACCCGTCGGGCGCATGTGTCAGTCCTTCGCCGGTGGACAACGCGTAATCCGCCCAATCTATATTGCCAGGCACACAGTCGCCCACCGCATAGGATGGGTTGTTAGAGGCAATGACCTGGCCACCCGCATGGCCCTGCAAAACCTCGCCTGCTGGCAGTGGGTCAATTCGACCCGGCACCCCGCGCACCATGGCATGCACCAGCGGTTCGCAGGCAAAATGAGTGTTACGGGTCAGGATTTCGCCTTCACCCGGTGTGGGTATCTGAGCCTCTGCATAACCGAAACAGCTGCGCTCCTGGCACATGCCTTCGCTTTGCGGCGTGTGCGCCACTTGCCACTGGCGATTGACGTCTGACATGCACTATCCCCCGAATTGCTTTCGCCACAGTCTATCGGTGAATTGAGGCAACGCAATGCATGATATGGTGTCTTTCAGCCATGAAGATGCCCAGGAGGAAGCCATGACCTTTGTAGTCAAAGAAGCCTGTATTGGCGTGAATGATCAGTCCTGCATCGCTGTGTGCCCGGAAGACTGCATTGTCTCCCGCCTGGCAGACCGCATATCAGTGATCGACCCGGACCGCTGCACCGACTGCAATGTTTGCTTTGAGGCCTGCGTCTTCGGCGCCATTTTCCCCAAGGACCAGGTGCCGCCGGAATCTCGGGAATTTATCGGCCTCAACGCCCTTTGGTTTGAAGATAAAGAGGCCGTCCGTGCCCATATTGACGAAATCATTGCCGAGCAGAATGCCGCTGGTTGATTAAACCTGCTCCCCGCCCTATCTCTGCTATGCTCAATCGTGAGCGCGTAAACAGGATCAGGACGCAGTATGAAGCACGAGCAGATCAAGGATTATTACGGCAAGGTTTTGCATGGGTCAGACGACTTGCAAACCAATGCCTGCTGTACGGACACAGACCTGCCGGACTACATCAAATCTGCCCTTTCCAAGGTGCATGATGAGGTCATGGCCCGCTATTACGGCTGTGGGCTGGTCAACCCGGCCGAACTGAAAGGCATGCGTATTCTCGACCTGGGTGCGGGTTCCGGCAGGGATTGCTATGTGCTGAGCCAGCTGGTTGGGGAAGACGGCGAAGTCGTCGGCGTCGACATGACCGAAGAGCAACTGGATGTTGCCAACCGGCACATTGACTATCACGCCGAAAAATTCGGCTATGGCGCATCCAATGTGCGTTTCCTGAAAGGCTATATCGAACGGCTTGATGATCTCGACCTGGAAGACAACAGCTTCGACCTGATTGTCTCTAATTGCGTGATCAACCTGTCACCAGACAAACAGGCCGTGCTTGAACAGGCCTATCGGCTACTGAAACCGGGCGGGGAAATTTATTTCTCAGATGTTTATGCAGGTAGGCGGATACCCAGCCACCTTGCAGAAGACCCGGTGCTGTATGGCGAATGCTTGTCAGGTGCCTTTTACTGGCACGACTTTGTCACAACAGCCAAGGCGGCCGGTTTCCTCGACCCACGGCTGGTTGAAGACCGCCCTCTGACCATCGACAATCCAGAAATTGAGCAGAAGGTTGGCCATATTGGCTTCTACTCCGCGACTTACCGGCTGTTCAAACTGCTGAACCTGGACCCTCAATGTGAAGATTACGGCCAGGCCGTCATCTACAAAGGCACCATCGACCACCACCCGCACAGCTATCTGCTGGACAAGCATCATCTGATCGAAACGGGCAAGGTTTTCCCCGTCTGTCGCAATACCTGGCAGATGTTGCACGACACGCGACTGGCACGGCATTTCGATTTCATCGGGGATGACAGCACCCATTACGGCGTGTTTGAAGGCTGCGGCACCACCCTGCCCTTCGACACGACCGGTGGATCAGATGAAAGCGGTGGTGGCTGCTGTTAGGCGTCGTCGATAAAACGAACCATGTGGATTTCGTCGCGATAGACACCGTTCTGTCGTGACCCGCGCGGCTCAGTCCCCCATACCTGAAAACCGACCTTCTCGTAGAACGCAAGGGACCGATCGTCACCAGCAATGGTCGACAGGTTCAATTGGGTAATGTCGTCCGGCAGATGGGCGATGAGTTCATCCATCAACTTTTCTGCCGCATCAGTCGACCGATAGCGCGGCCGCACGTAGAAACCGGCAACCGTCCCCTTATGGGCCAGTTTACTGCGGCCAGGTTCGGCGACATAAAAATCTGCACTGGCAATCAGGTGATCATCCTGAAAACAGCCAACGGCATAGTCGTTGTTCAGGCGCAGCACGAAGTCTGCTTCTGTTTTCTCAGCATCTTCCTCATAGGTTGCCAGAAAGGCATCGGGCGATTCTTTGAGGGCTTCAAGCCGTAGCGCGCGATAAAGATGTGCGTCTTCATCATCAAGTTTGCGAAATTCGAGGTCAGACAATGTCCGTCTCTTTTGTTAGTGGTATCTGACCCTTGCGGTACATCAGGGCCGTCATTGTAGCGGACTCTGACACTCGTTCAACCGACCAAGAAGCATTGCTCGAAAAGTCCATATATTTCACATTCGTACGGCTATAGGAGATTGGTAAATTTCTGTTTACTGCTGGGTTTTTCTCTCGACCCACCCGTAATCTTGTGCATCATATCTTTATATTCGTAGCGTCAGACAGACACTCAACAAAAGGAATGCTCTCGCATGATTACCTACGGCCTGGTTGGTGCTGGCGGCTTGGGCAGAGACCATATGGACTACGCAATGTCCAGCGTCCTGAAGCAGTTCGACGGCCTAACCGAAAATGAAGTTCGGCTGGTCTTCATTGATGCCGAGCCAAAGGAACGCGAGGTCCAGGGTTATCCTGTGCTGTCGATCGAAGACTTTCTGGCCGAGAACAGAGGTCACCACTATTTCAACCTTTCCTTCTCAGGTTGGCAAGACCGTCGACAGACGGTAGAGCTGATGACCGCGGGGGGCGCTAAGCCCCTGGCCCATATTCATCCTCAGGTAAATATCCGAAATAACACCACTATTGGCGAAGGCCTCTTCATGGCTTATTGCGCGATGATTGCCACAACCTGCACCGTGGGGAGTTTCTTCCAGATGCTCGACTACAGCTACATCTCCCATGATTGCGTCATTGGAGACTTTGTAGAATGCGGACCGCGTGTCAGCATTAACGGCAACACGATCGTTGAAGATAATGCCTATATCGGCGCGGGGGCTGTCTTCCGTCAGGGTACACCGGAAAAACCCCTGCGCATCGGCAAAGGCGCCGTTGTCGGCATGGGGTCCGTCGTCACCAAAGACGTTCCCGCTGGTGCCGTGGTCTATGGCAACCCGGCCCGCGTCCAGCCCTGACGATTATTCACTACCTGTTTTCCGGTAACTATCCTAACGTACCAACCCATGTCACGGATTGGCATTATTGGAACCGACGGCCTGGCTCTGGACCTGCTGACGGTTCTGGACGACACACTTGGTACGCACTATCCCTCTCTCGCCACGCAAGAGAGAGAAGATGTCATTGTGACAGACGACCCATGGCAGGCAACGGCTGCAGGTTTGAAGGCTTGCGCCGTTGACGAATGGGTGGCGACAACGACAGCGAGCGACTTCTTTGCCATCACCGAAGGCAACGGGAAAGCCAGACAGGCACTGTCAGAAATAGTCAAAAGCAGCGCAGCACGCCCGCTGGCCATGATCCACCCGACAACAGAAGTCCGTGGCAACAAATGGCAGGATATGGGTGCCGTTATCGGCCAGTACAGCTTCTTCTGTGACGTGGAGTCCATCGGTCAGCACTTTATGTGTGGTGCGTTTACGATCTTTGGGCCAGGCACCCGGGTCGGCAACTTTGTCACCGCTGGCCATCGTGTTGTCTGCGAAGGAAATGTCATCGTCGAAGACAATGTCACAATAGAACAAAGCGCCGTCATCGCCGCAGGCACTGCGGGCACGCCCTTACGAATCGGCACCGGCGCGACAATCAAGGCAGGCACATTTGTCACAGCAGATGTTCCAGCAGGCGCGCTTGTTGCCGCCCCACGGAAAGAGCACGAATCATGATCGTGCTGGGTATATTGGGAACAGGCATTGCAGCACGTACCGCCATGCATACAGCTACGCATTCCCTGCAGCTGGCCCATCCGGGTACAGATGACGAGGGTTTTCAGGTGGTCTTTGTCTCCCAGAAACCCGGAACGAGCACTCTGGGTGGCCATGATATTATGAGCGCCGCCGAGTTTTGCGCGCTGGAGGCTGAAACCAAATATTTTAACCCCGCCATTGCAGACAGCAGGCATCGTAAACAGGCCGCAACCCTGATGCTGCACCAGGGTGTTTCACCACTGAGCCTCTCAGATCCATCGACGCTTATATTGCCCGATGTAACCATGGAACCCGGTTGGCTGTTGCCTTATCTCAACACCCTGAACTCCAATGTGCGCATCGGGAAGTACTTTCATGCCGGTGTCAGCACCACCGTGTCCCACCATAATGAGATTGGCGACTATGTTACCTTTGGGCATCGCGTGGCCTGCAGTGGCAACGCGATTATCGAGGATCATGTCACCATTTGTACCGGTGCCATGGTCATGCAGGGAAAACCCGACAAGCCTACACGCATCGGCGAAGGGGCCGTTATCCATGCCAATGCAATTGTTATTGGCGATGTAGTGCCAGGGGCGCATATGGCGGGTAATCCGGCCAAACCTGTGGACCCCATCCAGCTTTTTGGCGGTGAGCCATGGTAACCATTGGTTTAATCGGCATTGGCGGTGTTGGCCCGGAATTTATGCCGCAAATTCCGTGGTCTCTGGAACACTTCAATCCCGAGCTGTTGCAGCAGAATCCGAGGCTTGTTTACGTAGAGAGCGAGTCCGAGACAGACCATTATGCCGGTCATGAGGTAATGTCATTGGATGACTTCAAGGCACTGCCGCCGGAGGAAACATGTTTCAATGTGGGAATCGCCGATGGCTCTGCCAGAAAACACCTTTCAGAAGAGCTCGAAAGCCATGGCTTTGGGCTGCTTGGCATATACCATTCTAGAAGCCAGTGCCTGGCGCACACACCGCCAGGCCCGGGTATATTATTGGGCAGGGCCGGCATTTCCGTAAATTCCACGGTCGGCCGTTCCCTGCTGGTGCTGGGCGCCTCACTGATCGGGCAGAACTGTGCCTTGGGTGACTATGTCACCATCGGCTCGCAGGTCTGTATTGAACACACCCATGTCGGCGACTTTGCGCAGGTCTGGAATGGGGCCATTGTCACACCCGGCACTGCAGACAAACCACGCCGCATTGGCCAGGGGGCCATTATCGGCATGGGGGCCTATATCGATGAAGATGTCCCCGACGGTGCGGTGATGGTTGGCAACCCCTCGCGCGAATTGAGGCGCAACCCGGTTTCCTGAGCCCCCCACTGACTAGTTGATGCCGTGGTAGCGCTTGTACCAGGTGATGAACTTCTCCACCCCCTGTTCCAACGATGTCGTTGGTTCAAACCCGTGATCAGCGTTAATCGCTGAAATGTCTGCATAGGTCGCCGGCACATCACCCGGCTGCATTGGCAACATGTCGAGCTCGGCCTTTTTGCCCATGAATTTTTCGACCAGGCCGATCATATCCATCAGCTTTTCAGGCTTGTTGTTGCCGATATTGTAAACCCGGTGCGGGGCATTCTCTCCATCATCCGCCGTTGGGCTGTCTGATGCGGCCAGTACACCCGCAACGATGTCATCTACAAAGGTAAAGTCCCGCAGCATATTACCGTGGTTGAAGACCTTGATGGGTCGCCCGTCGCAGATCGCATCGGCAAACAACCACATGGCCATGTCTGGCCTGCCCCAGGGGCCATAAACAGTGAAAAAGCGAAAGCCCGTTATGGGCATCCGATACAGATGCGCATAGGCCTGGCTCATCAGTTCGTCTGCTTTCTTGGTCGCAGCATAAAGCGAGATGGGCGTATCGACGGGGTCGGCCTCGGAAAAAGGCATTTTGGTATTGCCACCATATACCGAGCTCGAAGACGCATAGGACAGATGCTCGAACCCCTCCAGGTGTCGACAAAGCTCCAGAATATTGAGATGCCCCACCAGGTTCGACTGGGCATAAGCATGGGGGTTTTCGATAGAATGGCGAACACCCGCCTGGGCCGCCAGGTGAACAACCTTGCGCACGCCACGGCCCTCAATGGCCCCTTGAAGTCCTTCGAGGTCGACCAGATCAACCTTGCGAAACCGAAAAGCCGGATATTCTTCCAGACGCTCCAGCCGGTCGAGTTTTAGTTGCGGGTCGTAATAGTCATTGAGGATATCGACCCCGACGACCTGCTCGCCCCGTTCCAGCAATGCTTTGGCGGTGTGATAGCCGATAAAGCCTGCCGCACCGGTAACGAGCCAGCTCAAGACGTCCCCCTAGGATGCGCGGGCGATGGCGCAGGCGACCTCATAGGCCGTGCAGGAAGCACCGGCAGCGGCAGTGACCGCTTCGAAATTTTCTGGGCCCGCCTTACGGACTTTTTCCTTCAGGTCATCATCTTCTTTCATGAAGCGGATGAAGCGTTCAGCATTCTCTACAGACATATATCCCTCCCCTGGAATGATTGTGGACCGCTAGCCTATACAGGCAGACGGCGAAGGTTAAGCCCCTAATGCAGCATAAATTCATCTTTGACTGTATTGGTCATTGACCGCGCCCCGCCGAGTGCCGCTATAGTAGCTGTTCATTTTTCCGGGGAAGGAGGGGAAACTCATGAGCATTATTCGACACCCGATCTGGCAGTATGCCTATTTCGTGCCCGACATCGACGAGGCTTGCCATAAATGGCACAAGATGATGGGGGCAGGCCCATTCCGCGTTGTCCGCCACCATATTGCGGAAGATTTCCGCTACAAAGGCGAACATATTGAAGCGGATGTGTCCTACGCCTTTGGCCAGGCAGGCCCAGCGCATATCCAGTTCATTACCCAGCATGACGATACGCCGTCAATTTATCGGGACATGTACAAAAAAGGCGAATATGGCTTCCACCATATCGGCCTGCTGATCCATGACTTGGCAGAAGAAGTTGCCCGGTTTGAAGCCGCTGGTTACCCCAGCGTCTGCACCCTGTGGGGTGGTGACTACGTACACTATGTAGACGCCCGTCACGACCTGGGCTGCTATGTGGAACTGCACGGCGATGCACCGGTTATCCAGGATATGTTCAATGGCCTGAAGGCTGATCATGAAGCCTGGGACGGCGACGTTTCAGGCCTGATCCAGGAAGCTGGCTAACACAGCCTTAACAAAGGCACATAAACAGAAAGGGCGGCCCATGGCGCTGGGTGTTCTGGTGGTCACCAAGGGCCACCCTTTTGATTATAATGGCTTTTACGCCATCTTCGACGAAAACCCCGAGCTCAATGCCTGCGTGGTAGAACACCCCGCTGCCCAGGTGATGCTGCGCCCGGAATTCGTCAAAGACTATGACGCCGTGGTTTTCTACGACATGTGGGGAACCGAAAGTGATGCAGGCACCGCAGAGTTCACGAAGCCAAGCGCTGACTATGTCGCCGCCATTGAAGCTCTGCTGGAAAATGGCGTGGGCTTCGTGATGCTGAACCATGCACTGGTGCAATGGCCGGGCTGGCCCCTGTGGCGGGAAATTTCCGGCACATCATTTATGCTGGAAGAAGGCGAGCTGGATGGCGAAATCGTCCCGGGTTCCGGCTATCGCGGTGGTGGCGGGCAACCAGAACGCAATGCAACGCATTTCCTGTCTGTCCAGGACCCGGACCACCCTGTCCTGCAAGGCTTGGGTGACGGCTTTGAAGTCACCGACGAAATTTATCTCAAAACGCCGGGCTACGAGAACAACCCGGATATCGTCCCGCTGCTGCGTAGTGACTATGATTATGTGACCGAAAACTTCACCCCACCGCCACTGGCCCCGGCTGACCAGCAGGCCAATTGGAATCACCCACCGGGCAGTAATCTGACCGTCTGGGCAAAGCGCACGGGCAACAGCCCATTGGTGGCCAGTGAGGCAGGCGACGGTCCCCTGGCTTACGCGAACCCTGCCTTCCGCAAGTTCCTGCACAATGCCATCAAGTGGGTAGCCTCTGACGAGGCCAAGGCCTGGGCCCGCAGCCGCGACTAGCCCCATCATGGAACTCTGGCACCAGGACGTCTCCTCCCCTCGTGGGGTGATGCATGTCGCCCGGCGGGTTGAAGCGCAGGGATGGGATGGCCTGTCCGTGGTGGATTCGCAAAACCTTTCCGGCGACTGTTATGTCGCCCTGGCCATGGCTGCCTCGGTCACTGAACGCATTGGTCTGTGCACCGGCGTGACCAACTCCGGCACCCGCCAGGCCGCCGTTACCGCCATGGCAATTGCCAGTGTCCAAAGCGTCTCAAAAGGGCGCGCAACGCTGGGCATTGGTCGCGGCGACAGCGCCATGGCCCATCTTGGCCGATCACCGACCAAGCTAAATCAATTCGAGACCTATGTGCGTCATGTACAAGCCTATCTGCGGGGCGAGCCGGTACCGTTCGACGAGATCGACATACCCGATGAAATTGCGGCCCCCATGTCAGCGTTGCATCTGGCAAGTGCTCCACCCGACAGCCAGATAAGGGCGCTGATCGGCAAACAGAAACTGCCAGTAGAAGTTGCTGCCAGCGGCCCAAAAGTCATTGGCATTGGTGCCCTGCACGCGGACCGCATCATGTTCACCCTGGGGGCCGATGTAGACCGATTGGCCTGGGGCATCGATATCGCCAAGCAAGCCCGCAAGGATGCAGGGTTGGACCCAGATGGCGTGCAGTTCGGCGCTTTCGTCAATGCCGCCTGTCACCCGGATATCAGCATTGCGCGTGGCCTCGTACAGGGTGGGTTGACGACCTTCGCGCGCTTTTCTGTCATGCATGGCAAGACCAGCGGGCCGCTGAAGGAAGGCCAGGCCGAAGTGTTGGATAATCTGATCCACGCCTATGACATGAAGAAGCACACACAGGCTGATTCGCAACAGGCGGGCACGCTGACACCCGAATTCATCGACCAATTCGCCATCGTTGGCGACCAGCAGCATTGCATCGACCGGTTCCAGTCCCTCAAAGCCTTAGGGTTGGACAAAGTCATTATCAGCGGGGTAGGCCGCACCGGCGAAACGGATGAGACAAAACTGGCGCAGCGGTTCTTCACCCAGGATGTAATGCCCGAATTGCGCCGCTAGAGACGGCGCTGCTCTGCAAATTCGCAAAGATTGCTGAATAGCTCTTCATCATTGATGAGGCGGGGAACCTTGTTCTGCCCGCCCAATCTGCCCCGTGACTTCATCCAGTCCGCAAAGGTACCCGGCGCAACCGGCCAAATTTCCGGGGCCGCCATACCAAAGCCGTCCGATCGATGAGCGCGATAATCCTTGCTACCCGCCTGCATCGTGTCGTCGACCAGTCTGGAAAAAGTCTCGGCGAAGCTGGCCGGCGGGGTTCTTGACAATTCCACCACATAACGATGCCCCCCAACCGACTTGCCTGGCTCAGGGAAAAAAGCACCCACTGAAAAGTCATTGATGTGCACGCCAAGTTCACTTGCAGCGCCTGCAGCGGCAACTTCCACCTCTTCTGCAATCACATGTTCACCAAAGGCAGAGAGGAAATAGCTGGTCCGCCCGGTGATGCGGATGCGCGGTGGGTCGACAGAAACAAACCGCACCGTATCGCCAATAAAATAGGCCCAGGCTCCAGCACAGTTGGACAGTACCAGCGCATAATTCACACCCGGCTCGACCTCTGCCAGGGTCAGTCGTGTCGGGTTGGGCGCATCGAGTTCTTCCAACGGCACAAACTCAAAGAACAGGCCCCGGTCGACAATCAACCGCAGCCCGTCTGCCGGACCGCTATCCTGCACGGCGATGAAGCCTTCAGAAGCGGGATAGGCCTCGCGCAACTCACCCCTGCCATCGAGAAAGGCCTCGAACCGGGCCCGATAGGGGCTGAAATTGACCCCGCCATGCACCAACATTTCTACATTCGGGTATAGCGAGCTGGCATTGGCCTGGCGCCCCAGCAATTTCTGCTGCACCTCAAACAGCACCAGCACCCAGGACGGCGTACCCGAGATGACCCGCACATCTGTTTCTTCGAGCAATTTTGCCAGGCGATGGACTTTCTCTTCCCAATCATCTATCAGGGCAATATCCGGCGGCGGGAAAGCAAATTGCTGGAACCATGCCGGCCAGCGCTTTTGGGTGATGCCTGAGAGGTCACCAATCCAGACATTGGGTGCCCGTTCTTCCAGCACCGACGTGCCGCCCAGCATCATGGACTTGCCGCCCAGAACATCGCTATTTGGGCGTGCCATCACATGGTGGCAGAGCAGGTCCACGCCGGCCATCGCGTTGGTGCGGATCATCTCTTTCGTAACGGGAATAAACTTGGACTCACCCGATGTGGTACCCGACGTCGTGGCGAAATAGTTGATCAAGCCTGGCCAGGAGACATCCCTTAACTCTGGAAAGTCAGCGCCCCAATAGGCGTCCCACATATCGGCATAACGACGCAGGGGCACGCGCGCCTGAAAGTCGGTAATGTTCCTGATGGCGCCGAAGTCGTGGTCCCGGCCAAACCGGGTGTTCTTCGCCTTGCCAACAAGGCGGAGCAGAACGTGTTCCTGTTCAGCTGCCGCATCCTGTTTTGCAAGTTTGCGATGACGTCGGCGGGCGACCTGGCGCAAAAAGGCGGTGGCCGCGCCCATGACTAGCGACCGGCGCGCAGCTGCGTCTGGTGTTTGAACGTTTTGCGGACCGTTTCCATCCGCAAGGGAATATGCATCATTTCCCCGTGCTGGAACAATTTTGCCTGATCGATAAAGTTCTCGGCATTGATCCAGCCATCATTCCCGCCCAGCAACACAAACCAGTTCGTGTCCATGTCCGACATATCTGAAATATGCCGGGCCTGTGCGCCGTAGCGGGTCAGGGATTCAGAAATCCCCATGGCGTGGTCACCTTTCCAGATCGTGTCGGTCGACCCCGGCCAGGGCAGAATATCGAACTCATAGCGCTTGCCCAACAGCGGCACCATGGCCAGGTTATGCTGAAGCTTCAGCGGGTGCATGGCACCCCAGTCAGGATATTCTTCCAAGGTGTGCTGGGCTTCGCTCAGCGCCAGTGCCAGCAACGGGTCGAGCTTGCCAGCATCCGTTGCCAACACCGTATTGGCATAGTTGAACAGGTGGTTGCCGCCGGTCTGCAACACAGCCAGCTGAATCTCGTCCAGCAATTGCGGCATCAGGCGGGCGGTGACGCCCTGCAGCGCGACAGGCCCCTGTGCTTCCACCTCATAGCGGCCATTCCAGTCTTCCAGAATGCTCAGGGTCTTGAGCGCCTCAGGGCTCAGGCCATCAATCTGGCGACCACGATGGACCAAGGCATCGCGCAATACGCTGGCAGACTGCATATAGGTATCGACCTGCAGGGTGCGGATATCCGTCACGGAAAATTGCTCTGCTTCGCCCAGAATATCCCGCATGCGAAGTACGCGGTCATCGCCAGAGAAGAAATAGCCAATCGGCGTGATGGATTCTGACGGCTTGTTATTCGCCGTTGCGACAAAGCCCTGGGACGGGTTGTAGGTGGACGGTAACTCGGCAGACGTCACAATCGTTTCCCAGGCCGACGCCTTTTCCAATGGCAGCACCAGATCATCCGGCATGTCATGGCTACGCTTGGGCAGATGCGTCGCCGTTACCTGGCCGATATTGCCTTGCGTGTCCGCATAGATGAAATTCTGCGCCGAGATAGAAAACGTCTCCAGCGCGGTGCTGAATTCGTCCCAATTCCGGGCCTTGTTCAGCTTGAGCATGGACGTCAGTTCATCCGTCGGCAGGTGGCCATTCCACTTGAGGGCAAAGGCTTCGCCCTCACGCTTGGGCACCATTTTGATATCGGAAATGATCGGTCCATAAGGCGTTTCCCGCACCGTCATTTTACGGTCAGGCCACCAGCGGACTTTAACGTCGATCTCACGCTCAGTGATTTGGTCCTCGGGAATGTTGGTGACGTCGAACAGGTCACTCCCCGCAGAACGCAGCGAGGTGCCGCCCCAGGCAATGTCCGGGTTACGGCCAACAGCAACAAAGGGCATGCCGGGGATCATCAACCCTACCACATGCATGCTGGGCGACTTAACCCCGGCAATCAGCCAAATGTTCGGCAGACCCACACCAAGATGCGGGTCACTGGCAATGATCGATGAACCGGATTCGGTTTTTCCCTCGCCAATGGCAAAGCTGTTCGAGCCCCATTTGGCCGCAACGCCCAGCAATTGGGCGAAACGGTTGGAGGCACGGTTGTCATTCGCCGCAAAAGACGTTGCAGAGGCTGTGCCTTCTTCCAGCGCCTCGG
>JAURPT010000109.1 GCA_030836535.1 Alphaproteobacteria bacterium
ACTGATCGTGCGTGGTGCGGGGGGTGTTGCTTTCAGCACCGGCGCGGATATTGCAGAATTTGATGAAGTACACCGTGACAAGAAACAGCGCGACCGGAACCGCGAGGCCCTGTCGACAGCGATGCGGGCGCTCTACACTACGCAGAAAACCGCTATCGCCCTGATCCAGGGGCTGTGTATTGGTGGTGGATGCGGTATTGCATTGGCCTGCGACATGCGTTTTGCCACCCCAGGCAGCCGCTTTGGTATTACGCCGGCGTGTATGGGGCTTGCCCAATCACTGGAAGAAGTGAAGAACCTCGTCGACATTGTTGGGCCGTCCATGGCCAAGAACCTGCTATTCACAGCACGCCAAATGCGTGCAGAAGAAGCGCTGCGCTCTGGCCTGATTGATGAGATTTTGCCACACGAGGAAATCGAAGACCGGGTGAAGGACTTTGTCGCGTCGATCTGCCGCAACTCGCAATATTCAGTGCGGGCCATGAAGCGTATCATCAGCCTGGTGCAGGAAGGCTATACCAGCGAAATCGGCGAAAGCTGGCGGTTGGTGCTAGATGCCTATGACGGTGAGAATCATCGCGAGGGCCTGGATGCGTTTGCGGAACATCGCGAGCCCAAATTCACCTATCGGGGGTAGGGTCAAACAGACCTTCTTCCACCAACCAGTTGAAGCTGTCTTCCAGGCTGCTTTTCCAGTCCCGGTCAACATAGCCCAGTTCTCTCTGTGCCTTTGCCGGTGTGCATTCCATGCGGGCATCCATCATTCGGGCAATTTCAGGCGTAATGTCCGGCTCAACGCCAGTCATGCGGGCGACCAACGCTTTCCATTGTGCAAAGATCGTCATGGCAACTTTCGGCACGGGGCGCAGCGACACTTCAATCCCGGCTACGCGGCTGATTTCCTCTAACATGGCGCGGTAGGGTACGGCTTTGCCGCCCAGCAGGTAATTCTCGCCCGATCTGCCGCGGTCATAAGCTGCCAAATGCGCGGCGGCAACGTCGCGCACGTCACACATGGAGGTTGCACCGCTGGGTGCGCCGGGAATGCCGCCGTCGCGCGCAATAAAGAAGCTACGGGCCCAATTATTGGTATCGCCCGGGCCTGTAATGGCTGTCGGGTTCAGGATGACCGCATCCAGGCCATCGGCGCATGCGGCTTTAACCTGCTGTTCGGCGGCATATTTGCTGCGTTCGTAATTGTTGGGTGAGTTGGCAGAGACGCTGGGGTACGTCTCATCAATAACAGCGTCACGTCGACCATAGGCAGAAATACTGGACGTATAGATGAACCGACCAGCCCGCTTTGCTTTGGCCACCCAGAGCATATTGGCGGTGCCAGTTATATTTACAGCATCCTGGCGCTGGTTGTTGCCGGACCACTGAGATGTATCGGCCGCAGCATGAAAGATGGCATCCAGATTGTCTGGAACAATTGCTTCAAGGGAGGCTTTGTCAGTCACATCTCCCGTCACCAGCGTGACCCCCGTTTTGGTGAGACGGGATATATCGGCAGAAGCACGATGCATGGCAGTCACAGACCAGCCTGCATCTATCAATTGTTCAATAATGTGCAGGCCCAGAAAACCGGTGCCACCCGTTACGAATGCTGTCTTCTGTTCTGTCATCTTGCCAACTTTCTAGAGGCTCAGAGTTTCATGGCTACCTGCCATGATCGCAAGAAGCATGATAGCCCCAAACTGGATGTTGGATTTGAAGAGTTTGAGGCACTTGGGCCCATCGTCAATATCAAGTGACCGCACCTGCCAGACAAAATGAGCACCGCAGGCCGCTAGGCCGAGATAGAATATTTCGGACATCTCAGCCCGCCATCCGGCAAGGCCCCAGAACAGTAGTGCTAGCGTATACAGCAGGGCGATCACCCTCGCCGAACGGTTGCCCAGGCGCAAGGCGGAAGATTTAACACCGGCTACCATGTCGTCGTTTCGGTCCTGGTGTGCGTAAATCGTGTCATAACCGATGGTCCAGGCTATGCAACCCAGATACAGCAGCACAGCAGGCATGCCCGGATAACCGGCTTTCACGGCAGTCCAGCCCAGCAGTGCGCCCCAGGCAAAAACCAACCCGAGGACAGCCTGCGGCCACCAGGTAAAGCGCTTCGCCAATGGGTACAAAAGCACGAGTGGTAGGGAGGCGATGCCAAGGATGATGGCTTTGGTTGGCAATTGGACCAACACCAGAAGCCCAATGCTGCAAAGGATACCCAGTGTCATGAGCGCCTGCAGGAAACTGAGCTCGCCACTCGCGAGTGGGCGGGCGGCGGTGCGTGCCACTTTGGCATCAATATCCCGATCCCACATATCGTTCACGATGCAGCCAGCAGAGCGCATGACGAAGGCGCCGATGGCAAACAGCACCATCATCTTCAGGATCGACCAGTGGGAGGCGCCGCATGGAATGCAGGCACCGGCCAGGGCGATGGACCACAGGCATGGCCACAGCAGCAACCATGTCCCCACCGGCCTGTCGGCGCGCATGAGCCGAAGATAGGGCCGTGTGGCAGCAGGTGCCCAGCGGTCGACCCAATTGTCAGCGGCGGCATCAAGGGGCCGTTGCTGCGTGGGATTTGTCATGCCAGAGTGGTAGCCCTATTGCACAGATTTGACAATAAGAGGCGCTATGTCTTTCGACCCCAACAAGATCCGGCTGCATATTGCCAACGACCTACAGGAGCGGGTGGTTGTGCCGTTAACGCGGGAGCAAGCGCACTACCTGGGCAACGTGATGCGTCGCAAGGAAAGCGAGTCTGTTTGGCTTTTTAACGGGCGCAACGGCGAATGGCGGTGTGAGCTGTTGGCCGTTGGTCGTAAAGGGGGCGAGGCATTGCCGGTTGAACAGAGTGCATCTCAAGTGGATACGCCGCCGTTGACACTATTCTTCGCGCCTGTCAAACGCACGCCGATGGAGTTTTTGGTGCAGAAAGCTGTCGAACTTGGGGTAACGCATCTGCAGCCTGTCTTGACCGAGCGCACGACGAACCGACGTATGAAAGAAGAGCGGCTGGTCTCCATTGCTATAGAAGCGGCCGAACAAAGTGAGCGGCTGGATGTGCCTGTTTTGCTGCCCACCATCAGTTTTCCCGAATTGCTGCATGACTTGCCGGTCGATCATTTACTGTTCTGCGACGAGGATGATGGCATGAACGCCATGGCGGATGTTTTGTCCTGTCAAGATGAAGGTGGCTCATGGGGAATCATCATCGGACCGGAAGGGGGCTTCAGTGGTGCTGAACGTCATGCCTTGCAGTCAGATGAACGTGTTATCGGTGTTGGGCTGGGGCCAAGGATCTTGCGGGCTGAAACGGCCGCGATAGCGGCATTGACGATCTTCCAGTCAACGCTGGGCGACTTTTAGAAGCGTTCAAGAAAATGTAATTTGGCTTGCATGGTGTGGCTGCATCCGATACTTGCTGCATCGTTAAGCGGGGACAAAGCGAGAAAAGAAAAGCATGGCTGGCGCGCCCAACAAGAATGATTCCATCATTATTGAATCGAAAGATCAGCTGGTCGGTTATCTTGAATCCGGCTGCAAGCCCAAGGAGGATTGGCGCATTGGTACCGAGCATGAAAAGTTAGGTTTTCGCCTCGATACCAGAGACCCACTGACCTATGAAGGTGCGGGTGGCATCCATGCTTTGCTGACCGGTCTGCAGCGCTTCGGCTGGCAGCCTGTCTTTGAAAAAGAAAATGTCATTGCGCTGGAAATGGATGGCGCGTCCATCACGCTGGAACCAGCCGGCCAGTTTGAGCTGTCCGGTGCCATGCTCGAAACGGTTCACCAGACCTGTAACGAAGTGAATGCGCATCTGGCGCAGATTCGTGAAGTGTCAGAAGAAATTGGCGTTGGCTTTATTGGTCTTGGTTTCACGCCGCATTGGCGCCGTGAAGATGTCCACGTAATGCCCAAGGGGCGCTACGACATCATGCGCGCTTATATGCCGACCAAAGGCGACCATGGTCTCGACATGATGCTGCGCACTTGCACGGTGCAGGTGAATCTGGACTTCTCCAGCGAAGCCGACATGGTCCAGAAATTCCGGACATCGTTGGCCCTGCAGCCGTTGGCAACGGCACTTTTCGCAAATTCGCCTTTCGCTGAGGGCAAGCCCAATGGCTTTTTGTCCTACCGCAGCGAAATATGGAAGGACACAGACCCGGACCGTTGCGGTACCATTCCATTTGTCTTCGAAGATGGTTTCGGGTTCGAGCGCTATGTCGACTATGCCCTCGATGTACCCATGTACTTCCTGTACCGCGACGGCATCTACAAGGATGTCAGTGGTCTTTCTTTCCGCGATTTGATGGATGGCAAGTTGCCCGGATATGAGGGCGAACTGCCGACCATGACCGACTGGGAAAACCACCTGACGACCCTGTTCCCCGAAGTGCGTATGAAGCGCTTTCTGGAAATGCGGGGTGCTGATGGCGCACCCTGGAAGGGCATTTGTGCGCTGTCAGCGTTCTGGGTGGGGCTGATGTATGACCAGCAGGCGCTGGATGCTGCCTGGGACCTCGTGAAGGACTGGTCGCAGGAAACCTATGAACAGCTGCGCTTTGATGTAACCAAGCATGGGCTCGAAACCCCGTTGGGCGATGGCACGTTGCAAGACCTGGCCAAAGAGGTGTTGGAAGTCTCTGCCATGGGCCTGCGCAACCGCAATCGTCTGGATGCAGGCGGTTCGGATGAAAGCGGCTTTCTGTCCACGCTGAACGCGTTTGCTCAGACGGGCCGCACGTCGGCTGTCCAGTTGCTGGAAGCCTATAACACCCGCTGGAACGGCAGCGTCATGCCGGTCTACGACGAATACGCTTATTGATTTTGAGCTTCTGCCAGAACGGTCTTTGCCGTTTCTTCATCTTCACTGAAAACCTGCAGCTGCATACCTTGCTTGCCTGTCATCAGAAAAGGTTGAACACCGATCTGGTGTTCACCCTTTAACAAGCATTCAATACCAGCTGCCTCAAGCACCGAGCGGGCGACCATGGCTTCGGTCTGGTCGCCAAAGACGGCAATGGTTACAAAGTCTGCCATATCAGGCAGCGGTGCCGCCGACAACAAGGCCTTCCATCAGCAGGGTCGGTTGACCAACACCAACGGGGACGCCCTGGCCGGCCTTGCCGCAGGTACCCACACCGGCATCAAGCTTGGTGTCATTACCAATCATCTTGATTTGCTTCAGGGCTTGTGGGCCAACACCGGTCAGCGTCGCACCCTTGACGGGCGCGCCGACTTTGCCGTTCTCGACCATATAAGCCTCGGTGCAGGTAAAGACGAAATTACCGTTGGTAATGTCGACCTGACCGCCCCCGAAGTTAACGGCGTAAATCCCGTTGTCGATGGAGGCGATGATTTCTTCGGGGTCAGCCGTGCCATTTTCCATAAAGGTGTTGGTCATGCGGGGCATGGGCATGTGGGCATAGCTTTGCCTGCGGCCATTGCCTGTGGCGGCCATCCCCATCAGGCGGGCATTCATGCGGTCTTGCATATAATTCACAAGAATGCCGTCTTCGATCAGCACAGTTCGCTGCGTGGGCGTGCCTTCATCATCAATGGTCAGTGAGCCGCGCCGACCTTCTATGGCACCGTCATCAACAACGGTAACGCCCTTGGCGGCAACCCGTTCGCCCATCAGCCCCGCAAAGGCAGAGGTCTTCTTGCGGTTAAAGTCGCCTTCCAGCCCATGGCCAACGGCTTCATGCAGCATGACGCCGGGCCAGCCAGGGCCCAGGATCACCGGCATTTCACCAGCCGGGGCAGGGACTGAGTCGAGATTCGTCATGGCCATGCGGAGTGCCTCATCAACCTGGCCTTTCCAGGTGGACGGGTCGAGCAGAGAATCATAGCCCCAGCGACCACCGGTTCCCATATGGCCACTTTCCTGCCGGTCACCACGGCCGGCGACGACGGAAACGTCAAGGCGCACAAGAGGGCGAATGTCACGCATGCGGCTGCCATCGGGCCGGATGATTTCCACGACAGACCATTGTCCGCTCAGGGATGCAGAAACCTGCCGCACATCGTCGCTTTGGGAACGCGCATAGGCGTCTATGTCTGACAGAATCTTTACTTTGGCGTCAAAAGGGTGGTCGTCCAGCGGATTGTCCGGCGCATAAAGCTGCCTGTTGGTATTTTGTGGAGCAACGTCGGCAATGCCTTCATGGCCGCTGCGGACGGCAGATACGGTGCCTGCAGCACGGGCCAGCGCGTCTTCAGAAATTTCTGACGCGTGGGCGTAGCCGGTTGTTTCACCGTCAACGGCGCGCAGGCCAAAGCCGCGTGTTGTGTCATAGCTGGCCTTTTTCAGGCGGCCATCATCAAAGGCAAAAGATTCTGTCTGGGCATATTCCAGATAAAGCTCGCCGTCGTCGCAGCCATCAAGCGCATCCTGGGTGATGGCTTCGGCCCGGGATTCATCAAGGCCCGTTTGGTTGAAGAAGAGGTCGTTGGAAAGTGATTCCCTGTCCATGGATGAAATCCGTCCGTTGTTGTTCTGCTGGCGCATTGATTGAAAGCCAAGCCTAATATGGCGACTTTGCTATGTGTTTTCGAGTGCCAAGTGTGTGCAAAGTGGGAAGTTGAGCATGATAGGGCTGAGAAACGCAGAAAAACAAGGGCTATACGGCCCTTTGTCTGGCTGTTTCTGCAGGTGCGACGCACTTGCAATGCCTCTTGTGGTCAATCTCAAAAAAGTACGCGATATTTGGTTGAGAACCAGTAATGTAGCGTGTAGGTTCCGCGCGAGGAAAACCCATCCCAATAAGGGCTTCTTGCGCAATATAATGAAGAACAAACAGAGGGTAATATGCGGCGGAATAGCATAAAAGCAGTACTGCTCGGTGCCATGGCCAGTCTTGGCTTCACCGGCACTGCATCAGCAGAAGATATTGGTCTGTCAGAGCCATGGCAAATTGGCTTCCAGCCTGAAGCAACAGAAATCATGGAACAAACCGTTTCCATGCATAACGACTTCCTGTTGCCATTGACCATTGTGATCGCCGTTTTCGTGATCGTTCTCCTTGGCTACACGCTGTTCCGGTTCCGGGCTGGCGCTAATCCGGAGCCAAACCGGTTCTCGCATAACACCTTTATCGAAGTGGTGTGGACGGCTGTTCCAACCATTATCGTGGCTGTGATCGCTGTTACCAGTATCAAGCAGATCCAGTTTCAGGATACGCCGCCGACAGACCCTGAAGTTACCTTGAAGGCCATTGGTCATCAGTGGTTCTGGGAATATGACTATGTTGATGAAGGCATCAACTTTGAAGCGATGAAGATTGAAGATGAAGACCTGCAGGAAGGCCAGCCGCGTCTGCTTTCAACTGACAATCACATTGTGCTGCCGGTAGATACTGTTATCCGCCTGCTTGTTACCGCAAACCCGATTGATGTGATCCACTCTTGGACGATCCCGTCATTCGGCGTGAAGGTTGACGCCATTCCCGGCCGCCTGAATGAGCGCTGGTTCAAGGTTAAGCAAGGCTTTGAAGGCCGCTACTATGGCCAGTGTTCTGAGCTTTGCGGTGCCCGCCACGCCTATATGCCGATTACGGTCGATATCGTATCGAAAGAGGAATATCAGGCCTGGTTGCTCAAGGCGAAGGAAGAGTTCGCCAGCTTGGATCGTGACGGTACGGTTGTAGCCTCTCTGGCTGCGTCCGACATCGCGAACTAATCCGCTACAGCTGCTGCAAAAGGAATCAAGAATATGTCTAATGAAGTGACTGCAGACGCCCATCACGAAGACGACCACAAGCCATCTTTTGTTGCGCGTTGGTTGTTCTCCACAAACCATAAAGACATCGGCACGCTGTACCTGATCTTTGCCATTTTTGCTGGCCTGGTCGGTGGTTTCATGTCGGTGCTTATGCGTATCGAACTGGCCGAGCCCGGCCTTCAGCTGTTTGCTGACCCGCATATGTACAACATCATGATCACGGGCCATGGCCTGGTGATGGTGTTCTTCATGGTGATGCCGGCACTGATCGGTGGCTTTGGTAACTGGTTTGTTCCGATCATGATCGGTGCACCGGATATGGCCTTCCCGCGGATGAACAATATCAGCTTCTGGCTGATGCCGCCGTCCATCCTGCTTCTCGTCTCCTCAATCTTTGTTGGTGACGGTGTGGGTGCCGGTTGGACCGTCTATGCGCCATTGTCGACAACAGGGTCTGATTCCCTGTCCGTGTCGCTGGCTATTTTCAGTCTTCACGTCGCTGGTGCGTCATCCATCATGGGTGCCATCAACTTCATCACAACCATCCTGAACATGCGTGCGCCGGGCATGACCCTGCACAAAATGCCGCTGTTTGTATGGTCTGTGCTGGTTACGGCCTTCCTGCTGTTGCTGGCGTTGCCGGTTCTGGCGGGTGCCATCACCATGCTGCTGACGGACGCCAACTTCGGCACGACCTTCTTCAGCCCTGAAGGCGGCGGTGACCCGGTTCTCTACCAGCATCTGTTCTGGTTCTTCGGTCACCCTGAAGTGTACATCCTGATCCTGCCGGGCTTTGGTATTATCTCCCAGATCGTTTCGACCTTCTCTCGCAAGCCGGTCTTCGGTTATCTGGGTATGGCCTACGCCATGGTCGCGATTGGTGTTGTTGGCTTCGTTGTGTGGGCTCACCACATGTACACCGTTGGCATGACCCTCGACTCACAGATCTACTTCACGGCTGCCACGCTGGTGATTGCGGTGCCGACCGGCATCAAGATCTTTAGTTGGATTGCCACCATGTGGGGCGGTTCCGTCACCTTTAAAACACCGATGCTGTTTACGCTTGGCATGATCATCCTGTTCACCATCGGTGGTGTAACTGGTGTGGTACTGGCCAATGCTGCCGTCGACCAGACGATGCATGACACCTATTACGTTGTGGCTCACTTCCACTACACCATGTCTATGGGTGCGCTGTTCTCGATGTTTGCCGGTTTCTACTACTGGTTCCCGAAAATGAGCGGCTACCACTACAATGAAATCCTCGGCAAAATTCACTTCTGGATTGCCTTTGCGGGTGTGAACCTCATCTTCTTCCCGCAGCACTTCCTGGGTATTGCCGGCATGCCGCGTCGTATTGTGGACTATCCGGACGCCTATGCTGGCTGGAATGAAGTATCAACCTGGGGCGCCTATCTGTCGTTCTTTGGTGCGATCTTCTTCCTGTTCATCATCGCTGAGGCATTCATGCGCAAGCGTAAGGCAGAAGCCAACCCGTATGGTGATGGCGCAACCACGCTTGAGTGGACCCTGCCTTCTCCGCCGCCGTTCCATCAGTTCAACGAACTGCCGCACATCAAATAAGGTTGCGGGTAAAGGACTGAATACGTGTCAGAGACACTCACAGCGAAGGGCGAAGCCTTCTCCATGGCTGCCATGGCCGAATATCGGCAGGGCGGTGTCGGGGATTACTTCGCCCTGCTGAAACCGCGGGTGATGTCTCTGGTCGTGTTCACCAGCATCGTGGGCATGGTTGCCGCACCCGGCGACATCCACTGGTTCCTCGGCTTTATTGCAATCTTGTGTATTGCTGTGGGGGCTGGTGCTTCGGGTGCACTGAACATGTGGTACGAGGCAGACCTGGATGCCAAGATGGAGCGCACGAAAGAGCGTCCCATTCCGGCAGGGGCGGTATCGCCCGGCGACGCGCTGGGTTTTGCCAGCGCCTTGGCTATTGCCTCTGTGGTAACCATGGGTCTGCTGATCAACATTGCATCAGCGCTGTGGTTAGCAGGGACGATTGGCTTTTACGTTGTCATCTACACAATGTGGCTGAAGCGGCGCACGCCGCAGAACATTGTTATCGGCGGTGCCAGTGGCGCTTTGCCGCCCGTTATTGGCTGGGCAGCTGTAACGGGTTCTGTGTCAATTGAGCCGATTCTGCTGTTCGCGATCATCTTCCTGTGGACGCCGCCGCACTTCTGGGCGCTGGCGCTGGTCCGCAATGATGATTACGAAAATGCGGGTGTGCCCATGCTGCCCGTGGTGGCGGGTGTCAAGAATACCCAATGGCAGATCCTGCTATACAGCCTGCTATTGGTGCCTTTGGCTGTTACGCCTTGGCTGATCGGCATGGCCGGCATCGCCTATGGCATCAGTTCTATCGTGCTGGGTGCTGCATTCCTCGCACTCGCTGTTCGCGTATATCGTGGTGATATTGAGACGGAAAAAGGCCAGAAGGCGGCTAAGCAGCTGTTTGGCTATTCCATTCTGTATCTGTTCCTTTTGTTTGCCATCATCCTGGTTGAAGATCTAGTGGTGATGATATGAGCGAGCAGAATGATGACCAGAAAAAGCTTCGCCAGCGCAATATCGCCATTGCATTGGTCTTGCTGTTTATGGTCGCCATGTTCTTTATTTCTTCCATGGTCAAGGTACAGGAGAGCATGAATGTCTCCTGATCAGAACCTGCGGCAAAAACGGAATAATCGCGTCAAGTGGGCCTTGTTTGGTTTCGCGGTCGGTATGGTCGGCGTCTCGTTTGCCGCTGTACCGCTATACGACCTATTCTGCCGTGTTACCGGCTATGGCGGTACGACCATGCAGGCATCAGCGATGCCGACGGAAATCAGGGACCGCGTTGTAGAAATCCGCTTCAATGCCGACCAGGCAACGAATTTGCCGTGGTCGTTTGAGCCGGTCCAAAATGCTGTTGACGTTAAAGTCGGTGAAAGCGGCCTGGCGTTTTATACAGCAGAAAACCATGCGGAAGTGCCGGTAACGGGCATGGCCGTATTCAACGTCACGCCCTTAAAGGCAGGACAATATTTCACGAAGGTAGACTGCTTCTGCTTTACCGAGCAGGAATTGCAGCCGGGCCAGCAGATGAATATGCCGGTGACCTTCTTTGTAGACCCGGAATTTGTAGAAGACCGTGATATGGACGATGTCCAGACGATCACGTTGTCCTACACATTCTATAACCAGAATGACGAGGACGAGACCCAGTTGTCGTCCCTCGACCAGTAACCTGAAACGACGAGCGAAAAAGAAAAAGAGCTAAAGCTCAACGGAAAGGAAAGACCATGGCCCATGCAGAGGTAAAACACGAATATCATTTGGTTGACCCCAGCCCCTGGCCGCTGGTGGCATCGATCAGCCTGTTCCTGATCACTTTCGGCATTGCGCTGAGCATCAATGGCGAAGCAACGGGTGACTGGATGTGGCCGTTGGGTAGCGCTGGCCTGATCTACACCGTCTACGTTTGGTGGCGCGATATTGTGCGCGAAGCCCATGCCGGTCATCATACGCCGGTTGTTGGTCTGCACCTGCGCTATGGCATGGTGTTGTTCATCGCCTCAGAAGTCATGTTCTTCGTGGCTTGGTTCTGGGCCTATTTCAATGCCTCCATCTATCCGACGGAATTCATGGGTGGTGTTTGGCCGCCCGAAGGTGTGCAGGTTTTTGACCCGTGGCACCTGCCGTTCATCAATACACTGATCCTGCTGCTGTCTGGCACCACCGTTACCTGGGCTCACCATGCCCTGCGCGAAAATGACCGTAATGGTCTGCGTAATGGCCTGCTGTGCACGGTTCTGCTGGGCGCGCTGTTTACCGGCGTTCAGGTATTTGAATATACCCATGCAGCCTTTGGTTTCGCCGATGGCATTTACAGCTCCACCTTCTACATGGCCACTGGTTTCCACGGTTTCCATGTTCTGATCGGTACGATCTTCCTGATTGTTTGCCTGGCACGTGCCATGAAGGGTCACTTCACACCTCAGCAGCACTTTGGTTTTGAAGCCGCTGCCTGGTACTGGCACTTCGTTGACGTTGTCTGGGTATTCCTGTTTGCCGTGATCTATATCGGCTCTTCAGTTGGTGCTGCGCACTAGTCAGCGATACTGGACAACGTCCCCTTAAGGGACTAATACCGGCCCCGCCTCTTGGTGGGGCCGTTTTCTTTGGGTGTAGGTAGAAATGAAGCTGTCCATTCGTAAACCGAAACTGTTGCCGTTACTGATCACACTTGTCGCTGTTGTGACATGTGCCTCTCTAGGCGTGTGGCAATTGCAGCGTATGGACTGGAAACAGGGCCTCAAAGACCGCATCGCCGAGCGTGTGGGGAGTGAGGCGATTAGCGTGCCTTCCGTGATCGACACACCGGTAGATTGGGAATATCAGCCGGTTACCGTGACAGGGGTATTTGATCACAGTAAGGAAAGTTATCTGGCGGCTCAATCCACCAATGGCAATGCCGGTTTCCAGGTTGTGACACCGCTTACGCGCGCTGATGGTTCAACTATTCTGATCAATCGTGGCTGGATCCCTTATGAGATGCGCGATCCGAAAAACCGGCCCGAAGGTCAGGTTGAGGGCGAGGTAACGATTACGGGCCTGGGTCGCCTACCATGGTTGCAGACAGGCGTTGCAGGTATGCTGATTTATGATGCCGACCCGGTGACGAAGATTTTCTTTGAGGCGGATCTGGAAACCATGGCTGCCATGCATGATGTGACGGTTCTGCCGATCTTCATTGATGCAGCAGCTGACCAGACGCCGGGTGACTGGCCCAAGGGTGGTCAGACGGTTCTCAAGCTCGTCGATAACCACGAGACCTATGCCTATACGTGGTTCATCTTCGGTACCATTGCCTTCATCGTTTTCATGCTGGCGCACCGCGTAAAGCCCATGACCTATATCAGTACCCGCGGCACAGCAGAGCCGCTGGGGTTTCAAGATGTAGTGCTCGCTGGCCTGGCGCGCGATGGTGGTCTGTATATTCCCCAAAACTGGCCGCAGATTGCGCCTGGTGATTTGCCGCGTTTGTCCAAGCTGTCTTACTCGGACCTCGCGGTTGAGATCATGTACCCCTTTGTGGAAGGCGCGTTCACCAAGGAAGAATTTTCCGATCTTGTCCACCAATCCTATGCGACTTTTGATACTGATGAGGTTACGCCGCTTCGCGAGCTGGGCAAGGACGAATATCTGCTGGAGCTTTATCACGGGCCTACGTTTGCCTTTAAGGACGTAGCGCTGCAACTGCTGGGGCGTTTGTTCGAAGCCATTCTGGCGCGCCGCGAAGGTGACACCACCATTGTCGGTGCAACGTCCGGTGATACAGGCTCAGCGGCGATTGCTGCCTGCCAGGGCCGTAAAGGCATCCAGATTTTCATGCTGCACCCCAATGGTCGTGTGTCAGACGTGCAGCGCCGTCAGATGACAACTGTTGCTGCCAACAATGTCTTCAACATCGCTGTCGATGGTACATTCGATGATTGCCAGGCGCTGGTAAAGGCGCTGTTCAATGACCATGCGTTCCGTGATGCCAATAATTTGGGTGCTGTAAACTCGATCAACTGGGCACGTGTCATGGCTCAGATTGTCTACTACTTCCATGCAGCACTGAAACTGGGTGCAGCTGACGACGTGCGTCCCGTATTCTCGGTGCCGACGGGTAATTTTGGTGATGTGTATGCCGGTTACGTCGCCATGCAGATGGGCCTGCCGGTCGACAAGTTGGTGGTTGCCACCAATGACAATGACATTCTCTTCCGGGCGCTGAGCGCTGGCGACTATAGCCGCCGTGAGGTTCATGCCACCATTAGCCCGGCGATGGATATTCAAGTATCCAGTAACTTTGAGCGCCTGCTGTTCGATATGTTTGACCGAAACGGCCCGGCCTTGGCCGAAGTGATGGACAGGTTTGCTGATACAGGTGACCTAAAGATCGCTGAAGACAAATTGGCCAAGGTGCGCGACATTTTGCTGCCCCACAAGGTGGGTGAAGCCGAGGTGTTGGCCACCATCAAGGAGGTGCACGACCGGACCGGCGTTGAAATTGACCCACATACGGCAGTTGGCATGACGGCTGGCCTGCGTGTGGAGCGCGCTGAAGGTGTGCCGCTTGTTGTCCTGTCGACAGCGCACCCAGCCAAGTTCCCCGATGCCATGGAACAGGCGCTTGGCCATGGCCCGCAAACGCCGGAACGCCTAAAGGCTGTTATGAATGGGGAAGAACGGTTCGATACGCTGGCAGATGATGTTGATGCCTTGAAGGCCTATGTCACAGATGGGCAATAGATGTCAGTGCAGCTGACAACGTTGCCTAACGGCCTGCAGATCGTTACCGAAAATATGCCTGGCTTAGAAACGGTTTCTCTGGGCGTCTGGGTGAATGTTGGCGCACGCGCTGAAGCGGCCGAGCTGAATGGTGTCTCCCATATGTTGGAGCATATGGCGTTCAAAGGGACGACCAGTCGGTCTGCACTGGATATTGCTGAACAAATCGAATCCGTCGGTGGTCATCTGAACGCCTATACGTCGCGGGAACAAACTGCCTATTTCGCTCGCGTTCTCGCCGAGAACGTGCCTTTGGCGACGGATATTCTGTCGGATATTTTGTTGAATTCGACCTTCGACGGAGACGAACTGGAACGCGAACGCGGCGTTATCCTGCAGGAAATTGGTGAAGCGCACGATACGCCGGATGATTTGGTGTTTGACCTGCTGCAGGATGCGGCGTTCCCGGATCAGCCCGTTGGCCGCCCGATTTTGGGGACGCCGGACCATGTGCGCAGTTTTACCCGCGAGACACTGTCTGGCTATATGGCAACGCATTATTCGGCCGGCAACATGGTACTGGCTGCTGCTGGCAAGGTCGACCACGACAAGCTCGTTCAACAGGTGCAGGAGGCCTTTGC
>JAURPT010000110.1 GCA_030836535.1 Alphaproteobacteria bacterium
AGCGATGGCGTTGGCCAGGCGCAGAACCTGGCGTCTGACGCAGTGTTGATCCTGACCAGTTCCATTGCCGAGGTTGAAGATGAGGCACGGGTTGCCTTCAGCACCGTTTCAGGCGGTAGCGACGATGAAACAACCGAGGAGTTCCGCGCCCGTTACCTGCACGACTATGCCAACCCGGTCGCCCAGTTCAACCAGGCGGCTATTGAACGGGCCGCGCTGGCTGTGCCGGGTGTTACAGATGTCTTCGTACATCCGATCACGCCCAATATTGGTGACGTGACAGTGTATTTCCTGCGTGGACAAGATGCTGACATTATTCCGTCACCCCGGGAAGTGGCCGACGTCCGTGCCGCGATCCTGGATATTTTCCCCGCCCATTCCAACCCGGAAGACCTCTATGTGCTTGCCCCACGCCGCACCTTGTGAACTTCACCTTTACCGAGTTGGAACCGGCGTCCAAAAGCCTGCAGGACCAGATCATTGCCGATCTGAAGGCCTTGTTTCGCAGTCAGACATCGGTTGGACAGGTATTGGAAGAAGATACCTTTCGGGCTGCCATTTTCAACACGGTGACCCTGGACGGTCAGGAGCGGGTTACCCGGTTTGAATTGTCCGGGCCGGTGGGTGACATCACCCCGGCTGCAGGGTCCATTCCCACCCTGGGCAATTTAAGTTTTGCGCTGTAGGGGGCTGCTATGACGACCTATTTCCCGACCCTGAGTGTGGATGAGCAGGCCAATACGCTGGCCCGGCTATTGCCCGACGGTCCGTTGTTTGATGCCAAATGGCGCGACCAGACCATCATGCGCAAGCTGTTGCTGGGCCTGGCGGGGGAATTTGCCCGGCTCGATGGCACCATGGCTGATGTGCTGGCTTAATATCACCCGCGCATGACAAATCTTTTCCTGGAAGAATGGGAGCGGGCGGTGGCGATCCCCGACCATTGTTTTGATGGCAAGGGGGGTGTTGATCTTCGGCGCTTGGCGATTGCCGCCAAGCTGTCACATATGAATGTGCAGACGCGGCAGGATTTTATCGACCTGGCGCTGTTGTTCGGCTTTGCCGTCGAGATTGAAAGCGGGGCCAATTGTGGCGTATTCCCACTACCATTCCCGGTCTGCTTTTTTGACAGTTACAAGGAAGCCAAGCACACCATGATTGTGCGCTTTCCCGAGGCCGAAGATGTCTTTCCCCTGGCTTTCCCGCTGCAATTTTCGTCTGGCGTCATGAATATTGTGGTTTGCCTGTTCAACCAGTTGCGCCCGGCCAATGTGAATGTCCGCTACGAATTTGCGGCCTAGGCAAGGATCGCTCATGCCACAATCTATCCCGCCTTCCTGTGAGGTTCACCAGCAGGCGATGCTTGATACCCGCGCACTTGAAATTGCCGCCCAGACAAAAGGTCGGGTCGACAGCCTGGCCGACACTATGGCGCAGATCCATGAAAGCCTGTGGGAAAATGAACGGCGCAACTCCATGCAGCATGCCGAAAATCAGCAGGCGCTCAAGGATGGCCTGAACACAGTTCACAAGCGTTTGGACCGTAAGGACAAGGATGATGCTGCCCGCGCGCTCAAAGTGGCGGGTTTGATCATCACCACACTGACGGCGGCCATGGGCGCGCTGATGTATGGCGCGCCTTGGGGATAGGGCTCTTCTTCGCTCACGCTAGTGCACATGGTGCACAGCTCCGCGAGGGCGGCGAACGGTCGCCGGGCCGCAGTCACGGCCTTCTCGCAACTGGCCCTTCCGGGCTATTCAGTTGCTCGTTGTTTGGCCCGCACGTAAGCCTGACTTAAACCGTTCACCCTGAGTGCCCCGAAGGGGTGTATCGAAGGGTAGAACGGGCCTGGGTTGTCCTCGGTCCTAATTTACTGCCCCGTAAATTCGGGGTCGCGCTTTTCCAGAAACGCCGCCAGGCCTTCCTTGGTGTCGTCGGTACGCATCAGGGCCATCAGCTGCATGTAAACATGATGCATATGCTGCTGTAGCGGTTCTTCCTGGCCCATGCGCATCATCCGCTTGGCGGCCTGTACCGCGAGCGGAGCATTGGCAGCCACTTCATTTGCCAGCGCCAGTGCTGTGTCCAGCAGTTCATCATCCGGCACGCATTTGCGGGCCAAGCCCCATTCCACGCATTCTTCACCCGTCAGGGTGCGACCGACCATCAGCAACTCGGCGGCTTTTTCCCAGCCCAGCAGGCGGGGTAGTAGCCAGGTGCAACCAGATTCCGGCACTAGCCCGCGGCGCAGAAAGGTCGTCGACAATTTGCCGGATGCGCCCATGATCCGCATATCGGCACCCAGCGTCAGGTCCAGCCCATAGCCGGCAGCGGCGCCATTGACCGCGCAGATCACCGGCGTATCGATAGTTGTCATCACAGCCGGTGGCATATTGCGCATATAAAGCCGGGTCGAGCTGTTGCCATTACTTTCGCCGGGATTGGCCGGGTCCTTCGGGCGTAGGTCCAGTCCGGCGCAAAAGGCACGGTTGCCCGCACCCGTCAGCACAATGGCGCGGATATCGTTGTCGGCATCGGCTTGAACGAGCAGGTCTGACAGGCGGTTGGTCATGGCCCCTGAAATGGTGTTCATGCGCTCCGGCGCGTTCAGGGTGATAATGGCCACATGGCCTTGTTCTTCATAGAGGACTTCATTGGCGGCGTCTGACATGGCGTGCTCCTGGCTGGCTTGCGGTGAGGGGCAAATCTATAGCGGGAGGCACATGACTACAACAATCAGAAGCTGACGGTATCATCCGTGTTAGCATCGTC
>JAURPT010000111.1 GCA_030836535.1 Alphaproteobacteria bacterium
GGAGGCTTGGCCACCTGTTGCCGAAGCGATATCTGCAAAGGTCCACAGCGGGTGCATCATGATGCACCTCCCTGCCCGGCCAACGCGGTGCGAATAACCTCGGCGTCATCAAACGGCAGTACTTCGCCTTTGACGATCTGGCCCGTCTCGTGACCCTTGCCCGCAATAACCAGCAGGTCTCCCGCACCCAGCCCGGCAATGGCGGCCCGTATGGCATCGCCCCTGTCGGCAATTTCTGTCGCATCGGGACAGGCTGCCATGATCTCGGCACGGATAGCGTCCGGGTCCTCACCACGCGGATTGTCGTCGGTCACGAAGGCCCTGTCGGCCAGACTTTCTGCGATTTTGCCCATCATTGGTCTCTTGCCGGCATCACGGTCGCCGCCACAACCAAAGACCACCTGCAAACGGGCATCGGTATGGGGCCGCAATGCCTGCAGAACGGTTTCCAGCGCGTCCGGCGTATGGGCATAATCGATATAGATTGTGGCACCAGTATGGTGGCGGCCAACCAACTGCATACGGCCCGGCACAGGCTCCAATGAAGACAGAGCCGAAAAGGCATCTTCAGGCTTTGCGCCCAGGGAAATGACAAGCGCAGCCGCGATAAGCGCGTTGGATATCTGGAAATCACCGATCAACGGCAATTCCACCGACCAATCCCGCCGCTGATAAGCAACGTCGAGACTTTGGCCTGCGCCATGATGGCGGCGTACTTTCCAGCTCAGATCGCCTTTCGTACCCACAGAAAGAATGCGCAGACCGCGAATCCAGCACACATCAACCAGTCGCTCAAAATAGTCGCAATCGATATTCAGCACCGCGGTCGCGGAGGGTGGCAGAACATCGCCAAACAAGCGCAGCTTGGCGTAGAAGTAGTCTTCCAGGGTTTCATGGTAGTCCAGATGGTCGCGGCTGAGATTGGTGAAGGCTGCTGCCTGCAGCTTCACCCCATCCAAGCGGTGCTGTTCCAGACCATGACTGGAGGCTTCCATCGCCAAATGGTCGATGCCTTCATGTGCCAAATTAGCCAGTGTTTCGTGGATCGCGACAGGGTCTGGTGTCGTCAACCCGGGCTCGGCTTCCATGCCGTCAGCACGAACACCAAGCGTCCCCATTGAGGCTGCATTCTCGCCCAAGGTCTGCCAGATTTGGCGAACAAAATCGGCAACCGAGCTTTTGCCATTGGTGCCGGTCACCGCGACAATGTGGGCTGGTTGGTCTTCGTAGAAGCGGGCGGCCGCCAACGCCAGACGACGACGGGGATTCGGGTCGGCAACAAAAAAGGCGCGCTCATCTTCGAGAACCTTGTCGGGCTCTGCCAGCACAGCAACGGCGCCACGTTCCAACGCATCGCCAATGAATGCCGCGCCATCCTGCTGTACCCCGCTGAGCGCAGCAAAGAGATAACCAGGTTCGATTTTGCGGCTGTCTGCCGACAGACCGACCACGTCAATCCCCGCCATGGCGCCATTTGCATCCATCAAGTCTGACAACCTCATGACCGCACCTCCGGCGTAATCATGCGCACCAGTTCACGTGTCATGGGGTGGCTGTCATCCTTGGAAGGCGCAACACCCAGCAGCGGGGCAATACGAGGCACCAGACCACGCACGATGGGCGCTGCCGTCCAACCGGCACCAGCAAAGCCATAGGTGCTTTCATTGCCTTTGGGTTCGTCAAGCATGACAAACACGACATATTGTGGGTCATCGATCGGGAAGGCTGCCACAAAGGATGTCACCAGCGCGTCGCGGTTGTAGCCCCCATAAGTACTCTTCTCAGCGGTCCCTGTCTTACCGCCGACCAGATAGCCGGGCGCGTCTGCATTCCGGCCTGTGCCCTTTTCAACAACAAGGCGCATCAGGGCCTGCACCTGTTCGCTGGTCTCGGCACTGATGACCTGTCGGCTTATATCGTCACGCGCATCGGGATTTAGCAGCAGGGTAGGCCGATGCAAGGTGCCACCATTGACCAAAGCGGCGATGCTGTTGGCCACCTGCAGGCCAGAAACAGCAATGCCATAGCCGTAGGAGACGGTCATCGACTGCACATTACGCCAGTTCTCCGGCACCATGGGTGTGCCGGTTTCCGGCAGCTCGAAGTCGGGCCGGTTTAACAGGCCCAGCGTCTGCATGAAATCTTTCTGCAGGCCATTCCCGGCATCCGCCACAATCCGCGCTGTGCCGATATTCGACGAATACATGAAGATTTCCGGCAGGTTCAGCCAGCGCGCCTTGGGGTGATCATCCCGGATCGTGAATCGCGAAATCTGGATAGGATGCGTTGCGTCATAGGCATCGTCCATCGAGGCCACGCCATGTTCCAGCGCCAGCGCCATGGTGTAGGTCTTGAAGGTGGACCCCATTTCATAAACACCCTGGGAGGCACGGTTCATATATTGCCGGTCAGCAGCCGCGCTACCCGGGTCGTTGGGGTCGAAGTCTGGCAGGCTGACAAGCGCCACAACCTGGCTGGTGCGCGCATCCATAACAATGCCTGCGGCACCCGCTGCATTAAACTGACGCATGGCGGCGCCAAGTTCTTCATGCATCGCGTGCTGCACCCGCATATCGAGCGCCAGCCGCAAGGGACCTTCATTATCAGCAGCCCGGTCTCGCAGCTCCTCGTCAAATGCGCGCTCGAGCCCACTAAGGCCTTCATTGTCGATACTGTTATAGCCAACCACATGGGCCGTCAGGCTGCCCTGCGGATACAGCCGCTGAATTTCATCCCGGAATGTAATGCCGGGAATGCCAAGCTGGTTAACCGCGTGCTGTTCTTCCGGCGTTACTTTGCGTTTGATCCACGCGAATGAGGACGTCGAGGAAAGCCGATGCTCCAGCACCGCAGGGTCAACGCCACCCAGCACCTGCGCCAATTGCTGCGCCGCTTCTCCAGAGTGTTGCACCTTTTGGGGATTTGCAGAAATGGAAATCGTTTTGAGATCGGTGGCCAACAAAGTGCCATTCCGATCAACAATGTCAGCCCGAGCGGGTAACATGTCGGCAGCCCCGGAACGCGCGGCAGACCAGGCACTGGCTTCCGCCGATAGACCAAGGTCAACAACCCGCACTGAGAGGCCTGCAAAGGCGAGGCCAAACAGCATCACCGTAAAGATGATACGACTGCGCACTGACCGGAGCGTACGGCCGGGTGCAATCGGTGTGTCCTGAGCGGTTATGGTTCTCATTGGCCCGCCCCCCGATTAAAGACGGGAACCAATGGCAACCGCTCAGCGCCTACAGATGGAACCTCGGCAACCGCCAAAGCAGGCGGCGTTTCATCCTCGCCCGTCGGCGCCTTTTCCTGCCGGGGAGCAAAAGCCGCCCCCTCGAGGTGTTCTTCCCGCATGGCCAGTTCATCGACCGAGCGGATTTGTGACGGGTCAATCGGCGCCAGTTCCAGGAACCGGTCAGACAATTGCTGCAGGCGTTTGGGCCGAGAGAGCAATGCCCATTCGGCCTCCAGCACTTTGATGTCGGCCTTGTCCTGCGCAATCTGGTTCTCGAGCTTAGCCACCCGGTCCTGGCGTAATTCAACCTCATATTGCAGCTGGTAGAAGCCATAGCTGACGACAAGCAGGATCAGGAAGGTGATCAGCGAAATATGCTTCATGCCGCCACCCTGTCTGCATCTGTTCGGATTGCTGCTCGCAACCGGGCAGATCGCGCCCTTGGGTTTTCGGCAATTTCTTCTGCTGTTGGCTTGACCGCACCGCGCTTAACCAGACTGAAGGTCGGCGCGCTGCCCGCCGGTGCCTCGGGCAAGTGGCGCGAACCCGATGGCATGGCACCACTTCGTTCGCGCATAAAGTTTTTGACAAGACGGTCTTCCAGAGAATGAAAAGACACGATCACCAGACGCCCGCCAGGTCGCAGCAGCTTCTCTGCTGCCTCCATAGCGCGCTCCAACTCGCCCAGCTCGTCATTCACATAGATGCGCAATGCCTGGAATGTCCGCGTTGCCGGATGCGCCTTGCCATGGCGGGGCTGGCCAAGGACCGACATGACAATCTTTGCCAGATCACCTGTACGCAGGATGGGTGCCTCACCACGCGCCACCACAATCGCTCTGGCAATATGCCGGCTTCGGCGTTCTTCGCCATAGCGCCACAGGATGTCGGCAATATCTTCTTCAACGAAGGAATTGACCACATCTGCTACAGATTGCGCCCCGGCTTCGCTGTCGCCCTGCATACGCATGTCGAGCGGCCCATCTGCCTGGAAGGAGAAACCCCGTTCCGGCTGATCGAGCTGCATGGACGATACACCCAGGTCGAGCACAATGCCGTCGACAGCCTGCATTTCAGCCTCAGCAAGAGGGCGTTCCATATCGCCGAAACAGCCGGACAATAACTGCAGCCGAGGGGCAAATGATTGCTCCAAGGAACGACCCGCAACAATGGCCGTAGGGTCTCGATCTATAGCGAAAACGCGGCAATCTGCCGCGTTGAGAATGGCCCGGGTGTAACCCCCCGCGCCGAATGTTCCATCCACAATGACATTGCCGTCCTGCACCTCCAGGGCCTGGAGAACTTCACCGGCCATGACCGGCTTGTGAGGCACGTCAGCCATGCTCCCCTCCCTCTCCCGGTGGGCGGGCTTTGGGAGCAATGCGGATTGTATGGTCGGCTGCCTGGATGCGTGCCGAATTTTGCTCGGAATATTGAGCAAAGGCAGCAGGCGACCATATCTGGAACGTTTCACCCAAACCTGCAAAGACAACCTCACCATCGATACCGATGGCTTCAATCATGTCTGCGGGCAGGGCTACCCGGCCTTCAGCGTCGTAGCTGAGAGACCGGCTTGTCAGCAGTACTTTGCTAACGGTCGCATATTCGGCGGAATCCGGGTCGTAGCTGTCCCGATCGCGGGCATAGCGAACAAGGCGATCGCGGTCCCATGCGTCGATACAGGGCTGTTCAGGATTGGGAAAAATAGTGAACCCGTTGGACTGGCTACGCTCTAATTCCGCGCGAAAGGGTGCAGGGACCGAGACACGGCCCTTCTTGTCGATCCTGTTCGTATATGTGGACAGAAACAACAGCATGGCTGGTGTTCCACC
>JAURPT010000112.1 GCA_030836535.1 Alphaproteobacteria bacterium
AATCTCTGCTTCATCCCGCACACCGCCAAGCGATACGCGCACAAAGTCACGCCCTGTTGCCTTGGCAATGGACTTGCCCAGTGATGTTTTACCAACACCCGGCGGACCAACGAGGCACAGAATAGGACCATTGATTTTTCGCGTACGCTGCTGCACGGCAAGATATTCCAGAATGCGTTCCTTGACCTTTTCCAGGCCATAGTGATCAGCATCAAGGATGTCGATTGCCTTGTTCAGGTCGCGCTTAACCTTGCGATTCTTGCCCCAGGGTATACCCAACAGCCAATCCAGGTAGTTGCGCACAACCGTTGCTTCCGCAGACATCGGGCTCATGTTCTTGAGCTTCTTCAGTTCAGCTTCTGCTTTTGTCTTGGCTTCCTTGGAAAGCTTGGTCTTCTCGATTTTTTCTTCGAGTTCCTGAAGCTCATCGCCGCCGTCTTCGCCGTCACCCAGTTCTTTCTGAATGGCCTTCATCTGCTCATTCAAATAGTACTCGCGTTGGGTCTTCTCCATCTGGCGCTTGACGCGACCACGGATGTTCTTTTCGACCTCAAGAACGCCAATCTCACCTTCCATCAGCGCGAACACCCGCTCGAGGCGTTCAGTCGGACTGGTAATTTCCAGCAGTTCCTGCTTTTCAGAAATCTTGACGGAAAGGTGCGATGCCAACGTATCTGCCAGGCGTTCCGGCTCTTCGATCTGATTGACGGACACCAGCACCTCGGGCGGTACCTTTTTGTTCAGTTTCACATATTGCTCGAACTGGGTCACAACAGTGCGCGCCAACCCTTCAATGTCATCATTGTCGGATGCGTCTTCCTCGATGATCTCTACAGAAGCTTCAAAGAAGTCAGGATTGTCGTGGCATTCGGTGATCCGGGCACGCGCGCCGCCCTCGACCAATACCTTGACGGTACCGTCTGGCAATTTCAGCAATTGCAGAACCGAGGCAATGGTGCCGATCTGATACAGGTCGCCTGCAACCGGGTCGTCCTGACCAGCATCCTTCTGCGTGACGAGGAAAATTTTCTTGTCATCGTTCATCACATCTTCGAGTGCGCGGACCGATTTGTCGCGACCAACGAAGAGCGGTACGATCATATGTGGAAACACGACAATGTCGCGTAGAGGCAGAACGGGGTGTTTTTGGTCACTAGACATGGCAAGCCTGTATCTTGTGTTAATTTTTGAACAGTATACCAGATCTCGGGGATGAGGGCCGGTTTTTATTGGATATAGTCTAAGTGGCTATGCTCGACAGGAACGTCAAGGGGCCTGACCTAATTTAATTTATCCAACCGCCACCGGGCGGCCAGACAGAGAGCCTAAGCCCCCTGGCCCATGCTGTCATCCTGTCGATCAGCATAGATATAAAGCGGCTGCGCACGCCCTTCGACGACTTCCTGATTAACGACGATCTCTTCCACGCCTTCCAAGGACGGCAGTTCGAACATCGTTTCCAGAAGGATGCTTTCCATGATGGACCGCAGACCACGAGCACCTGTCTTGCGCTGAATAGCTCTCGCGGCCACGGCCTGCAACGCATCATCCGTGAAGCTTAGGTCTACTTCTTCCATGGCAAAGAGACCCTGATACTGTTTGATCAGCGCGTTCTTTGGCTTGGTCAGAATTTCAACCAGCGCGTCTTCGTCCAGGTCCTGCAGAGTGGCGATGACGGGCACACGACCAACAAATTCCGGGATGAGGCCGAATTTCAACAGGTCTTCAGGCTCTACCTCAGCCAGGATTTCGCCGGTGCGGCGTTCCTCGGGCCCCTGAACATTGGCCCCAAAGCCTATGGACTTGTCGATGCCACGGGCGTCAATGATCTTTTCAAGACCGGCAAAAGCACCACCACAAATAAACAGAATGTTCGTAGTATCAACCTGCAGGAATTCCTGTTGCGGATGCTTGCGCCCACCCTGTGGCGGAACACTGGCAACCGTGCCTTCCATGATCTTCAACAGCGCCTGCTGCACACCTTCGCCCGATACATCGCGCGTGATTGACGGGTTGTCAGACTTGCGACTGATTTTGTCGACTTCATCGATATAGACAATACCACGCTGTGCGCGTTCGACATTGTAGTCGGCGGACTGCAACAGCTTGAGAATGATATTCTCAACATCTTCACCCACATAACCGGCTTCGGTCAGCGTGGTTGCATCTGCCATGGTAAACGGCACATCAAGAATGCGGGCCAGCGTTTGCGCCAGCAGCGTTTTACCGCAACCGGTTGGGCCCACCAGCAGGATGTTGGATTTGGAGAGTTCCACGTCGCTGTTTTTGGCAGCATGGTTCAAGCGCTTGTAGTGATTATGCACGGCAACAGAGAGCACACGTTTGGCCCTGTCCTGTCCGATGACATAGTCATTTAGCACATTGCATATCTCTGCGGGCGTGGCGACACCCTCTCCGGCCTGGACGACCGTCGACTTTGCCTCTTCACGGATAATATCCATGCAGAGTTCGACACATTCGTCACAAATGAAGACGGTAGGGCCAGCGATCAGCTTGCGTACTTCATGCTGGCTTTTGCCGCAGAAGGAACAATACAGAGTATTTTTGGAGTCGCCAGAACCGCTGTTTTTGGTCATTTTTTCACCAATCAGAGTAGATTTGGCACCATGCTAGCCGCGCAGCACGGCACCGATCAACTTGTTTTACGTTGTCAGGAGCAAACCAGATGTTGTTGGAGCCCAACAAAGAGCCCCAAAATATCTAGCCTTCTTCGCCCGCTTCTACGTCAGGACGACGTACAACAACGTCATCGATAATGCCAAAATCCTTGGCTTCATCTGCTGTCAGGAAGTTGTCCCGCTCCAGGGCGTTCTGTACCGTTTCCAGGTCCTGACCGGTATGCTCAACATAGATTTTGTTGAGGCGTTCACGGATCGCTAGAATTTCACGCGCGTGAATTTCAATGTCCGTGGCCTGCCCCTGCGCCCCGCCGGATGGCTGATGCAGCATCACACGGGCATTTGGCAACGCAAACCGCATACCCGCTTCACCAGCGGCCAACAGCAGCGACCCCATGGAAGCGGCCTGACCAATGCAAAGCGTCGAAACCTTCGGCTTGATGTATTGCATCGTGTCGTAGATCGCCAGGCCGGATGTCACAATCCCGCCCGGTGAGTTGATGTAGATGGCAATATCTTTGCTGGGGTTCTCTGCTTCCAGGAAAAGCAGCTGAGCAGTAACAACTGAGGCGACGTGGTCATCAATGCCGCCAGTCAGGAAGATGATCCGCTCTTTGAGCATACGGGAGTAGATATCGTATGAGCGCTCCCCCCGATTGGTCTGCTCAATGACCATGGGTATCAAAGCACTGGCTGTTTCTACGACGTCGTTCATTCCTTACTCCCCTTGAGGAAGGTCCCGAGACCCACCTTCTGTATCTAAATGAGATGCCGAGTGATCGGCCGGGGGCAGAACGCCCCCGTCCCACTAGATTAGTCTGCTTTTTTCTTCGGTGCAGCCTTCTTCTTCGGTGCAGCCTTCTTTTTTTCTGCCTTGTCGTCGTCTTTCTTGGCTGCGGCTTTCTTTTTGGCCGGCGCCTTCTTTGCGGCCGCCTTTTTCTTCGGCGCGGCCTTTTTCTTTTTCGGCTTCTCTTCTGCTTCTTCCGGTGCATCCGGCAGGCGCATCAATTCTTCCTGATCAACTTCCACTTCTGTTACCGTTGCCAGCTCAAGAATGTAGTCGATGACCTTGTCTTCATAGAGCGGCGCACGCAGCTGCTGCATGGCTTCCTGATTCTGCTGATAGAACTGGAACACCTGAGCTTCCTGGCCTGGGAAACGCTGCGCTTCCTGCATAATGGCGCCATTCAGTTCTTCAGCGCTGACGGTGATCTCATTGCTGTCACCGACATGCGCCAACAATAGGCCTAGACGAACCCGGCGATTGGCCATGGTCTTGTATTCGGCCTGCAGCTCTTCTTCTGACTGGTCTTCGTCTTCAATAGACTTGCCGTCGGCTTCCAGTTGCTGGGTGAATTCCTGCCAGATCTGGTCATATTCCATCTGTTCCATGCCTGGCGGCACGTCAAATTCATGCATATCAGCCAGTTCGTCCAGCAGAGCCCGCTTCAGCTTGGCGCGGCCGAACTGCCCCAGCTCACCGCTGATCTGTTCGCTAATGCGTTCCCGCAGCTGTTCCAGGTTTTCCATACCAACCAGCGTTGCAAGCTCATCGTTAATTTCGACAGGCACAGACTTCTGCACTTCATGAACAGTGACATCGAACACTGCTTCCTGACCGGCCAAATGGGCAGCGTTGTAATCTTCCGGGAATGTGACATTGACGGCTTTTTCGTCGCCAGCCTTTACGCCCACGAGCTGCTCTTCAAAGCCAGGAATGAAACTGCCGGTGCCCAGCACGAGCTGGTACTGTTCAGCGGCACCGCCATCAAAGGCCTCACCGTCCATTTTACCGACAAAGTCGATCAGCACGGCATCGCCATCTTCTGCAGCATAGCCTTCGTCTTCGACCTTTTCATAACGGGTCTGCTGTTCGGCCAGGTTCTTGACGGCATCATCGATGTCGGAATCTTCGACCTTGGCGACCTGTCGCTCCAGGAAAATTTTGGAGAAATCACCGGTTTCGATGGCCGGCATGATTTCGACTTCCATCGTGTATTCGAGGTCAACGCCTTCCTCGAAGGTTACAATTTCGATATTGGGCTGCAGCGCGGGCCGGACCGCGTCCTTGTCCAGCGCTTCCTGAGAAGACGTGTTGACCGTTTCTTCCAGCACTTCACCCAGGACGGCCTGGCCATGCAGGCGGCGCACATGGGAAACGGGCACCTTGCCCGGACGGAAACCGTCAATACGGATGTCAGCGGCAATTTTTACCAGCTTTTCCTGCATCTTCTCTTCGATGGCAGCTGCCTCGACGGTGATTTTATAAGCGCGTTTCAGCCCTTCAGAGCTGGTTGTTTCAATCTGCATGGATCTGTCCAAAGCCGTTAATTGTGTTGTTGGATCATGACTGCCGGTAGGGTCTGAACCGACACTTTCCTTGGTGCGGGCGGAGGGACTTGAACCCCCACGGATTGCTCCACTGGTACCTAAAACCAGCGCGTCTACCAATTTCGCCACGCCCGCCTGAAAGGACTTAAAGCCGGTCCGACACCCGCCCGGCAGAGCGGGATGCCAATTCGGGCGCCACCTATAGCAATGTCACATAGAAAAAGCCAAGCGCAATTTGGCCAATTTGTAACCTTAATGACCGGTCGAGCTTAAATCAGCTCCAGGGCAACAGCTGTAGCCTCTCCACCGCCGATACAAAGAGAGGCAACACCGCGCTTTTGGCCGCGGTCCTGAAGGGCTGCAAGCAACGTGGCCATAATGCGGGAACCAGAAGACCCAATGGGATGGCCCAGCGCACACGCGCCGCCGTAAATATTAAGCTTTTCATGCGGGATGTTCAGGTCACGCATGGCAATCATGGCGACAACGGCAAAGGCTTCATTCACCTCAAACAGGTCAACATCATTAACGGCCCAACCTGCCCGGTCCAGAACCTTCTTCATGGCGGGTACAGGTGCAGTGGTGAATTGCCCCGGTTCCGCTGCATGGGCGGCATGGGCAACAAATTTAGCCACGACGTTGAGGCCCTGTGATTCAGCAATGCTTTGACGCGCCAACACAAGCGCTGAGGCGCCATCTGAAATAGAAGACGCATTCGCGGCCGTAATGGTGCCATCTTTGGCGAAAGCAGGCCTTAGGCTCGGGATTTTCTTCGGCCTGCTGCGACCGGGCTGCTCATCGTCGTCTACAAGGACGTCCCCTGCCCGGCTAGATATAGTGACCGGTACCATTTCGCGCTCAAAGGACTTTGCGCCAATGGCTGCATTGGCCCTGCGTAAACTCTCAATGGCATAGGCGTCCTGGTCTTCCCGCGTAAACTGGTAAGCCCGCGTTGAGTCTTCCGCAAAAGCGCCCATGAGCTTGCCGGGGGCATAGGCGTCTTCCAGCCCATCGAGATACATGGAATCCTTAATCTCATCGTGCCCGATGCGAGCACCCGAGCGATGTTTCGCTAGCAGGTATGGCGCGTTGGTCATGCTCTCCATCCCGCCAGCAACGATAACATCTGCACTCCCTGCCTTGAGTGCATCATGGGCCATGATGGCAGCCTGCATACCACTGCCGCACATTTTATTGACCGTGGTTGCCTGCGTACCGAGGGATAATCCTGCACCCAAAGCCGCCTGGCGTGCTGGGGCCTGCCCAAGACCGCCAGGCAACACACAGCCCATGAAGATCTGATCAATGGCATCTGTTGACGCCCCTGCCCGGTCTACGGCTGCCTCAACAGCAATAGCCCCGAGTTCCGTCGCGGAAAGGCTGGAAAGGCTACCCTGAAAACTCCCTTGCGGGGTACGGGCATAGGAACAAATGACAACAGGATCAGAGATATTTTCTTCAGACATAGCTTCTTGCTTCTTCTTCAAGGTCTTCCAGGGCCAAGGGGATAAATTCAGGGATGTCTTCTGCAATCAGGCCCGGCCCAAAGTTGAGCGCTGATTGCCCATGCAGCCATACGCCAGCGCAGGCGGCCTCAAAGGCGGGCATGCCCTGGGCCAATAATCCACCGATGATGCCCGCCAGGACATCACCAGAACCCGCTGTTGCCAGAGTTGGCGGTGCATTCGTGTTAATTGCTGCCCGCCCATCGGGGGCGGCAATGACACTATCCGCGCCCTTGAGGACGACAATACAGCCGGAAGCTTCAGCCCCCGCACGGGCGCGTTCAAGACGCGTTCCACCTGTTATGTTGGGAAAAAGACGCGTAAATTCGCCGTCATGAGGTGTCAGCACCACGTTACTCTGAACGGCTTTGAACAGCGATTCAGGAGAGTCTGCGAAACAAGACAAGCCATCGGCATCCAAGACAGCTGCACGCCCCGAAGCCAATACCTGTAAAACATTATCCTTGGTTCGGTCAGAAATGCCATTGCCAGGCCCCAATACGAATGCATTTTTTCGATCATCTTCCAACACTGCTGCCATGTCACTGACACCGCGGACCATAATGGCATCGAGCCGCGATGCATGTGCCAACACGGCCCCTTTCGGACAAGCGACGGTGACAAGCCCTGCCCCTGCCCGCAAGGCGCCGCGTGCGGCAAGTCGTGCAGCCCCGCCCTGCGCCAAAGGGCCCGATGCAACGACCAGATGACCCCGACGATATTTATGGGTGTCAATTTGCGGCCAGGGGAACACGTCGCGCCACAAAGAAACCCTGTTTTCCCAATTAGTTGGACCTATACCCTCAAATACAGAATCAGGAATGCCGATATCCGTGCAGACGATCTCTCCACAATGTTGACGACCGGGTAAAAGAGTGTGACCCGGCTTCTTGCGGAAGAAGGTCACTGTCAGGTCGGCATCAAGGACAATACCTGCAACCTGCCCTGTTTCGCCGCTCAATCCAGACGGCACATCAACTGCAATGCGGATAGCATCGCATTTATTGGCCTTTTCGATCATTTCCGCCGGCAAACCCTGCAATGGTCGAGACAGACCAGCACCAAACAGGGCATCCACGATATAGGCAGCATCCGACAACTGGTCTTTGCCCAATGGCTCTGTGTCGCCCTGCCATAGGCCAGCCATATGGGCCGCATCGCCTTTCAGCGCTGAAATGCCGCCCAATAAGCCCAGACGCACCGGCCAGCCAGCTTCCTGCAGCAGACGCGCGACAACAAAGCCGTCCCCTCCATTATTGCCCGGACCGCAGAGCACAGCGACAGGTCCCGGTTCATACCGGGACATCATCTCATCAACGATGGATTGCCCGGCGTTTTCCATCAGATCGATGCTTGAAATACCGGCTTCAACAGCCAACGCATCCGCCTGATACATCTGCTCTGGCGGCAGGAGGCAATGGAGGTTCTGTATCTGATTGCGAGTCATGCCGCTATTGTTCCCCAAAAGCAGCCCTAACACCACGGCCTAACTGCCGCTGGCAGCGAATTTCTGCCTATTTTCTGTAATGTTTGGGAAGGGTCGCAATGGGGTGGCTGACGGGGGTCGAACCCGCGACCTTCGGAATCACAATCCGACGCTCTAACCAACTGAGCTACAGCCACCATCGCGAAGCGGGTGTTTAATACGCCTAACTTTTCGTCGTTGCAAGTCAGAAGAAGCGGCCTAATCGATGAATTGCTTCTTCCAGCACATCCTCGGTCTTTGAGAAGCAAAACCGCACCAGATTTCGGGCCGGATCAGCCCCATAAAACGGGCTGAGCGGGATGGCAGCAACACCCGCTTGCTCAGTAATTGTCTGGCAAAACGACAAATCGTCACCTTCAAAACCGAGATTGTCGATCAACGTCGTCACAAAATACGTGCCGCCACAGGGCATGACGGTGAAGCCTATATCCGCAAGGCCGTTGGATAACAGGTTACGCCGGTTTTCAAGCGGGGCCGCCAAGTCATGAAACCAGTCATCATCCTGCTCCAGCCCCCAGGCAACGGCTCGTTGCAAGTTGGGTGGTGTGGTGAATGTCATAAATTGGTGGGCCTTGCCGATTGCCTCGATCAGATGCGCGGCGCCGGTAATGTAGCCAACCTTCCAGCCCGTGACAGAGAATGTCTTGCCGGCCGACCCAACCCGCACACATCGTTCGGCCATACCTGGTAGAATCATAAGAGGTTGATGCTCTTGGCCGTCAAAAACAAGATGCTCATAGACTTCATCACAGATGACGTAAAAGTCGAATTCTTCCGCCAAACCGGCGATCAACGCCAGTTCCTCAGCATTGAAGACCTTGCCGGTGGGATTCATCGGTGAATTCAACATAAGCAATTTGGTTTTGCTGGAACATGCCCGGCGCAACTCTTCTTCAAAGAGCGACCAATCAGGTGCATGAAGCCGCACGAAACGCGGCGTCGCCCCCGCCAATTCTATAATCGGCAGATAGGAATCATAGTAAGGCTCGATCAAAATGGCCTCATCGCCCGGGTTTAGCAATGCGAGCAATGAGTCTGTCAGTGCCTCCGTCGCCCCAGACGTCACCAGCACCTGGGTTTTCCAATCAACGTCAAGTCCATAGAAACGCTTATTGGCAGCAGCTACCGCCTGTCGCAGGTCGGGTAGACCATCCCCCGGTGGGTATTGATTGGGTCCCTCTATCAAAAAGTCTGCCGCTTTCTGAAGCAACGGTGCAGGCCCATCATCGGCAGGGATCCCCTGCCCCAAATTAATGGCGTCATGCTGACGGGCTGATGCCGACATGGTCGTAAAAATTGTCGTCGGCAGAGCGTTAATGACCGAGTTTTTTTCTTTCATGGCTTCTTTTATGATTGAACACGTCTTTCAGGCCCAAGCCTAACGACGCAAATTGGCAATGGCGACCCCTCAAGATGTTCTATTCTGCATACATATTAGGCAAGATGGCTATTTATTAGACAAAACTACCAATTGGATGGGCTCCGGATGCCCTATTGATCCGCCAAAGCAGCGGCTTTCCCTGCCAGAAAAGAGTTGGCACGATTAATGCTTTATTACTCCGCAGAACACCTTTTTCTTCATTCAACACGAGGGAAGTTGCTAAATGAAAAAGATCGAAGCCATCATCAAGCCGTTCAAGCTGGACGAAGTGAAGGAAGCCCTTCATGAAGTTGGCCTGGGGGGTATCACCGTGACCGAAGCCAAGGGTTTTGGTCGTCAAAAAGGCCATACAGAGCTGTATCGCGGCGCTGAATATGTTGTCGATTTCCTGCCCAAGGTGAAGCTGGAAGTCGTCATTCAGGATTCGTTGCTCGAACAGTCTATCGAAGCCATCCAGACTGCCGCCAATACCGGTCGGATTGGCGACGGTAAAATTTTCGTCAGTACGATTGATGAGGCAATCCGCATCCGCACTGGTGAAACGGGCGACGAAGCCATATAAGGCAAGTCCCCTTTTCTACTCACCCATCTGAAGCAAGACTAAAAGCAAGAGGTAACCCTTCTATGACTACTGTCCAAGACATCCTCAAAAAGATCGAAGACGAAGATATCGCCTTTGTCGACCTGCGGTTTACAGACCCTCGCGGCAAGTGGCATCACGTTGCCATGGACGTCGACGCCGTTGACGAAGACATGTTCGCCGATGGCGTTATGTTCGACGGTTCGTCCATCTCCGGTTGGAAGAGCATTAACGAATCTGACATGACCCTGATGCCCGACCTGGAATCAGCTGTTATGGACCCGTTTGCAGCCCAGCCGCAACTGATCATCACCTGCGACATTCTGGAGCCAACCACTGGCGAACCATATGGTCGTGACCCGCGCTCAACAGCAAAAGCTGCTCTGAAATATATGGAATTTGCCGGTATTGGTGACACAGCCTATTTCGGCCCGGAACCTGAATTCTTCGTCTTTGACGATGTTCGTTTCGAATCCAGCTACAATCGCGCATTCTATGAATTCAGCGACATTGAAGGTCCTTATAACTCTGGCGCTGAAATGGAAGGCGGCAACCTTGGCCACCGTCCGCGCGTCAAGGGTGGTTACTTCCCGGTTAATCCGGTTGACCAGGGCGTTGACCTGCGTGCAGAAATGCTCGCCACCATGAAAGACATGGGCGTTGAAGTTGAAAAGCATCACCACGAAGTGGGCGCTTCCCAGCACGAACTGGGCATCAAGTTCAGCACCCTGATCACCACGGCTGACCGTGTTCAGATCTACAAGTACTGCGTACACAACGTTGCGCACGCTTACGGCAAGACGGCAACCTTCATGCCGAAGCCTGTTGCAGAAGACAACGGTTCTGGCATGCACGTTCACCAGTCTATCTGGAAGGACGGCAAGCCGATGTTTGCTGGTAACCAGTATGCAGACCTGTCTGAAACAGCTCTGTACTACATTGGTGGCATCATCAAGCACGCCAAGGCGATCAACGCCTTCACCAACTCTTCCACGAACAGCTACAAGCGTCTGGTACCGGGCTTTGAAGCACCTGTGCTGCTGGCATACTCTGCCCGGAACCGCTCTGCTTCCTGCCGTATTCCGTTCGCACCAAGCCCCAACGGCAAGCGTGTTGAAGTTCGCTTCCCGGATGCTGTTTCCAACCCGTACCTGGCCTTCTCTGCCATGCTGATGGCTGGCCTTGACGGTATCCAGAACAAGATCCACCCGGGCGATGCCATGGACAAGGATCTGTACGCTCTGCCGCCTGAAGAACTGGCCAGCGTACCAACCGTTTGTGCATCTCTGCAGGAAGCTATCGACGCGCTGGACGCTGACCGTGACTTCCTGAAGGCCGGTGACGTATTCAACGATGATCAGATCGATGGCTACATCGAACTGAAGCAGGCAGAAGCCACCCGCCTGGCTCAGTCCCCGCACCCCGTTGAGTACGACATGTACTACAGCGCCTAAGCGGTACTGCAAATCAACAGATCAAGCCCCGGGGTTTCCCCAGGGCTTTTTCTTTGCCCGGAGGCCGCTGTCTACCTATTCTCTTAATCAGGATGGCCTAGAAAAATGGAGCAGACCATGCGCGGTATCCTGTTAGCCCTGATCATCAGTCTGGCCCCCATCAGCACGATGGCAGACCCCCATTATGGCCGTTATGACAGCAGCCACTGCTTGGGCTCCTATGTATCCCGTTCAGACTATCAGCGGCTGGAACGGCAATATCGAGACCTGACACGTCAACTCAATCGGAACCTGAGAACCTGTAGTGAAGATACGGCAAAGCTTTTACGCAGCCATCAGCAGCAAATGGCTCAGCAATCCATGATGCAGGCCAGCTTGCAGGACGCCAACGCCCGCAGTGCCGACGCCTTGGCCGCGCTCAGTGAAGCCAACGGCCTACCACCTGATTTCTTTGAACGCCCGTCAAAAGAAGAGTTCGACGCCCTGCAAGACCGATTTGACGCCCTTGTTGTGGCTTATCGTAACCTCCAACGAGACATGCGCGCGCTGCAACAGACTGAAACAGAAGGCGAATAACGCGGTCACAAGCTGCATCGCCTACTTTTTCGCAAAACCCACTATATCTTGGTGTTTGTAGGCCGCTACTACTCTATACTGTGTGTTCGATTCACCGACACCCAAGAGAAAATGGCGCAATCCAAAGCATCAGACGACCTATTTGCCTCCGCCCCCAAGGGCAAGGAAGACTATTCCGCCAAGGATATTGAGGTTCTTGAGGGACTGGAGCCTGTCCGTCGTCGTCCCGGCATGTATATCGGTGGTACAGACGATAAGGCATTGCACCATCTGGCTGCCGAAGTACTCGACAACTCAATGGATGAAGCCGTAGCCGGTCACGCCACGCGCATCGAGATGTGCTTGAATGCAGACGGGTCCCTGATGATCCGCGACAATGGCCGCGGCATCCCGATTGACAGACACCCCAAATACAAGACCAAATCGGCGCTGGAAGTGATTTTCACGACGCTCCATTCGGGCGGTAAATTCAATAGCGGTGCCTATCAGACATCGGGCGGCCTGCATGGTGTGGGTATTTCCGTCGTAAACGCCCTTTCAGAACGTCTGGAAGTCGAAGTGGTGCGCGACCAGGAAGCCTGGCAACAAACATTCTCACGCGGTGATGCAACATCCAAACTCACCAAAATGGGTTCCGCCAAAAACCGGCGCGGCACCACTGTAACCTTTATGCCGGACCAGGAGATCTTTGGCGAAAAGGCTGCGCTGACGGCCAAACGCCTGTATCGCATGGCCCGTTCCAAGGCCTATCTGTTCCGGGGTGTGGAGATTCGCTGGTCCTGCGCAGAAAACCAGATCAAGGCTGGAGATGAAACGCCGGTTTCAGAAACCATTCATTTTCCCAATGGCTTGCTGGACTTTCTTCATCAGGAGTTGGGCGACTCCGCAACGGTGACACCGAGCGCATTTGACGGCCAAGCCTCCTTTGCTGGCGAAGACAGCAATGACCAGGTCGGTCGCGTTGAATGGGCCATCGCTTGGCCGCTGAGCAGCGATGGTTTTATCAATTCCTACTGTAACACAATACCGACCCCCGAAGGCGGCACCCATGAAGCCGGCATGCGGTCTGCCCTCGTCAAAGGCCTCAAAGCTTACGGCGAACTGGTGAACAACCGCCGCGCCTCTTCCATCACGGCCGATGATCTGTTGGGTAATGTCGTGGTATTGCTGTCCGTCTTCCTGCCGGACCCGCAATTCCAGGGCCAAACCAAAGAAAAATTGGCCAGTGCCCATGCCAGCAAGCTGGTTGAAGCCGCCATGCGCGACCATTTCGACCACTGGCTTTCTGGCGCGCCAGAATTGGCCAATGCCCTGCTCGCCTATGCCGTTCTGCGCGCTGAAGAACGCCAACGACGCAAGCATGAAAAGGAAATCAGCCGGAAGACCGCAACCCGAAAGTTGCGCCTACCCGGTAAATTGACGGATTGTTCCCGTGGTGGCGCTGATGGCACGGAAATTTACCTCGTTGAGGGTGATTCTGCTGGCGGGTCTGCCAAACAGGCCCGTGACCGGGCGACACAGGCGGTATTGCCTCTGCGTGGCAAGATTCTGAACATTGCCAATGCCAGCCAGGACAAGATCAATGCCAACCAAGAGCTTAAAGACCTGATCCAGGCTCTGGGTTGTGGTTTGGGTGAAAAATATCGTGAGCAGGACTTGCGCTATGAGAAAGTCATCATCATGACGGATGCTGACGTTGATGGTGCCCATATCGCAACGCTGCTCATGACCTTCTTCTTCAGGGCGTTGCCTGAATTGGTGCAACAGGGTCATCTGTATCTCGCACAACCGCCGCTCTATCGCTTGGCGCACAAGGGCAAGTCCTTCTATGCCATGGATGATCCGGAGAAAGATCAGATCTGGGAAGACGAGTTCAACAGCAATGAGCGGGTGGAAATCAGCCGCTTTAAAGGCCTGGGTGAAATGCCCCCTGCCCAGCTGAAGAACACAACCATGGACCCGGCCAGCCGCACCCTGCTGCGTGTGACCCTGCCGCCCGGCTTTGTCGAGAAGGAAGAAACGTCAGATCTGGTCGAGCGTCTGATGGGTAAAAAGCCAGAATTACGCTACGATTTCATCCAGAAGAATGCGCCCAATGTGGACGAGATTGATATCTGATCCTCGATCTTGCATTTGGTCAAAGTTTCAAACAGCCTAGTCCCGCAGAATCGTTGACTTTGGCGGCAAACTGCCTATGGTGCCCGCAGACGTCTAAGAACAACTAAAAAGTTGACGCAAAGGCACCGCCAATAGACGCAACAAACGCTCAGATTGGTGCCTGATGCGTCGGATAAAGCACTCTGCATGAGCTTTGACCTTATGGGGCTCGCCGACGAAACGTTGCGAGCTGTTACAGAAGCAGGCTACGAAACGCCCACACCCATCCAGAAACAGGCTGTTCCTGTCGTCCTTCAGGGACGCGATGTTATGGGCATTGCCCAGACAGGCACTGGTAAAACTGCCGGTTTCACCCTGCCAATGATCGACATCCTGTCGCAAGGCCGCGCGCGGGCCCGCATGCCCCGGTCCTTGATCCTGGAGCCGACCCGTGAATTGGCCGCCCAGGTGGCTGAAAGTTTCGAGACCTATGGCAAGTATCACAAGCTTTCCATGGCTCTGCTCATTGGGGGTGTCAGCTTTGAAGACCAGAACAAGGCCCTGGACCGCGGTGTAGATGTGCTGATCGCGACCCCTGGCCGCCTGCTCGACCATTTTGAACGCGGACGCCTGATGATGTCCGGCGTTGAAATTTTTGTGGTTGATGAAGCAGACCGTATGCTCGACATGGGTTTCATCCCCGATATTGAACGCATCTGCAAGCTGATGCCTCAACGGCATCAGACGCTGTTTTTCTCGGCAACCATGCCGCCGGAAATCAAGCGCCTGTCTGACACGTTCCTTGATGACCCCAAGCAGATCGAGGTCGCCCGTCCTACGTCGCCGGCTGAAACTGTTGAACAGTTCCTGGTTATGGAGAAATCCAAGGATGCAAAGGCCAAGCGCAACCGCCTGCGTGCGCTGATCGGGGGCGAAGAAATAGGCAGCGGCATTGTGTTCTGCAATCGCAAGAAGGACGTCGATATTGTGGCCAAGTCGCTGAAAAAGCATGGCCACAGTGCAGCCGCCCTGCACGGTGACATGGACCAGGGCAGCCGTATGGAAGTCCTGAATGCCTTTAAGGCAAATGATATCACCATTCTGGTGGCCAGTGATGTCGCAGCGCGTGGGCTGGACATCTCAGCTGTTTCGCACGTGTTTAACTTCGACGTGCCTAACCATGCTGAAGACTATATCCACCGCATTGGTCGTACGGGTCGCGCTGGCCGGTCTGGTCGCGCTTTCACGATCTCTTCCCCGCTCGATGCCAAATTCCTGGCCGCGGTTCATGACATGATCGGCAAGTCTATCCCCCTCTTTGATCAGGGAGATGCCGAGGAAGTTGATGCCTTGTTGAGTGAAGCGGATGATAAGCCGCGCAAGCGTGGGCGCCGTCGTGGTGGCCGACGCAATAACCGCGACAAGAACCAGGAAACAAAGACCGTGAAGCAGGATGAAGACCTGCACCCGCCCCGCGGTCACGACGCTCGCACAGCGCAAAAGCACCCTCATCGCAAAGAAAAGACTGATCGGAGCGAGCGTCAGCAGAAACCACGCCGCACAGAACACGGTGACAAAATCCCCGAACCCAATGGCATTAAGGGATTGGGCGATCATACACCTGCCTTCTTGCTACAGCCGGTTGTGATCCCTGGCTCTCACAAGTCTTCCAAGCCGGAAGAAGATGAGGCAGAAGAGCCCAAAAAGACCAAGAAAAAGGCTGCGCCCAAGAAGACTGCATCCAAACAGACTGCGAGCACGAAGAAGAAGGCGACCTCCAAGAAAGATAGCGACGAAAAGAAAAAGACTTCTTCCAAGAAGGCCAAGAAGGAAGAGCCTGCTGAAGAGCAAGTGGTCGACACACCCGAAGCACCAGAAGCAGAGCTACCTGTCGAGGCCGAAGCAGAAGCACCTGCTGTTGAAGAAAAGGCAGAGGAAAAGCCTAAGCGACGCCGGACCCGCCGCTCCAAAAAGGCAGAGAGCACAGAAAAAGCAGAAGCTTCAGAAGAGACATCAGGAGATGCTCCTGTTGAGGCCGATGCTGGTGAAACTGCTTCAGAACCAAGCGAGTCGGAACCGAAAGAAGACTAAGATTTTCTCTTTCGTTGTGATGGTGGCTTGGCGGCATCTGCCCGCAAAGCGGCTTCCAATGCTTTGATGGCCCATTCCACCATCTCTTCGCCATCATCATAGAGATAGTCCGGCGCCTCGTAGTAAGACATCAATGCACGTTTGCCGCCCTTGGCTTCATAAATAAACTGCTCGCAGCCTTCATCTTCAAAGTCCTGGCGGTTGCCATCATCGACCTTGAAATAGAGCCTGTCATTGATGATCAGGGCAATCATGACACCGTGGCAGAACACGCCAGCACCCCCGAACATGCGCCTGATACTTGCCCCTTCCAGGGGTTCCAGCATCTCAAGAATATAGGCGGAATATTCAGCGCTGACCGGCATCTCACATGCTCATGTTGACCGTCTGCTCCGGTAGGCTAACCTCCAACCCGTCCAATTCTTCTGTCACTTCAATTTGGCAGCCCAACCGCGATGTCGGTTTAACGCCATAGGTCAGGTCGAGCATGTCTTCCTCGAATTCTGAGGCTTGCGACAATTTGTTGAACCAGTCAGCCCCAACAACAATATGGCAGGTGGAACAGGCCATAGAGCCTTCACAGGCCCCTTCGATATCGATGTCATTCTCATGCGCAACGGTTAACAACGTATCGCCACTTTCTGCGCTACATTCTGTTCGCTGTTCACCGTCGGCGGATATAAAAATAACCTTTGGCATCATGCTTTCTTTCTGAGCTGTTCGATGGCCTGTAGAAGAAAGTCTATTGCGTAGTCGACTTCAGCGTCTGTTGTTTGCCGACCCAAGCCAATGCGCAGGCTGGCTTCTGCCAGATTCTCCGGCACACCTATTGCCTGCAATACATAGGATGGACCAGAAACGGCAGACGCACAGGCCGCACCACTGGATACCGCCAGGTCACGGATTGATGACAACAGCAATTCGCCGTCTAAACCTTCTATGCTGATATTGATATTACCCGGAAAGCGCTGGCGCTGGTGCCCGTTCAGTTGAACACCCCGTTCTGGAACGCAAAGCGCACCGATTATCCTGTCAAAATAGCATTGCAAGCGCTCAAGATCCGCATCCATTTCGGCAGCCGCCACCTCGCAGGCCTCGCCAAACCCAACACATAAAGCTGGGGCGAGCGTACCAGACCGCAGGCCACCTTCTTGACCGCCCCCTGAAAGAACGGGTTCTGGCCGTGCACGGGATTCTCTTCTCACGTAAAGCGCGCCAACACCCTTCGGGCCATAAATCTTGTGGGCAGAGAGGCTCATAAGATCGATATTCATGTCCACAACGTCGAGCGGCATTTTGCCAAGCGCCTGGGCTGCATCCGTATGGAAGAAAATGCGCTTCTCACGGCATAGGGCGGCCATCTCCCGTATAGGCTGGATGACACCAATCTCATTATTGACGGCCATGACAGATACCAACAACACGTCGTCGTTCAGTGCCGCGGCAAATATATCCAGATCGACCAGTCCGTCAGCACCAACGGGGAGATAGACGATATTCATCCCTTCCCGCGCCATTTGTGTGGCGCTTTCAAGAACGCATTTATGCTCTGTCTCTACAGTGATGATGGTATTGCGATGGTGACTATAGGCCCGCCCCATGCCCTTGATCGCCAAATTATTGGCCTCAGTTGCACCGGACGTAAAAATAATTTCATCCGCCGATGCACCAATCAGACTGGCAATTCGACCCCGTGCTTTTTCGACCGCCTCTTCCGCCATCCAGCCAAAGCTGTGGGTCGTGGAATGCGGGTTGCCAAAATGCTCGGCGAAATACGGCATCATGGCCTCCAACACGCGCTCATCCAGCGGCGTGGTTGCCTGATAATCCATATAGATGGGGCGATTGGGTATATCAGCCATTACGGGGCTGCCTTTGCAGCTTTACGGCTATAGATATCTTTCCATGCCTCTGCAAAGGCCTCAACTTCCTGCTGCTGTGTATTCCAGCCCAAACTGATCCGTAGTGTCGTTCTCGCAATATCGGGGGGTACATTCATGGCCTGCAAAACGTGCGATACGGAAACTTTCCCCGCCTAACA
>JAURPT010000113.1 GCA_030836535.1 Alphaproteobacteria bacterium
AATTCTTCAAAGCCCAGCTCGCCCCATTCGCGGCCATTGCCAGACATCTTGTAGCCGCCGAACGGCGCGTTGAAGTTGGCCTGTGCACCATTGATCTGCACGTTACCGCTACGGATCTGGGCTGCCACGTCCATGGCATGGTCCATATCACCAGACTGGACGTAACCGGCCAGGCCGTATTCGGTGTCATTGGCCATCTCGATAGCCTGTTCTTCCGTTTCGTAGGGCAGGATGGTCAGAACCGGGCCAAAGATTTCTTCCTTAGCAATGGTCATGTCGTTGGTGACATTGCCAAAGATCGTCGGGCGCACATAGTAACCCTTGTTGAAGCCTTCAGGGCGGCCCAAGCCGCCGGCCACGAGCGTGGCGCCTTCTTCAATACCCTTCTCAATGAGGCCCTGAATCTTGTTGAACTGAACTTCAGATACAACCGGGCCCATCATCATGCCTTCGCCAAACGGGTCGCCCGGTACAACGCGGGCAGCAGCTGCGGCTGCAATTTCCAGCGCTTCATCATTCTTGGAAGCCGGCACAAACATGCGGCTCGGTGCATTACAGCTTTGGCCGGAATTGGTCATCATGCTCTGGACACCGCTGGCAACAGCTGTCTGCAGGTCTGCATCTTCCAGGACAATGTTCGGCGATTTGCCGCCCAGTTCCTGCGCAACGCGCTTAACTGTATCAGCAGCAGCCTTGGCCACCAGCACGCCTGCGCGGGTGGAGCCGGTGAAGGACATCATGTCCACTTCAGGGTGGGCAGACAGGGTGGCACCAGCAGTGGCACCATCACCATTCACCAGGTTGAACACACCAGCGGGCACGCCAGCAGCATCCATGATTTCTGCGAACAATACGGCGTTCATCGGCGCGACTTCAGACGGCTTGAGCACCATAGTGCAACCAGCGGCCAGCGCCGGGGCAACCTTACAGGCGATCTGGTTAATCGGCCAATTCCACGGTGTAATGAAACCGCAAACACCGATGGGTTCCTTGCGGAGATAGAAACCATCACGTTCTTCTTCGAACGAATAGTTCTGCAGCACGCCCATAGCGGTACCCAGATGGGCCTGGCCCAGGGTGGCCTGCGCGGCTTTAGATAACCAAAGGGGAGCGCCCATTTCCATGGAGATGGTCTCGGCAATGTCGTCCATGCGGTTGGTATATTCGGCGAGAATAGCCTGGAACAGCTCTAGCCGCTCAGCAACCGTGAAGCGCGAGAAGCTGGGGAAGGCTGCCCGGGCAGCCATGACGGCTTTGTCGATATCAGCAGCGCCACCCATGGCGATCTTGGCAATGGGTTCTTCCGTCGCGGGGTTAATGACATCAAGCGTGTCGCTGGTCGTGGGGTCTACCCATTCACCATTGATGTAGAATTTCAAGCAATCGTCCATGATGTTCCTCTTTCACGGTATTCAACTTACTGGTTTGGACCCGAACTATAGGCGGAGGGCCGCATTCGGCGCAATTCATTCCGGTCTATTACCGCTGTGTAGCAGGCTCCTTGCAATAAACCGCTGGACGCAGCAACCCAACGCCGCCTAGGCTCCTAGCAAAGCGTATGCGAATCGGGGGGAGCAGGAATGGCACGGCCATCCTATTACTACGGCTGGAACATCATTGGCACAGGCATGACTTTTCAGGCCGTGTTGTTTGGCCTGACCTTCTTTTCCTTCATCTTCTGGGCCCCAATCTGGGCCGAAGAGTTTAATGCCGACCTGTCTTATGTGCAGTGGGCCAATGTCGGCATGATGGTCGCCCAAGGGCTGATCTCGCCCTTTGTGGGCCACGCCATGGACAGCAAGCCCATCAAGTGGCTTATCACCGGTGGCGCGCTTTTGGCTGCACTTGGCTTTGTGGCTGTCGCGCAGGCTACCGAGGTCTGGCACATCATCGTTGTCTATTGCACCTTCATTCCCATGGGCGTGCTGCTGTCCGGCCCCTTGGCCGCGCAAACATTGGCCGCAAAATGGTTCACCGCGCGGCGCGGCTTTGCCATTGGTCTGTCGACCACCGGTACATCCATCGGCGGTTTTCTGTTGCCTCCTTTGGTGGGCTTTCTGTTCGCCAGTGTCGGGTGGCGCACAACACATCTGATTTTGGCGGCACTTATTTTGCTCATTGTCCTACCCGTGGTCTGGACCTTCGTTGCCAACAACCCTGAAGATAAAGGGTTAGAACTGGAACCAGAAGCGGAAGTCCACGAGGATGCCGGCCCGCCCCATGTCTACCCGACATGGACGACGGCGAGTATTCTGCGGGAACGCAATTTCTGGGTCGTGATCCTCGCCTTTGTGCCCCTGATGACAGCTCAAGGCGCTATTCAGGCCAACTTGGCCGCTTTCGCGATCGACATTGGCACGGCCCGCGAACTAACGCCTCAGTTGATCTCCGTCATGTCACTGACCATGATCGCCGGGAAGCTGTTCTTTGGCTGGCAGGCCGACCATATCGACCATCGATATCTCTTCATCGGTGCTGTTGCGCTGATCGCCATTGTCATTCTGCTGATGCTGTCTGAACCATCTTTCGCGATGCTCATGGTCACCGCTGGTGTTCTCGGGGCTGGCACAGCGGCCTTCCTGCCGATGCTGGGGGCGATCATTTCCAGCCGCTTTGGCCCCGCCGGGTTTGGCAAAGTCATGGGACTGCTTGGCCCGTTCACGACGCTCAGCGCGCTTGGCACCGTTTTCGCGGCGTATATCTATGACACGACCGGCAGCTTTACCGGCGCTTGGGAAATCTTCCTGTTCGCCACCATTCCCGCCGTGACGCTGATTATGTTCCTGAAGCCCAAACCAGGCGACGAGAATAAAAAAGCGAAAGCAAAAGCAGCGCCCGCCGCCGGCGAATAGATCAGTCCTTCGGATAAACTCCAAGCGTTACCTTGCCGATATACTCCCGTGCCTCGGTGGCGGAATAAGGCTGCATGAACGGCCCTGCCCGGACATCGCGATACAGCCGTGACAGTGGGTTCTTGTCCATAAAACCGCCGCCGCCTGCGATATCCATCGCTTTGGAGACGATGTCGATGGCGTTGCGGTTGACCACCCATTTCATACTCTGGTGGTCTTTCAGGAAATCATGCCCCTCTTCCATGCTCGGTTGTTTACCCTGCAACGTTGCCAGGAAATCATCAGCGATCTGGCCCATCTGGCCGACCATGGCCCGGGCTGTGGCGAGAGAAATTTCCATCTCACCAATCATATGCTGGATGCCCGCCCGCTCTGCTTTGGGGGGTTTGTCTTCCTTGGGCTTGCGATGGGCGGCGTCCAACGCCAGCTCAAAAGCATGTTCGGCAATGCCGACAAAAACACCTAACAGGGGCAGGTTGGACAGGTTGCGGTTCATCAGTACCGGCGGGCTCCAGACACCCCAAGGGCCCATAGGGCGCACCATGTGCTCTGGCACTGTTACATCATCAAATACGACAGACTGGCTGCCAGAGGCCCGCATACCCATGGCCTGCCAGTCATCCTGCGGGGTCACGCCTTCTGTATCCAACGGCAGCATAATGGAGCCAATCAGGTCGGCACCCCCTTCGCCTTCCCCCCGGATGCGGAGATTCATGGCCACATGGCTGGCGATGGGAGAGCCGGTCACGAAAATCTTGGTGCCGTTGATGCACCACCCGCGATCAACACGGGTAGCCTCGGTATAGGGGTGCAGATTATCGGTCCCTGGCTCTGTCGCCGTTGCACACACATACATGTCGCCAGCCACAATCTGCGCGAACTGGTCCTCCATCTGTGCGGCCAGCGCCGAATTGCCGGAGGCTTGTGCACCCTGCCAGGCCAAGCTCATGCCGCGGGTAACAGCAAGATGCATATTCATGGCAATGGCCGCTGAACCGTCACCTCTGCCCAGCCGGATCATGCCTGCCATCCAGTCATGCATCGACGTCAAGCCCAAGCCGTCGTGATCTTCCGGCACAAAAGCCGCCGTGATGCCTGCATCTCGCATGTCGGCAAAATTATCAGCATCTATCGCGCTCGCGCGGTCCGCATCGTCTGCGCGTTCTCGCAGAGACTCAATCACCGATTCTGTTGCGGCAACAAATCGTTCACCCTCAGGCGTACGTGGTTTGAGTTCATAGGTCATGGCCGGTTGAACTCTCTATGTCTCAACCCGAAAGCGCGTGCCTGGTGCCGGTGGCTGCTCTGGTGCCCCTGCAAAACACTGCGCCAGGGCCATCCATTCCGTGGAAATCGGGCCGGTCACCGAAAGTGATGTATCAGCGATATTACGTACTTGGGTCACCACCTGGCAGAACTCTGTCGCCAGCCCTCCAATCCGTTCTGATTCCGAAGGCTCACCCCATTCCCAAACTTCGCCCGATGGCGCCGTCAGCTTCACATGCGGCATGGGCCCGGGGATATCCATTTTGCGGTTCACGAACGTCCAACCAAAGGTGTTGATGCCAATCACCGCCACATTCTTGATGCGGTCTGCGTCCACACGCTCGATGCCCAACATGTCGTAGATGGCCTGGGCATGAGACCAGGTCTCCATCAGCCGTGCCGTTACGGACGACCGCACGCTCATATCCGGCCCGGCCCACTTCACCCGCTTTTTGGGGTCTTCATGCATAAAGGCTTCGGCCATCTCCACATAATATTCCCGCCACAGGCCCAGCAATTCCTTACCCTTGGCGTGGTTGATCCGCCGGTCGACAAAGCGCCGGTGATCTTCACCACTTTTGCGGATTTCACCCAGATCTGCCATAAGCTGCAAAAAGGCCGGTTCGTCCGTCAGGGACAGTACGGCTCCATAATTCCAGTAATGCAGATGCGCCATGATGTCGTTAATCGTCCAGCGCTTAAACTGCCCTTCCCGCTGCCAGTCTTCATCAGAAAGTGGTTCGAGAATGTCATAGAGCGCGTCGCATTCGTCACGAAAATCAATGGCCTGGTGCAGCATGGTGGTCTTTCCCCTTCACCTTTTCTGGCACTGTAGGCGCAGGGCCTGCGGGGTGACAATGGCCAATTCTTACCATAGGCTGAACATCTGATTGGACGGGGGACCAAGAGATGCCGAGCGAAAACACTTGCGGCCTGGATAACATTACGTCAGCGCTTTGCGATCAATATGCGCAGGATGGCGTGGTGTTCATTAAACAGGCGCTACACCCGGATTGGCTCATGCTGCTGGAAATGGGCCTGCAGCGGGTTATGGCCAATGCCCTGCAACAGAAGCACCTGTTCTATGCTGGTGAGGATCGCGAGTTCATCGAAACAGTACGGAACTTCGATGTAACGCCGGAAATCCAGCGGCTGGTCTATGATTCCCCCATTGCTGATATGGTCGGCAAGCTCATCGGGTCGGAGAATATCTGGCTCTATTCCGACGAGTTCTTCGTCAAGGATGGGGGCGGTTGTGGCCGAACGCCATGGCATCAGGACATGCCCTATTACCCCATGGCCGGCACGCAGATCGCCTCAATGTGGATATCGCTGGACCCCATCAGCAAGGCGGAATGCCTTGAGACCATTCCCGGCACCCATCGCCAGACCATGTTCGATGGCTTTAACCCCATGGCTGTGTCTGAAGACCCGACCATGCCTTACTATGATGCCGAATTGCCACCCCTGCCCGATATCGAGGCCGAACGGGACAAATGGAACATCCAGTCCTGGGACATCACACCGGGCGATGTCATCGTGCTGCACCCTGCCGTTTTGCATGGCGGCGGGCCAACCCTGCCGGGTGGGCGGCGGCGCGCCATTACCATCCGCCTCTATGGAGATGACATTACCTACGCCGAGCGCCCGCCAACGGCCCCAACCGTGCCGCTAACACCGGGTCTGTCGCAGCAGTTAAACCCGGGCGACCCGCTACGGTCGCCCTGGTATCCACGTATCCGGCCGTTGCCAGAACACCAACGCGTCTAGCTAGATGCGTGTTTCGCGCCCTTCCCAATAAGGTTCTTTGAGCTTGCGCTTGAATATCTTCCCTGAGTCTTCACGTGGCAATTCATCAAGGAATTCAACTACTTTAGGCACTTTAAAACCCGCCAGGTGTTCGCGCACATGGGCCTGCACTTCTGCGGGGTCCAACAGGGCACCATCTTCCAGCTTGATACAAGCACACAGGGCCTCACCAAAGTCCGGGTCGGGAATGCCAAAGACGGCACAATCGTGAATATCCGGATGGGTCATCAGGCAGTTCTCGATTTCTGCGGGGTAGATATTCACCCCGCCGGAGATGACCATGTCATTGCGACGATCCATCAGGTAGAGGAAGCCATCTTCATCAAGATAGCCGATGTCGCCGGGTGAAATAAGCCCACGTTTCTCGGCCCGTTTGCGCTTTTCATCGTCCCCATTATAGGTGAAGTCCGGCCCATTGGTGATGCGGCAATAGACATCGCCCGGCGTGCCCGTCGGCTGGTCGTTACCATCATCATCCAGAATACGCAGCTCTACTCCCGGCATCGCCTTGCCGACAGTGCCACGATGGCTCAGCCAATCCTGCGATGTACAGAACACCACCGAGCCGGTTTCCGTCGACCCGTAATATTCGTTAATCACCGGTCCCCACCAGTCGATCATGGCCTGCTTGACCTCTGGCGGGCAGGGTGCCGCTGCGTGCACCACAAATTCCAGGCTGGAGAGGTCATATTTATTGCGCGTCTCTTCATCCAGCTTCAGAAGCCGCACAAACATGGTCGGCACCACCTGCAAATGCGTAACCTTATGTTTCTCAATCAGCTGCAGCAGTTCTTCCGGGTCAAACCGAGGCATTAGAACGATTTCATCCAACCCAAAAGCGACTGAATAACCGGAATAGGCATTAGGTGCCGAGTGATACATGGGCGCGGGAATAATCGTGCGTTTGCCCGGCTGAAGGTCAAAGGCTGTGTTGATCACCGCCTGCATCGCCGTCACCTGGTCCTGATTTACCGGTGAACGCCGCACCCCTTTGGGCAGGCCGGTCGTACCAGATGTGTAAATCATCGCACCTGGAGCAGGCATATCTCGCGGAGGCATGGGATCAAAACCACCAAGCCAATCTCCCCAGGTCAAGTAGCCTTCCGGCACGCTGCATTGGCTTTCCGGAACGCCATAGGTGGCGGCAATCTCAGGCGGGGTTTCCGCCACCAGCACCGTTATATGCTCGGGGATCGCGCTTTCGATCTTACGCAGCAGATCGGCATGGATCAGCAGCGCCTTGGCGCCACAATCTGTAAAAACGTAATGTGCTTCTTCCTCTCCATAGTGCCAATTAGTCGGCACCGCATAGATACCCAGCAGTGCTGCCGCCGTAGCTGCCTCAAAGAGTGGGAAGTCATTACGCATGAAAAAAGCAATGGCATCCCCCGGCTGCAGGCCTACAGATTCCAACCCCGTTGCGGCGCGCGCGCCATTGAGCTGCATGGCCTCGATATCGATTGTCCGGTCACCACTGAAGATTGTTCCCGCCATGGTCCTCGCTACTCCTCCCAAGAATTGACGAGCCACTGTAGCAAATGACGGGCCGCGAACAAGCGCACAAGGCCCGAGCATCCCTTGACGCTTTGCAGTGATGGTCTAGTGTCTGACGCAGTAAATGGGCCAGTGATTGGGAGTGTGCCGTCATGGACAAATATGACGTGATCGTTTTGGGGGCGACCGGTTATACCGGCCTGCGCGTCTGCGAATATCTGCAGGACCGCGCCAAGGAAACCGGCCAGACATGGGCGGTGGCCGGGCGGTCTGCCGATACACTCCAGCCGCTGGTTGACCAATATGGCGCAGACGGGCTGATTGTCGCTGACTGCAATATCGAGGCCGAATGCGACACGCTGGTCGCCCAGGGTAAAGCTCTCGCCAATCTGGCTGGCCCCTATTATGGTCGGGCAGAAAAGGTCGTGGGCGCCTGTGCCCGTGCCGGGGTACATTATCTGGATCTGACAGGGGAACTGATCTTTGTCCGCAGCATCATTGATGACTATCACGAAACAGCCCAGGCCAGCGGCGCACGCATAGCCCCCGTTGCGGGCTATGAAGCCCTGCCCTTCGACCTGATGGCCCTGAAATTGCTAGAGGCCTATCAGGACACCTACGGGGATACGCCCACCCATATAGATTTGTTATCCGAGACGGGCGACACGCCGGATGATATGGACGGCCTGGGTGACGCTATTTCCGGCGGCACGGCACAGACCATGCGGGTGATGCTGGAGAATGATTTCTCCGGCCTGTCGATGGACCCAACCGCCCTGAACCCGGCGGACGACCCCAACCGAGACACTATTCGACAGGCGATGCCCTATCACATGCGCCCGCTACCCGATGACCCGAACCCCCGCACATCGCCTATTTTCCCAGGGCCGTTCCTGCACCCGGCTGTGTTCAACAGGACTGTGGCGCTCTTGCGGCTGGAACAGAAGGCGATCGGCACGAATCTGCGCTATCGAGAGCGCATGAGCCTGGGCGACGATGTTGGCAAAGGCACGCTTTACGGCATGGCTGGTGCTGCACGCTTCATGCAGTGGTTGACCAGCACCAAAAGCACGTTTGTTCGCAAAATCATCCGCAAGCTGTTCGACAAGGCCGCCCCCGTGCCCGGTGAAGGACCCGATGTTGCCAAGCTGGATGACTGGCATTGGGGCCTATCGGGCATTGCGCGCGGCAAAGGCGGCAACAGCATCAGCCTGTCCATGAAAGGCGAAGGCCACCCGGGCTATCGCACCACCGCCAATATGATGGCAGAGGCGGCCCTGATCCTGGCCGATGACAATGCTGAAAAGCCTGCCCGTGGTGGCGTGCTGACGCCGGCATCTGCCATCGGCACAGCAACGCTCGACCGCTTTGCACGGGCGGGCATGACTTTCTCCGATATAGAAACTGGCGGTTAAGGCGTTTTAACCACATAGCAGGAAAGCTCAGTTTCCTTGAGTTGGTCACAGAAACCGCTCGCACTGGCCCGATTCTCAAAGTTACCGAGTTGCACACGGTAATAGATGCCCTTCGCCCCCAGGTCCGCCTGCTGGATGTAGTGCACAATCCCGGCCATCAATACAGGCCTACGGGTGGATGCGCGTTGCCAATAATCGGCTGCCAGTTCCTCGCTGCGCAGGGCCGCAATCTGCACCCTGTATAGATCTGCTGCCAACGACATCTCTTCAGCCACCTGCTCTTCCGGTTCAGCGCTGATTGACTTGGCAGGCTCTGGCTCTGATGCCGGCATCTGGTGTACCTTAGGCGTTGTTACTTCTGGCTCAGCTGGCTGTTCATACCCCACATCAACGGCTGAGACCGTTACAGGTTCAGCAATAACCTGCTGGGTTGTCGGTTCGGGTGCCTGATTTTCTGACGATTGGGTGGTAATGACAGGCCTGTCTTCTTCCAACACTTCGGCGGCGGCTACTTCGACAACCGGCTGCCTCGTGTTTTGCCTGGCACCCTCTCGCGTAGCAGTATCAGCCGCAATGTCGTCCGATCCAACGGCAACGCCTGATTCAGCTTCTACAACCTGTCGTTTTGGTTCAGGGACCGGTTCTGGCTTGCTGGCAGCCTGTTCCGGCTCTGGCGTAGTACTTTCGACATTCGGAATGCCAAATGTATGGGAAAGCCGCTTGCCTTCATTGATGTCCTTTTCATTGAGGTATTTCGCCAACACCTGCAGAGCATCTTTTGCTTCCTGCAATCCGGCCGCGGCAGCCAGGCTGATCCAGGCATAGGCCAGCACATGGTCTTTAGCAACGTGTTCGCCGTTGAAATACTGCACACCCAAAAGATATTGCGAGCGCACATCGCCATCCCTTGCAGCCGCGCGCCAGTAATAGAGCGCCTCGTCAATCTGTGGCGGTGTGCGGGTGTAATAGATGGACCCTAAATTCCCTCGTGCGGCAGGATGTCCCTGACGGGCAGCGCGCCGGTAATATTGCTCGGCTATGGCCATGTCTTTGTCGACACCCTGGCCCAGGCGATACATTTGCCCCAAATTGAACAGGGCGCGGCTGTCATTTTCGGCGGCATAGGGTAACCATTCATCCAGCGCGGTGCGATAGTCGCCCTGGGTATAGGCCTCAATACCGGCGGCGAAGTCCGCACGCGCGGTCTGTCCGCCGATCAAGCAGAAAAAAAGCAGCGCCAGTCCGCACAATTGGCGTGTGATGCAATGATGCTGCCTAACGAGACGCACCTGTTTGCGACGAATGCAATGATGATATCTGATCAATGGGCCCCTCTTTTTCTACCGCATAGTTCTGCGGATTAACGTCACGATGCCCTCTACTGATCAACCCCTTGAACGTCTATTGAAACTTACGCGCAGCATCATCAAGACAAGCGAATCATAGGACAGGGCTGCCTTGTTGAGTAGGAAAATTTCACCCCTTGTAGACAAAGAAAAAAATACCCACATGAACATTGCATGGCTGAGAATTCAGCATGCCTGTTTCCGGGTGCCCGAAGCGGGGCCTGAGGAAAATATCTGGTGACTGTTCGCTTATCGTGAGGAGCAAAATGAACCGATTATCACTATTTTCGAGCCCCTTTCTGCTGGGCTTTGATGATTTTGAACGCACGTTCGACCGTGTTTCCAAATCTGCCAATGATGGCTACCCGCCCTACAATATTGAGCAGCTGGATGAAACCAGCTGGCGCATCGTGCTGGCGTTAGCCGGTTTTTCCGCTGATGACATCAGCGCCCAACGCGAAGACAACCAGCTGATCATTGTCGGTAACCCTGCCAAGAATGATGAACGCACCTATCTGCATAAAGGCATTGGTGCCCGGGCCTTCCAAAGACGTTTCATTTTGGCGGATGGCATTGAGATTGCGGAGGCGACCCTTGAAAATGGCTTACTTGTCATCGTCCTGGTAAGGCCGGATTCCAAACCGCGCGTACAGCCTGTTCCCATCAAATCTTCAGCCAGCGACCGTTCCTGAGTTTGGAAAGGAAAACACCATGAGAGAAGAGATCAAAAAGATGTCTGTGGAACAGCTTGCCTCCCTGGGCATTGAAAATACCGTCTACATCAAGCCCGTCGTCGAAAATGGCGTTACAGCCTTTGCTGTTCATAATGCTGCAGGGGCCACTGTTGGCGTTCTGCCCACCGAGACCGCAGCACAGGCTACCGTGCTGGCGCACGACCTAAAGCAAGCAACATTGCACTAATTGATGGGCGCGAGGTCAGGCTGAAACGCCGGCCTCTACGCCTTCCGTCAGCAGCGCAAATATGGCGTCGCTACTGTCACAGCCGCGCAATTTCAGGCAAAAAGACTGGTCCCGCAAGAGACGTGAAATCTTGGCCAGCGCCTTCAGGTGGTCTGCCCCCGCGCCCTCTGGTGCAAGCAGCATAAAGACGAGATCGACCGGCTGGTCATCAAGCGACTCAAAATCTACCGGCTTGGCGAGGTGAGCAAAAAAGCCGTAGATGCGATCTACGGCGGGCATCCGACCATGAGGAATGGCAATGCCCTGCCCTACACCTGTCGTCCCCAAGCGTTCACGAACCAGCAACGTATCCAGAATATCCCGCGAGGCAACGCCTGTAACGGCGGCCGCCCGGTCGGACAATTCGTTCAAAATCTGCTTTTTGCCACTGGCACGCAATCCATAGATCACAGCCTGTGGCGACAGCAGCTCTGTCAGTTCCATACTGTCCACTCTTGCTAAACAGGCATTCAGCCGAAGCCGGTTGCCTATTTGGGATCAATCCACCCGATATTTCCATCGTCCCGACGATAGACCACGTTCAGTTCGCCGTTGGCTGCATTGCGGAACACAAAGACCGGACTGGCGGCCAAGTCCATTCGCATTACAGCGCCACCGACGGTTACAGTAGGAATATCCGTGGTGGCTTCAGCGACAATAACAGGCTGCAAATCTGCCGGTTCATCGATAGATTCTTCGTCCTCGCTGGCAATGACATAGCTCGAAGCGGCAGAATATTCCAGTTCTTCTTTTGCACTTCTGTGCAAATCGACCAAACGGTTCTTATACCGGCGCAGTCTTTTCTCAATACGGTCGAGTGTTTGATCTAAGCTGACATAGGCGTCATCTGCCTCGGCATGGCTCTGCATCACAATGGCGTGGCCTGCGTGCACCGAACAATCGGTCCGGATATTATGGCCACTGCGCGAAAATGTGACCGAGGCCTCCAAGGCCTTCTCGAAATGTTTCTGAACTCGCTCAGCCAACTTGTCCTGTACATAAGACGTCAATGACGCACCAACATCAAACTGCTTGCCGTTTACCTGAATTTCCATGCTAATCGTTCTCCACTTTCTGTTTGCTGTAATTTGGGGTGCCCCCACAGCGCACTAAGGGCGCCAGGTTGCGGGGCGCATGAATAAGGCGTTGTTGGTCATGTCATCGTGGCTGTTTCCTCCTGCGACGTTTGAAGGAAGAGGGAATATTTTGCTGTTCGCGATATTTGGCCACGGTTCTGCGGGCTATATCGATTCCCTGCTCTTTGAGTATATCAGCGATCTTATCATCTGACAGGATAGAATCCGGTTGTTCCGCATCAATGATATCTTTGATCATCTGTTTTACCGACGTTGCGGCCAACGGCTCTCCCCCGCCAAGCCTGGGCACAGCCGGGCTGAAGAAGTACTTCATTGATAACGTGCCCGCTTCGCAGGCGAGGTGCTTGTTTGCCGTAACCCTGGACACCGTGCTTTCATGATATCCGATAGTCTCGGCCAGATCGTTTAACGTAAGTGGTTTCAGGGCGAGGACACCTTCATCGAAATAAGCCTGCTGTTGTCGCACCAGTTCATGGGCAACGGCCAGGATCGTCTGCGCCCGCTGGTCCAGCGATTTCACCAACCATGATGCGGTACTCATGCGCTCTGAGAGATACTCTTTTTCTTCCTTGGTCCGGGCCCGGCTGCGAACAGCGGCGTAGTAATCCTTATCGATCAACACGCGGGGAATGAGTTCCGGGTTCAGCTCCACGATCCAGTTACCATTCTCGTCACGGCGCACAAAGACATCGGGCACCAGGGTTTCAACATGCACACTGTCAAAGGCGAGGCCAGGGCGCGGGTCGAGCGACCGCAGCGTCCCCAACATATCGGCAAGGCCATCTCCATCAACGCCGCATTGCTGGGCCAGCCAGGCATGTTTGCCATCAGCCAGGGCGTCCAGATTATTGATCAAATTATCCATGGCCTCATCGTAGAACCCACGATCCTTCAGTTGCAGTGCAAGACACTCCGACAAAGAGCGTGCGAAAACCCCCGGCGGGTCGAGGGTCTGCATGATCGCTAAGGTAGATTCCAACTCTGCCTCGGTGCAATTGAGGCGCAGGGACAACTCATCCAGTTCTTCTGCGAGATACCCGGCATCATCGAGGCTGTCGATCAGGTCCTGGCCGAGCAACAGATGATCTTCGTCTCTGATGCTCAGGGCCATCTGCTCGATCAGGTGATCTCGAAGTGTAATGCCTGCCGCCACGCGCATTTCCGGTGCATCACCTTCTGATGCAGGGCTACCGCCACTGCCCGATTGCCAGCGGCTTCGCGACATAGGTGCGGACATCCCGCCACTGCGGGCACTCTCCATGTCAAATATCTCGGCAAACCGATTGTCCTGCCGAACATCCGAGTCGCGCGGCTTATCCTGGGCCAATGGCTCACTGGTATTGGCAGAGGGAACCGCTTGAGTGTCGTCTACAGGCGCTTCATCAAATTCCAGAAACGGGTTTTTCTCTACCTCGTTCTCAATAACGTCGGTAATTTCCAGGCTCGACATTTGCAGCAGTTTGATAGCCTGCTGCAATTTCTGGGTCATGACCGCTGACTGGGTCTGTCGCAGCGATTGACTGATCTGTGATGCCATGCCTGTGCCTCACAATTGCGCGAGGGAATTACCCCGCTTAGCGACTGAACTGCTCGCCGAGATAAACGCGCCGCACATCTTCATTGGCGACAATTTCATCCGGCGTGCCTTCTGTCAGCACATGCCCATCATAGATGATATAGGCGCGGTCGATGATATCGAATGTTTCCCGAACATTATGATCTGTGATCAGCACGCCGATGCCCCGGTCCTTCAAATGATGCACAAGGTCACGGATTTCGCCGATAGCAATCGGGTCAATACCGGCAAAAGGCTCATCGAGCAGGATAATCGATGGCTTGCCGGCCAGCGCGCGAGCAATTTCCACGCGCCTGCGCTCACCACCCGAAAGGGATAGGGCAGACGAATGCCGCAGACGCGCAATACCAAATTCATCCAGCAGGCTTTCCAGGTCCTCCATGCGTTTGGCCGGGTCTTTTTCAACCAGTTCCAACACCGAGAGAATATTGTTTTCCACCGTCATACCGCGGAAAATTGACGCTTCCTGCGGCAGATAGCCAATCCCGAGCCGAGAGCGGCGATACATCGGCTTTTTGGTCAGGTCTTGACCATCAAAATAGATGACACCGTTATCGGGCGCGATGAGGCCCACAATTGTATAGAAGAATGTCGTCTTTCCCGCACCATTGGGGCCCAACAAGCCAACAACCTCGCCACGTCGTACTTTTAGGCTCACTTCAATCAGGACAGGCTTGCCGGAATAACTTTTGCCGATGCTCTGGGCATGCAGGCCTTCTTCCCGGAGGTCGGGGTCCTCAGCCTGCGGCTGATCGCTTGTCTGGCCTGCCGTTTCCGCGATCTTGTCAAACAGTTCCGACTCGTCATCCTCGAACAAATCGTCCGGGTTCAACGAGGCCTTTTTCTGTTCACTCTCGCTCACTGGATATTCCCTTGTGTGGCACCATCAACGGCCAAATCAATTGCTGCTGGTGGTCGGTGTGAACTCGCCACGCACACGCCCCGTGCCATCCATTGTATCACTGCTCTGGATCGTGCTTCGCCCGTTTTCCAGGTCCAGTTCCAATCGGCTTCCCTGCAATGTTGTGTCATCCCGCTGCAGTTCAACATCGCCACCCAGGGTGACGATCTTGCGATTAATGTCATAGACAGCCCAGTCACCTGTCGCGACGTCGCCGCGTGATTCCACTTTCACATTGCCGCTGGTGTCGATCCGCGAAACAGACCCGCCGAAACCGGCAACGCCTGCACTAACTATATCTTCATCCTCTTCAGGTTGCTGGTAGTACACCTTCACCACATCGGCGCTGAGCTTCATATCACCCTGATAGGCCTCGACATTCCCGATAAACGCGGCAACACGCCCTTCCCTCTTCACTTCCAACCTGTCGGCTGTGAAACGGATCGGATCATCGGGGTTATGGTTGGT
>JAURPT010000114.1 GCA_030836535.1 Alphaproteobacteria bacterium
AAACGCTGGCCGATAGAAGCCATGTCGGGCGAGAAAGCCCGATACGCTTCAATCACAGTCGATTCGGCTTCAGCCCAACTGCGTTTCGAATCATCTTCTTCAGGCAGTGGCGCATTGCGATCCCAAAACGGCAGCTCATCTTTGCCGAACCATTTGGCCTTCAACGCGTAATAACGATGAGAAAGCTCTTCATAAGATTCGCGTACGGCTGTGACCAAGGCCTCGGCGACTTCTGGTTCAATCTGGTTGTCGAGGTGGCGTGACGCTGCCGGACTTTCATATTTCCGCCAGCGGTCTTCAATTTCCTTGTCTTTGGCCAGCGTGTTCGTGATCAGCGAGAACAGCGGCACATTTTTAGCAAACACCTCGCTAAGCGCCATGGCTGCTGCCTTGCGCTTGTCCTCAATTGGGTCTGAGAGGAGCGCGAGCGTTTGCTCTTCGGTCAGTTCTTCGCCATCAACCTCGAATCGCAAGGTTGCAACTGTCTCATCAAACAAACGATTCCAGGCCGCCCGGCCCGTGACGGACTTATCGTGCAGCAGCTGTTCGGCCTCATCCGACAATTGGTGATCACGATACAGACGCACGGTATCGAGCCACGGCTTGTAATGAGCCAAGGCGGGGCGCTGTAACATGGCCGCCAGCACCGAATCATCGATGCGGTTGATCTCGAGCGGGAAGAACAGCAGATGCGTGCTGATATCGGTAATGCGTTCCTGCACACCTTGATAAAAGCCCGCGATCTCGGCTTCGCCCATATGGGTCACATAGGTCAGGCCGGCAAAGGAGTATATCCGCCCAATTGTCTCTTCAATGCCTTCATAGGTGCTGATGGCAGCGGCCATGGCATCGCCATCCAGCGTCGCAAGATTGTCTTTGTATTGCTGCTCAAACGCCGGGCAGTCTGCTGCCAGCGATTCAAATGCCTGTTCCAGTTCTGGCGATTCGATACCCGGATACAGATCATCCAGGTTCCAGCGCGGCAATCTGCCCAGTTCTGTCATCTCAGACACCGTTGACGGCGACCATGTATAGGTCGAGCAGGGCTTCCTGTTCCTGCCGGTCGGCAGTTTCCATTTTACGCAGACGAACCACTTGGCGCATGATTTTGGGGTCAAAGCCATGGGCTTTGGCTTCTGCATAGACCTCGCGAATGTCAGTTACCAGAACGGCTTTTTCTTCTTCCAGCCGCTCAACACGTTCAATCAGGGACCGAAGCTGGTCCGCGGCGATACCACCAACATCTGACATTTCACATACTCCTGTTCATCGAGTTTATCTGTTGGCTGCGACCATATCTGCCGCGGGCCAAATTACAATAGGGATCGTTTTCTAATAGTGCTGAACCCCGAAGAGCGAGAGGTCAGCCGTGATTTCCGACAACGCGTCTGCAAGTAGCGCGCCCCAGGCACGAGCATCTGCCTCCGTCGCCACAAGGTCCTGGCGTACTTCAATAACGACATTGGCATAGCCATGGCGGCCGCCATGAAAGTCCATCGTATGGCCCAATACCTTGCCGGAATAAGGCTCATTGTCCCCCACCGTCAGCGCTGGGTCGCGCCGTAGCCAATTGATCAGTTGTTTAGCCAGGCGCGGGTCACGGTTCCACAACATGCCAATTTCCCAGGGGCGCCCTGCCCCCTGCATAATGGGCGTGAAACTATGAATACCCACCGCAAGTGGCACTTGCCCGCGGGCACGAATCTTCTGGCTTTGCAGTGACAACGCATCATGGAACGGCTCATAGTAAGTGCGTTGCCGGTGGCCGATTTCTGCTGCATCCAAATCCTGATTGGCAGGAATTTCAATCCCGTCACTGACCGCGGGCACAAAACCCGGCTGGCTGGGGCTGCGATTCGGGTCGATCAACAAACGCGAGAAATTCGCCAGCACCGCGCTCGCGTCCAGTCGCTCGGCAAGCTCCAGCGTCATCGTACGGGCCCCAATGTCATAGGCGACATGCTGACTGAAGACCTCACTCTCCAGGCCCAGACTGCCATATTCGGCAGGCGTGGCGGCAGAGGCGTGGTCGCACATCAACAGAACGGGGGACGAGCCATCAGGGTTCACCACGCTGACAGGCTCCCCGTTCATCACAGGGGCTGAAGAAATTGTCTGATCCATTGAAGACACACTGTTGTTCTTGCCCTACTATAGCGGCCTGACCACTCGTGATAAGTGGATAGTGCACCCTCCCATCAGGATTAGACCAATATGTTGCGTCAGCGGAAAATCAGGATCATTGCAACCCTGGGTCCGGCCAGCAATTCCCCCGAAATGATCCGCGCCCTCTATGAAGCAGGGGCAGATGTCTTTCGGCTAAACCTGAGCCACCTGAAACCTGCAGATATCAAAACAATCCATGACCGCATTCGTGCGGTAGAGAACGAAGTCGACCACCCGATTAGTATTCTTGCTGACCTGCAGGGTCCCAAATTCCGCATCGGAAACTTTCGGACACACCAGGCCCACCTGAAGGCAGGCCAAGCCTTTATTCTCGACAAGGATCCCAAGCCAGGCAGCAGCCGACGCGTCCACCTGCCCCATGAGGAAGTGTATGAGGCGCTCAAGAAGGGCTCCGACATCCTGCTGGATGATGGCAAGATTCGACTGCGCGCCACCAAAGTTCTCAAAACTCGTATCGAGACAGAAGTTGTGCAGGGCGGCATTCTAGGCGACCGCAAGGGTGTGAACCTGCCCAATGCCAACCTGCGTACTGAATTGATGACCGAGACAGATCAGGAAAGCCTGACAGCCCTGCTGGACCTGGGTATTGACTGGGTTGCCTTGTCCTTCGTCCGCGCTGCACGTGATGTGCGGAAATTGCGACGGCTGGTGGGAGACCGGGCCGGTATCATTGCCAAGATCGAGCGGCCAGAGGCGTTGCGGAACATCGATGCTATCGTCAATGCCAGCGACGCCGTGATGGTCGCCCGCGGTGATCTGGGCGTGGAACTACCTGTCCAGGAAGTGCCCGGCGCCCAAAAACGCATTATCGACTCGGCACGCCAGCATGACAGGCTGGTTGTTGTGGCAACCCAGATGCTCGAATCGAT
>JAURPT010000115.1 GCA_030836535.1 Alphaproteobacteria bacterium
AATTGCGCCACCAGATCTACCAGCAACACCCCTTCCATGCCGGCTTGGGCAATATGCGCTGCAAGGGCGGCATCCCCATCCTGGCCGTCGGCAGCGGCCATCTGTGCCATGACGTCTTCATCAAACCGCCTGTGCCGTTTGGCCTGCGTGTTCAGGAATTGCCCACCACCGATGGTCTCGACCGGTGATACCGTCCGCAGAATGAAGCGGTCGCGCGGCCAGGCGGCTGCTTTATCCTTGAGGCGGAATTGCACATTGGCCTCTTCGCCAGCCCCCAGCCTGTCCCGGTCCAACAGGCGGATAGCGACCTGCGTTTCCGTGGTGCCGTGTAGCAGGCGCAGCGGCTGACCGTTCTTGAGCGGGCGCGACACCTCCGGCCCCAATGTTACGCGCGCATCCCAAAATTCAGCCTCCGCCATGCGGCCTGTTGCTGCCAGCGCCAAGCCCCGTTCCACATCAGCACTGGTGCGGATATTGGCCGCCACCCGTTGTCCGGGCAGCGCTTCCACCACCGATTCTCCATGCACTTCCAGGCCACGCACGCGTACAGGTACACCATTTGGCGCCAGCATACCCTCATCATCCACCCGCAGCACGCCCCCCCGCAACGTACCGGTGACGACCGTGCCAAAACCCTGAATGGTAAAGACCCGGTCGAACGGCAGGTAGAAGCCGCCTTCACTATCCCGCTCGCTCTGGTGCGCAAACAACCCATCCAGGGCTGTTACCAACGTGTCTACACCGCGCCCTTCAAGAGCGGCGACCGGCACAACAGCCTGCACCTGCATATCGAGACTGGCCAACAGGTCCCGGACGCCTTGTTCTGCTTGACGTTGCACCTCATCCGTCACCAGATCCGTCTTGGTCAGGGCTACAACCACTTTGTCGATGCCCAGATAGTAGGCAATCCGAAGGTGTTCGATAGTCTGCGGCATCACCCCTTCACTGGCTGCAACCACCAACAGGGCTGCGTCCATGCCGGTGGCACCGGAGATCATAGTGCGCACAAAATCTGAATGGCCGGGGGCGTCGATCAGGTCGATCATCCCATGCTCGCTTTGCAGATAGGCGAAGCCCAGTACAATGGTCAGCCCCCGGCGTTTTTCTTCTTCAAGCCGGTCTGTCTCTGTGCCCGTCAGGGCTTTGACGAGGGTTGTCTTGCCATGGTCGACATGGCCAATCACACCGACAGAGAGTTGTTGGGTCATGCGCCTGCCAATTGACCCATTGTGACACAAAGGCGCTCTTCATCGCCCGGCACCAGGGTGCGGACATCCAGCACCATCTGATTGCGGACAATACGCCCAATCACAGCCGTAGACGCATTGCGCAGGGCCTCGATCATCGCTTCCGGCTTATGGTTCCCCCAGACAATCGCAACACCGAAGGAAGACAGGGTAATGCCTGGCAAAGAACCGCCGCCAGCCTCGCCGTCCAGCACAACGACCTCTGTCGATACACCATCAATGTCATCCAACAGACCGGCCAATCGCTCGGCCTTTTCCCTCAATTCATCTGACCCGGCGGTCAGCATGGCCAGCACAGGGACATCTGCCATGGGGTCAAACGGCGCCTCATAAAGACGCAAAGTGGCTTCCAATGCAGCGAGCGATAATTTGTCGATCCGTATCGCCCGAAGCAGCGGGTTTTTAAGCATTTCGGCAATCAAATTTGCCTTGCCAACGATGATACCCGCCTGCGGGCCACCCAACAATTTGTCACCCGAGAAGGTGACAATATCTGCCCCGGCAGTGATGCTTTCACCCACCGTTGGCTCATCACCAATACCTGCTTTGGCAAGGTCGACCAGCGTGCCGCTGCCCAGGTCTTCGACCAACAGCAGGTCATGTTCGTGGGCAAAGTCGGCCAATGTTTCCAGCGCAGGCTTGGCCGTGAAGCCAACAAGCCGGTAATTACTGGTATGGGTCCGCAGGATGATCGCCGTGTCATCCGACAAGGCGCGTTCATAATCTGCCATATGGGTTTTATTGGTGGTGCCGACCTCAACCAACCGTGCGCCATTCTGAGCGATCACGTCGGGCACCCGGAAGGATCCGCCGATTTCCACCAACTCACCGCGGGAGACGATGACGTCCTTGTTCTTGGCGAAGGTCGCCATGGTCAGCGTGACGGCTGCTGCACAATTGTTGACGACGATGGCATCTTCCGCCCCAGTAAGGCGACAGAGTAATTCCCGGATATGGTCATAACGCGACCCGCGACGGCCGCTTTCCAGATCGAATTCGATATTACTGTAACCCTGGGCTGCCACCTGCATTGCCTGCAATGCCAAGGGTGCCAAAGGCGCGCGGCCCAAATTGGTGTGGATGACCACCCCAGTGCCGTTGATCAGCGGGCGTAGATTCGTCTGTCGGGCACCCAGAATGGCGGCCTCCACGTCATTCGCAAAATCTGCGGAGTCAAAATCCGGCAGGCTGTCACCATTGCGCAACCCGGTACGGACCGCATCTGTTGCTGCACGCAGGCCAGCCACCAGCTCGCCCCGGCCATAGAGGCCTGTCAGCCCGGCAACACCTGGTGACGCCAGTAGGTCATTTACTTGTGGAATTTGCCTGAACAGTTCTTCGTTCATGCCCTGCACCCCGCACTATTCGCCCCAAGTATGCAGGTCTGATCCGATTTAGCCAGTGATTACATGGCCTTTCGGGCCGTCGAGCACCTCACCGATCAACCAGGCATCCTGTCCTTCTGCTGCCATGGCTGCCATCAACGCATCCAGATAGGCGGGGTCCACCGACATCAGCAACCCGCCAGATGTCTGCGGGTCAAACAGCAAAGACTCTTCTGGTCCGCCATTGCCTGCAAGCTGTGTCCATTGCTCGAAATAGTCCCGGTTACGCGCCAAACCGCCAGACGACACACCCTGTGCTGCCAATGAAACCGCATCGGGCAGGAAGGGAAGCGCGTCTGTATCGATCTTCAGAGCGACACCTGAAAGGTCGGCCATTTCATGGCCATGGCCCGCTAGGGAAAAGCCGGTGATATCCGTCAGCGCATGTACCGCACCAGCGGGCACCTTGCGGATCGCCGCTACCGGGGCGGCGCTCAGGCGCATCATACTCTCGGTAGCGGCCCGCACGGCAGCCTCACCTGCCTGGTTCCGCTTTAAGGCGGTTGCGACAATGCCGGTGCCGAGCGGCTTGGTCAGTACCAGCCGGTCTCCTGGCCTGGCGCCTTCATTGGCCAACAAATCATCGACGGCCACCAAGCCAACAACCGCAAGACCATATTTGGGTTCATCGTCCTTGGTGGTGTGGCCACCGGCGACAATGGCGCCGGCTTCCAGCACTTTGTCGGCCCCACCCCGCAGAATGTCGCTCAACACGGCACTGTCCAGCGATTCGGGAAAGCCAACCAGATTGATCGCCAAAATAGGCCGTGCACCCATCGCATAAATGTCGGACAGCGCATTGGCGGCCGCAATGGCCCCAAATTCATAGGGGTCATCAACAATGGGGGCAAAGAAATCGGCCGTCAGGACAAGGGCATTGGTGTCGTCGAGCTTGAGCACAGCGGCATCGTCGGGTGCACTCAGGCCTCTGAGCACATCCGGGAAGTCCGCTTCCGGAAACATATTTTTCAACGGTCGCAATACTTGCGACAGGCCCTCCGGCCCCAACTTACCGGCTCAACCAGCGGCGGCGGCATATTGGGTCAGGCGAACCTTTGGCTCGTCTGCCACTTCGCAAACTCCCTTTGGCGATGGTTAATCACCTTCATTTTGTAGATCAGCCCCCGCTGGGCGTCCAGCCTCCTTGACAGATTACCCCCGCAAAGGGGACAGTCTGCCCCCAGGGATGAGGAGGCGAATGTAGTCTGGTGGCTGCCCCGGTCTTCAAAACCGGTGACACATAGTCATATGTGTGGTGGGTTCGATTCCCATCCGCCTCCGCCATCCT
>JAURPT010000116.1 GCA_030836535.1 Alphaproteobacteria bacterium
CCTCGACGCGGCTGCCCAGCGCTTTCCAGAAGGCGTTGAGCTTTGCAGTGGCATCGGGGTCTGTATCGGCCTCTGGCGTCAGGATGCACCAGCGATCTTCAAACAGCTCGGCAAAGCCTGATTCTGGGCCGGAATTCTCCGTACCCGCAACCGGGTGGCCAGGTACCAGATGGACGCCGTCGGCCAGGTGTGGCTTCACGTCCCGCACAACGACTTTTTTCACGGAGCCTACATCAGTCACAATCGCACCCGGGGCAATGTGCGGGCCAATGTCGGCGGCCACGCGACCAAATACACCAACGGGGGTGCAGATAACGATCAGATCCGCACCAGCAACGGCTTCTGGCCCCGTTTCAAAGACGGTGTCAGCGATATTCTGTTCAGCGACAATACGGCGGGTCTCTTCAGACCGGGCGGTGGCGCTGATATGGCCCACCAGGCCATTTTTACGCGCGCCATGGGCGATGGATGAGCCGATCAGTCCGACACCGATAAGGGCCATTTTCTCAAACAGGGGCTTGTCCGGCATCAGCTTTCCTCCCTGTTGGGGCGCTCGATGAATGAGCGCATGGCAGCTACCACGCCTTCATTTTCGTCGACTGCGCCAACCGTGAGACGCAGATGGTCCGGGAAGCCATAGCCATCCATGCGGCGCAGAAAGTAACCCCGATCCTGCAAGAACAGGTCACAGGCTTGGGCTTCGGTTTCGGAGCCAAAGCGAATAAGCACAAAATTGGCAACGCTGGGCACCACGAATAGACCCAATGCAGAAATCTGCTCGCTGAGCCAGGCCAACCAGGTGTCATTATGCGTGCGCGCGGCTTCAAAGAAAGTGTCGTCACCCAGGGCGGCAACGCCGGCGGCTTGCGACGGTGCCCCAACATTGAATGGCCCGCGAATACGGTTGATCACATCGATGATCTGGGCAGATGCATAGCCCCAGCCGAGGCGCAGACCGGCCAGGCCATAGATTTTTGAGAAGGTGCGGGTTACCAGCACATTCTCTGCAGTACGCGCGAGTTCCAGCCCATCATCAAAATCGCTGGCGGTCACGAAATCTGCGTAGGCGCCATCGATCACCAGCACAACATGGTCTGGCAGCCCAGCGTAGAGCCTGGCTAATTCGTCTTTCGTCGTATAGGTGCCGGTCGGGTTCGACGGGCTGGTGATGAAGACAATCTTTGTGCGCTCTGTCACGGCAGCCAGAATGTTATCCACATTCACGCGGTACTCTGTTTCTTCAACGGTCACGCAGGTGGCACCGACAGACATGGTCGAGATCGGATACATCAAAAAGGCGTTTTCGCCGAAGATCACTTCATCACCCGGCCCGGCATAGGCGCGGCAGATCATCGACAGCAGATCATCAGAGCCAGAGACACAGACCAGCCGGTCGGCTTCCAACCCGTAATGTTGGCCGAGCGCTTCGCGCAGCTCGATAGAGCCACCGTCCGGGTAGCGGTGCAAAGTGTCGGCTGCCTGTTTGAAGGCCTCAACAGCCGCCGGGCAGGGCCCAATGGCCGACTCGTTGGAAGACAGCTTGCCCTTATAGCTGGTGTCTTTCGACTGACCGCCCACATAGGGCGCGATGTCCATAATGCCGGGGCGGGGTGTAAGCGGTGCCATCACATGTCTCCCAGAATGATCGGGTCGGCATAACCCCCAATGGGCAGGACAGCGCTGGCACCCTCTGCTTCCCGGATCTGTCGCCAAAGCGGTGCGTCTGCGGCGACATAGCCTTCAATGGCGCGTAATTGCCGGTTGCCGGTTGTGGCCAACACCGTACCTTCAGACGTTTTCGATGCACCCTCGACAATGGCAAGGCTCGTGTCCTGGCCCGTGTCTTCGCGGTCCATCGTGCCGATGCACAGTGCACTGGCGACCTCGCCTTCATTCATCACGAAGGGCAGGGCAGCAATAACCCCAAGGGTCTGGTTGGTCTCTTCGGCCAGCAGAGCCCAATCGTCAGACCCGCTGCCAAAGGGCAGTACGGCCAGCGTATCCGCCTGTTGGGCTGCTGCGGTCAGCGCCTCTTGCGCGGTGTCGCAGGGATCACACGGTGTCAGGTCGCCAAACTGGCTGCGCGCAGCGCGTTCAACATCTTCCCTGCCGTCAGCAAAAAGGGCGACCCTGAAATCGCCCTCAACACGCAGATTGGCATTGATGAGCTCGCGCCAGATGCGGGCAACGACGGGAAATTCAAGTGGGCCGGCGTGGCGGGCCAGCAGCGAACGCAGAATGGCCGCTTCCCGGCCAGGGCGCATACGGGGTTGCCCCGCCGCCACCTTGTCCTTGGCTGTGGCCATTTGAATGGCCAATTCGACCCGCCGCACGAGTTGGTCATGCACATTGGTATCAATGGCATCAATCTCGGCACGGATCTGCCTGATTTCGCTTTCGTCGATCATGCCGCCTTTAGTAATGGCGGCGCAGGGCAAAATCAAAGAAAACATTGACACTCAAGGGCTTCAACCCTAGCTACTTCCGCAGAGTTCGCCGGGTTGGGCCACAATGTGTTAGGCTCTTCGGCCAGCCGGATGATGAAAAGTGGTCAGAATATGAATGCGACAACGCCAGATACGGGTGATTTGGCTGTAGAGGGCGGTATCACGCCCCTGCAGGCTGTTCCGTTTCGCCTGGCGAATGGCGCAGAACTGGCCGAAGTCAATGTCGGCTGGCAGGCTTATGGCGCGCTGAACGAAGACCGCTCCAACGTCATTCTGCTGTGCCATGCCCTGACGGGCGACCAATATGCGGCCGCCCCGCACCCTATTACGGGCAAGCCGGGTTGGTGGGATGACCTGGTCGGCTCAGGCAAGATTTTTGATACGGACAGATTCTACGTCATCTGCTTGAATGTGCTGGGATCCTGCCTTGGCACTACTGGCCCGCGAGACGCAAACCCCGCCACCAATGACCCCTACGGGTTGGACTTTCCGGTACTGACCATTGGCGACATGGTGCGGGTGCAGGCTGCATTCCTGGAACAGATCGGCATTGACCAGATCTTCTGTGTTGTCGGTGGCTCCATGGGCGGCATGCAGGTGCTGGAATGGACAACGAGTTTCCCCGAGCGGGTTTTCTCGGCCATTCCGATTGCGACCGCGGCGCGCCACTCTGCCCAGAATATTGCGTTCCACGAAGTGGGGCGCCAAGCCATCATGGCCGACCCGAACTGGCAGGGCGGTGCCTATTACAACACAGGCAAACGGCCGGATGCCGGCCTGTCGGTGGCGCGCATGGCCGCGCACATTACCTATCTGTCGGAGACAGGGCTGCATGTGAAGTTTGGACGCGAATTGCAGGACCGCGACGCCATTACCTATGGGTTTGATGCGGACTTCCAGATCGAAAGTTACCTGCGCTATCAGGGCAGTACCTTTGTCGACCGGTTCGACGCGAATTCGTATCTCTACATCACGCGGGCGATGGACTATTTCGATATTGCGGCCGACCATGGCGGCGTGCTCGCCAACGCCTGGCGCGACACGCAGACGCGTTTCTGTGTCATTTCTTTCACCAGTGACTGGCTGTTCCCGACGTCGGAAAGCCGCGACGTCGTACGTGCCCTGAACGCAGCCGGTGCCGATGTCAGCTTTGTTGAGATTGAAAGCGACAAGGGGCACGATTCCTTCCTGCTTGACGTACCGGAATTTCACGACATTCTGCAAGGCTTCCTTGCTGCCTCGGCACAGCGTCGGGGGGTGTAGTATGAGTCTGAAGCCACATAATGGTGCCGCCGGCATTCGTGCCGACCTGTTGGAAATTTCTCGTATGGTGGAACCCGGCAGCCGGGTTCTGGACGTTGGCTGCGGCAATGGTGAATTGCTGGATATTCTGGTCAATGAACGCGGAGCAGATGCCCGCGGTCTGGAACTGTCGCGCGAAGGCGTGAACGCCAGTGTCGCCCGCGGCTTGTCTGTGGTGCAGGGTAACGCCGATACAGACCTTGTGGATTACCCGACCGACGGTTTTGACTATGTCATTCTCAGCCAGACACTGCAGGCCATGCGAGACACGCGGGAATGTCTGCGACAATTGTTGCGCATTGGGCGGCGAGGCATTGTGTCATTCCCCAATTTCGGTTTCTGGCGGGTGCGGATGAAGCTGATGCTGGGTGGCCGTATGCCAGATACGGAAACGCTGGACCTGCCCTGGTACAACACGCCCAATATTCACCTGTGTACGATCCGCGACTTTGTGGCCCTGTGCGACGATCTGGGGATCACCATTGAACAGGGTTACACCTATGCAGCGGGGGGCAAGCTCGTGCCGTATGGTTCCTTGTGGCGTGCCAATGTGTTCGGCGATCAGGGGCTTTTTGTCCTGTCATATGACGATGATGTGCGGGTGGCCACTGACGTGGCCGGCGAAAGTCCGGCCACATAGCGCCGCTTGGCCCGGGCGGGCAGGCCTTGTATGGGCGCGCCGACTCGTTTGCGGGCCTCTACCAGCCAGACACCGGGCCAGCCCGGCCACACGCGGCGACCCCAAGTTTCCATCCAAGAGGAAAGACCAGCGCTACCCGGGCGCGGCAATCCGTATAGCGCGCCCGCCCAGGCCAGAACATCGAACTGGCATTCTTCCAGCAGGTGCGCCAACTGCCCGCGGCTGAACGGTCTGCCGTGACCAAAGGGTGTTTTGTCGGATAGCGCCCAAAGGCTACGTCGGTTGGGCACAACGATGATCAACTTGCCTTCAGGGGCCAGCAGCCGCCAGGCTTCGCGCAACAGGCGGCGGGGGCCGTGCACGTGCTCCAGGCAGTGGCTGAGGACAAGCCGGTCGAGCGATTCGTCAGGAAGGGGCAGGGCAATTTCATCGACCAGCAGGGATTTGTTGTCGGCGTCTTCCGGCCAGGCCATCACCCCCATGGGGACAGGCATCAGGTTCATGCGCACGGCAGTTTGGTCGGACCAATGCTGCAGGATAGGGCTTGTGTAGCCCAGCCCGCCAAGCCGCAGGGGTTGGCCTTCATCCCATTCATCCAGTACGCGTTCCGCCAGGACCGCTTCGCAATATTGGCCAAGCGGGCTGCGATAGAAGGTATGCATCTGCAGGACATCGGGATACATTGACTGCGTCTCTTCTCAAACCGGGTTGTCAGGGTTATCGTACCGCCATGCTTGAAATACACCAGATACCAGTTCTCTCCGACAATTATGTCTATCTTGCCCATGATGCGGCAAGTGGGCAAACCGCTGTTGTTGACCCTGCCACGACGGATGAAGTCTTCGCCGCCCTCGAAGAAAAAGGCTGGCAGCTAACGCATATCCTGAACACCCATCATCACATGGACCATGTGGGGGGTAATGAAGTGCTCAAGGCCGCCACCGGCTGCACGATTGTAGGCCCCAAGGCCGACAAGGACCGCATTCCAGGCATTGATGTTGCGCTGGGGGATGGCGACAGCTACGCCCTCGGTGGCAGTGAAGCCAAAGTGTTTGACGTGCCAGGCCACACCAAAGGTCACATTGCCTTCTGGTTTGAAGATTCAGACGCGTTGTTCTGCGGTGATACCTTATTTGCGCTCGGCTGTGGCCGCATGTTTGAAGGCACGGCCGACCAGATGTGGAATTCGTTGTCGAAATTCCGCGATCTGCCGGGGCAAACGCAGGTCTATTGCGCCCATGAATACACGCAGGCCAATGCTGCCTTTGCCGTAACGGTAGAACCGGACAATGAAAACCTGGTCAGCCGTGCGGCCGAAATCGACGCCCTGCGTGCCCAAGGCAAGCGCACGGTACCCTCCAGCCTGGCAGAAGAGCTGGCGACCAATCCTTTCTTGCGGCCAGACAGCCCGGACCTGCAGCGCACGCTGAGTCTGGAAGGGGCCGACCTGGTTGCCGTGTTTGCGGAAACCCGCAAGCGCAAAGACAATTTTTAGAACGACCTGACAAAAGAGACCGACTATGCCGCTTCTTGACCGTGCCCGTATCGTACAGAACTGCTACATCACCCATGACATTGAGGCCACCGCCCGTCGTTTCCACGACCTGCTGGGCATTGGCCCGTTCATTATGGGGCGTGACCCGCTGCCGGCTGAGGCCGTGACCCATCGGAGCAAGCCCGCGACCGAGCCGTTGGATTTCTCCCGTGCCTTTGTGCAGTCCGGGGACTTGAATATCGAGCTGATCCAGCCGCACTCCAAAGAGCAGAACGCGTTTTGGGATATGTTCGGCGCCGGCGAGGAAGGTCTGCATCATGTAGCGATCTTTGCCGAGAACTATATTGAAGAACGCGATGCCTTTAAGGCTGCCGGGTTTGAAATTGCCACCGAGCTGATGTTGCTGCCCGATTGTACTGTCAGCTTTATCGATACCCGGTCGGTGTTGGGGCACATGGTCGAGTTGTATGAAGATCATCCCCTGCTGCGTGATGTTTACCAGCAGACACGAGACCTGGCGGAGAACTGGGATGGCAAAGAGCTGATCGTTGGCGGTTTGCCGCCTGTTGAATAGGCCCCGCTGATTCGCATTTTTGAAGGCGCGCTCTATTGAGTGCGCCTTTTTATTTGGCCAATTTGTGCCATTGTTTCAGTGATTTATGCGCCCGTGCATAATTTTTGATCCTGATCAATGTCCCTGTGCAGCCTGTTGGGCACTCTCCATCATCAAGGGCCGTCGCCAGAAAGTGTACGGCCTGCAGGATAGTTAAGGGGAGCCAAGAGATGGTTGCAGTTGTACGAGTGAAAGAAAGCGTTCAGACGCCGGTAGAACGGTCGCCCGATATTGAAATGGGCAACGAGATGATTCCGAAGGAACGCTATACAAGCCCAGAATTTATGCAGCAGGAATGGGACCAGATGTGGTCCAAGGTCTGGCTGGTTGGTTGCCGCGAGCAGGAAATTCCTGAGCCAGGCGACTATGTGACACAGGAAATCGGCAAGGAAAGCCTTGTCATCGTCCGCGGTGAAGATGGCGAAGCCCGCGTGCTCTACAACATCTGTAACCACCGCGGTAACCGCGTGAAGTTCGACAAGAGCGGTACAGCCAAGTCTTTGGTCTGCGCTTATCACCTGTGGACATATGACCTCGAAGGCAAGCTGATCCACGTGCCGGATGAAGAAGACTTTTCTCAGGGTTGCCCACAGGAAGAACTTTCCATGCGCCAGGTGCGCACTGAAACATGGGGTGGCTTTGTCTGGTTCAACCTGAACCCGGATTGTGAGCCGCTTTCAGAATTCCTCGGCATGGTGCCTGAGCATCTGGACCCGTACCGCTTCGAAGGTATGGGCATGGTGCTGAACCAGACAATCGAATGGGATTGTAACTGGAAAGCCTCTGTCGATGCCTTCAACGAAGTGTATCACGTGCAGGGTATCCACCCGGAACTGCAGTTCAGCATTGATGACGTAGACGTGCAGATTGACCTGTATGAGCGCCACAATCGCTACCTGGTACCGTTCCAGACCTATAGCCCACGCCTGGGTGTAGAGCTGGAAGAAGTACCGGAAGCCATTGCCTCGACGATGCGCGATGTGGGCATGAACCCGGACGACTATAGCGGCCGCGTGGCTGATGTTCGTCAGGACATGCAGAAGCACAAGCGTGAGAATCAGGGTAATTCCCAGCGCGACTATTCCATGTTCAATGATGACCAGCTGACGGATGATTACCACTATTACATCTTCCCGAACATCACCATGAACATTCATGCAGACCACATGATGCTGTTCCGTCAGCGTCCGCATGAAACGGACCCGAACAAGATGTATTTCGACCTGCAGATGTTCCAGCAGCTGCCGGACGGCATGACTAACCCCGAGCCGCCTGAGAACGAGCAGTTCAAGCATGGCGAACGGTCTCTGGGTCTGGTGCTGGATCAGGACTCTGTGAACCTGCCGCACCTGCAAAAGGGCATGCACTCAGAAGCCTTCAAGGGCATCTGGATTTCCGATCAGGAACGCCGCATCCGTCACATGCATGTGACCCTGATGGACTACATCAATGGCAAATATGCGAATGATGCCTAACGGCACTGGCACTTAAAACGGCGCACAAAGACGCTGAGCCAATAATAGGCCTTCATTGGCCCGTCAGTGAAACTGGCAAAATAAAAGGGCAGCCCTCTGGCTGCCCTTTCTTTCGTTCTGTTGGGCTGTGGAAAACCCGGAAAACGATTATCCAGCGATATTCACTTTAACCGGCAATGTACTGGGCACCATTGATGGTCATGGTTGTGCCGGTGATGAAGCCGGACTCGTCTTTGGCCAGGAACACAGCGCCATTGGCGATGTCTTCCGGCGCACCCAGTCGGCCCTTCGGAATACCGGCAATGATGCCTTCCAGGACGTTTTCAGGCACTGCGGCGACCATGTCGGTGTCGACATAACCCGGGGCAATCACGTTAACGGTGATGTCCTTGCGGGCGGTTTCCAGGGCCAGGGCCTTGGTAAAACCAATGATGCCAGCCTTGGCAGCAGAGTAGTTGGTCTGACCCATCTGGCCTTTCTGGCCGTTGATGGACGTCATGTTGATGATGCGGCCAAAGTTGCGCTCGCGCATGCCGTCGATCAGCGGGCGGCACATGTTGAACAGGGAGTCGAGGTTGACGTTCATGACGTCGTCCCACTGCTCGCGGCTCATCTTGTGCAGCATGGTGTCGCGGGTGATGCCCGCATTGTTGACGAGCACATCAACCGGGCCCAGGTCAGCTTCAACAGCGGCGATACCGGCGACGCAGGCGACATAGTCGGCAACGTCCCATTTATAGACGTCGATGCCGTTTTCTGCCTTGAAGGCGGCTGCGGCTTCGTCGTTACCAGCATAGTTGGCGGCAACTTTGTGGCCTTCGTTCTTCAGGGCGATGGAGATGGCAGCGCCAATACCGCGCGTACCACCAGTTACAATTGCAACACGTGACATATTCAGTGTTCCTTTATTTTTGTTGTTTTTCAGAGAGTTAGTCGCGTTCAACACACAAGGCGATGCCCATGCCACCACCGATGCACAGTGTGGCCAGGCCCTTCTTGGCGTCGCGCTTTTCCATTTCGTGCAGCAAGGTAACCAATACACGGCCGCCAGAAGCACCAATCGGGTGACCGATGGCAATGGCGCCACCGTTTACGTTCACCTTATCGGTGTCCCAACCCATGTCCTCGTTCACGGCGCAGGCCTGAGCGGCAAAAGCTTCATTGGCTTCAACCAGGTCCAGGTCGTCAATGGTCCAGCCGGCCTTTTCCAAAGCCTTGCGAGACGCGGGGATAGGGCCTGTGCCCATGATGGTCGGGTCAACACCAGCCTGCGCCCATGAAACAACACGAGCCATTGGCTTAAGACCACGGGCTTCAACTTCTTCGCCAGAGGCGAGCAGGATGGCTGCAGCACCATCGTTAATGCCGCTGGCGTTGGCAGCGGTGACCGAGCCGTCTTTGACGAAAGCAGGGCGCATGCCGGAGATGGCATCCATGTCCACACCGTGGCGGATATACTCGTCTTCGTCGAAAACGATCTCGCCCTTGCGGGTCTTGATGGTGACCGGGGCAATTTCATCCTTAAACTTGCCAGCTTTCTGAGCTTCAGAAGCCTTGGTCTGGGAAGCAACAGCGAATTCGTCCTGCTGCTCGCGGGTAATCTGCCACTGGTCGGCAACGTTTTCTGCGGTGTTGCCCATGTGGTAGCCGTTGAAGGCATCCCACAGGCCGTCCTTGATCATGGTGTCGACCATGTTGAGGTCGCCCATCTTGGTGCCGTTGCGCAGGTGCGCCACATGCGGGGCCTGGCTCATGCTTTCCTGACCGCCAGCCATGACGATGCCTGCATCACCATTCTTGATGGACTGGGTTGCCAGGGCGACAGAGCGAAGGCCGGAGCCACACATCTGATTTACGATCCAGGCGGGGACTTCCTTGGGCAAGCCAGCAGCCATGGAGGCCTGGCGGGCGGGGTTCTGCCCGGCGCCAGCTGCCAACACCTGGCCAAAGATCACTTCGCCAACATCGGCGCCATCGATGCCAGCGCGGTCGAGCGCTGCAGCCATAACAGTCGTGCCGAGATGATCTGCGGGTACGCTGGAAAGGGTTCCGTTGAATGAGCCAACCGCTGTGCGGGCAGCGCTGACGATATAGACGTCTGTCATGCCTGTATCTCCTGTATTCGGCATTTTTCAGGTCACGACCGGCAGCAACATCCTCGAAAGCCCCGGCCCCGTTCGCGCAGCACACTACTGTTCAAGCCAGCAGAATCAAGCGGTTTCTCGCAGGTTGTGGAAAGGATTTGCAGGTATCTGCGCAATAATATTACCGAGGAGTAACTTTCAGGCTGGTTTGGGTGCCAAATTCTGCATGCATGCTGGATCACCGCCTTCCTAACAAACGCTTGAATTCTATGGATTATCGGTGTGGATCGGCACGAAATTCTGCGCCGGGACAAAGGCTATCGCATTGGTTTTTCAGGGATTTGTCAGGTTTGGTGCCAAGGCGATTAGTTTTCCGGATGTTGCGAATTTGCAACATATTTCGGCAATCGCCTCACAAAAGTGCCGCATTTTGTTGCATTGCAAATCGGCCCGGCCTAGATGGTCCCCAAGTTACAGATTGGTAACGGGACATAGCATTTGCAGGAACAAGCCGGGCGGAAGTCTGGCTTGGTGTGAATCAGGGGGAACGCTGAAATGAGTTGGCCGAACCCTCCCTGAGACGATTTGAAACGGAGATGGCTTTGCAAAAGTCAGGGACGACCCAGATTGTGGCAGCGCTGGTTTTGGTAATCAGCCTGATAGCCACCGCCGGTAGCAGCCAGAAAACCGCCACCGCAACAGAATCCAATTGGGCCGCCGCCCTTATGGGTGAGGTGCAGTTGGCGACAGGTCTGCCTGTGCCTACCGACATTGCCGGGTTGCTGGACTTTGCTGAAATCTCTACCGACGTTGATACCGAGAATTACTGTCTCGCCCAGGCCATCTATTTCGAAGCCCGGGGTGAAGCCATCGAAGGCCAGTTTGCTGTCGGCCGCGTCATCAAGAACCGTGTCGAAGACACCCGGTACCCGGATACAATCTGCGGCGTTGTGTTCCAAAACCAGGACTGGATCCACCGTTGCCAGTTCTCCTTTGCCTGTGACCGCGCATCCGACAACCCCAAGGAAATGGCGAGTTGGGCGATGGCCCGTCGTCTTGCCAATCTGGTTCAGGCCAGCTGGGTGCCGAATGAAATCGGCGCAGCAACCCATTACCATGCAACCTATGTGCAACCCGGCTGGGCAGAGCGCATGGATCGTATCGCTTTGGTAGGCGACCATATCTTCTATCGTGAAGAGCCCCGTCAGTATCGCCACTAGGCCCCGATACCGTCCCTAGGTATCTGGCGTTTCAGCCACCATTTTATCACTGATTATGCGAACATCCCGCTGCGGGAACGGGATCGATATGCCTGCTTCGTTGAATTTATCCCATACCCCCAGGCTTACGGCGCTGGAGACATTGGCGATGCCATTCTGTGGGTCGCGGATCCAGAAGCGCAAGTCCAGGTTCAGGGAATTGTCGCCGAATTCCATCAAGTGACAGACGGGTGCCGGTGAGGACAACACGCGGTCGGTGTTGGCTGCCACCTCTGCCATGATCTCGCGCGCGCGGTAGACATCGCTGTCATAGGCGATCCCGATGCCCACATGGATGCGTATGAGCTGATTCGAATGGGACCAGTTCACCACGGGTTGGGTAATCATATCCTCGTTAGGTACCAGAAATTCCGTCCCGTCGCGGGTGATGATGGACGTATACCGTGCGGCCAGCCGGTTGATAGAGCCATAGGTCCCCTGAATTTCTATGACGTCGCCAGGCTTGATCGATCTGTCGAGCAGCAAGATGAACCCGCTGAACAGATTGGAGACAACTTTTTGCAGACCAAAACCAATACCCAGGCCAATGGCACCACCAACAACGGCAAACACGGTCAGGTCCAGCCCGGCGGATGTCAGGCCGATCAGCGCGGCCAGGGCGATAAGGATAATCCGGGTCAGCTTCGTTATCAGCACACGGGCCGATTCCGTCAGAGCGCTGACCTTGGAGATGCGCCGGTCTATCAACCCGGTCATCACGACCGCCAGCCAGATGAGCAATACCAGCACTGTCACACCGCGCAGCAGCGCCATCAGGCTCAGCGATTTGTCCTGACCAACATCGATGGCGGCGGCCTCCAGCACCAGCACGGTCTGGTCCAGCAGGCCCAGAATGCTGAGAGCGGTGATAGCCCAGATCACGGTCGCAACGGTTCGTTCCAGGAACTTGTTCTTGATGGGGGTGACAATGAAGTGAATGGCAAGCCAGGCGGCTGCCAGGCTCAGGGACAGGCTGATCAGGTTGACGGGCAGTCCGGGTAGAGTGAACAGCAGATACAAGCCGGCCTGAAGCAACAGCCACAGAGCCGGAACAGTCATGGTCACCAGCCATTCCTGGGCCTGTTCCAGCCAGGCGGGAAGGATTGCGCCAGATGTAAATGCGGCTTTTACTCGATCCGCCAATAATTTGGCGGCAAAGAACATGGAGATGATTGACGCGATCTGCAGTAGGTTCGGCAGGTTGAAAATGTGCGCGTCGATGAATTGCAGGATCATCACCAACACGCTGTCGATGCTGTTTTCATCCATCATGAAGTTTGCCTCCTGGATTGAAAGAAGTGCTGCAACAACGCTGCTGCCTCTGTTTCTCGCATGCCGCCATAGACCTCTGGTTCGTGGTGACATGTTGGCTGATTGTAAAGCGATGGTCCATTGTCGACTCCACCGCCTTTTGGATCAGCCGCCCCATAATAAAGTCG
>JAURPT010000117.1 GCA_030836535.1 Alphaproteobacteria bacterium
CCCGCCTCCAGGAGCTCCTTTGACCAACTATAATACAGGCTCTCTGCGATGCCTTCCCGACGGCACAGAGAGGCGATACTCTCCTCGCCCCGAAGTCCTGCCAGCACAATGCGTATCTTCTCTTCTGCTGAATAGGTTTGCCGGGTCTTGCGACGGATGTTCTTTACCAACTTGTCCGCCGACTCTTTAATCGTTCCGGATTTCTGTCTCATCTTCACTCCGTGATAGTTACGATGAACCAGAAATCCTCCGTTGTTCAAGTCACTCAACCTGTCCCATAGGCGCTGACGTCAGACATGACGCATCCCGAGGTCGACCTCCATCGTAGTCAGAAAGGTAGCACGGCGCTCATGCTCGTTTGTGATATTCGTCTTCAAAAAAATAGAGGCAAACCGAAAGCAACTGGCGGCAAGCTGGAACCACTTATTAGTTGGGACATCGATGAGTGGACATTGAAGGCTACGGCCTTCCGTGTCTCTCGCCAATCGACAGAGTAGTCAAACTCTTTGGCCCTTCTGTCCTTTCTATCACCGGGATCAAATTTCCACCTGGAACTGTTAATACAGGGAAATAGCAGGGGTCAGCTAACCCATATACGCGCACGAATAAGAATGTACAAGAACTCCATAATAACCAGGTAAGCATATAGCTGGAAGGCCATAGACACGCATTAGCCGGCGGATATCAGGTGCGAATGAACGCGTCTGCAAGGGACTTAATGCTGTCTTGTAGGCATAATAAGTTGCCCAAGGCCTATAAGTGGCAATGGATTGGGTGTTGTGGGGATATGGGCGGATGGGAGTGGTTGATAGGGTGTCAACGCGCGCTGGTATGCATAAAAAAAGGAATCAAAGCCCTTGGGGCCATTTTTGGCGGCTGTCGGTGACTTATTGGTGACTTATACAATTCAAAGGACTTTTAGATAACAACAACCGCTTGATTTATTTGGTGAGCCCGGCAGGAATCGAACCTGCGACCCACTGATTAAAAGTCAGTTGCTCTACCAACTGAGCTACGGGCCCTACCGAAATCGCGGCGAACATAGGCCCAAGCCCTTGCCGGGTCAATGGGTGATTGACAGTCAAATCAAACTTTTAGGCCTGTACACCAATCCTGAGTAAATATGGCTCAGTTTTATCAACCAACCATACTATTACTGATTGATTAATCTCTTATAGATTGCTTTATTATACGTATCTTACCACCATAGATATATCCCCCATTATATAAGAGCCGAACATGCCAAATTACATTGTCAATAACAGAACCCAATCGACAGGCGAGCATGAGGTGCACACAACCGATTGTAAATACTTCCCAAAGATAAAATACTACACTGATTTAGGGTGGCACAACTCCTGTGGCCCGGCAAAAGTTGCCGCTAAAAAAGTCTATGCAAACTCCGATGGCTGTGCGACCTGTTGCCCTGACTGCCACACGCGCTAGTTACAATGCCTCAATATCACCGGCAGCCTGATCCGCGTGGAATTGAGCTGCAAAACCAGCCATTTCACCTGCTTCAATAGCCGCACGCATGCCAGCCATAAGTTCCTGATAATAATGCACATTATGCCAGGTCAGCAGCATCGAACCGATAATTTCACCGGCCCGAATAACGTGTGACAAATAGGCCCGGCTGTAGTTGGAACAAGCCGGGCAGGTGCAGCTTTCGTCCAGCGGGCGCGGGTCGTCCACATGGCGGGCATTCTTCAGGTTCACCGTGCCCCGGCGTGTAAAGGCCTGGGCATTTCGGCCGGAACGCGTCGGCAGCACACAGTCGAACATATCAATCCCGCGCATCACAGCGCCCACAAGGTCGGCGGGCTTGCCAACACCCATCAGGTAACGGGGCTTGTCACTCGGCAGGTGCGGTGTGGTGTAGTCCAGCACCTCGAACATCATCTCCTGCCCCTCACCAACCGCAAGACCGCCAACGGCATAGCCTTCAAAGCCAATGTCCATGAGCTTGTCGATGGAAATACGGCGCAGATCTTCAAACGTGCTGCCCTGGACGATGCCAAACAGTGCATTTTCTGCCGCATGGTCGCCGCCGCCATCGAAACCATCGCGAGACCGCTGCGCCCATCGCATGGACAACTCCATGCTTTGAGCCGCGACGTCTTTTTCCACCGGGTACGGCGTGCATTCATCAAAGGCAATCACGATGTTGCTGCCCAACAGGCGCTGGATTTCCATGCTGCGTTCCGGCGTCAGCATGAATTTGCGCCCGTCGATATGCGACTGGAAAGACACACCATCTTCAGACATCTTGCGCAGCTTGGACAGGGACATCACCTGAAATCCGCCGGAATCTGTCAGGATCGGCCCATCCCAATTCATAAATTTATGCAACCCGCCCAGTGCATTGATCCGCTCCGGCCCCGGCCGCAGCATCAGGTGATAGGTGTTCCCAAGGATAATTTGCGCACCGGTCTGGCGGACGCTTTCAGGCATCATCGCCTTAACGGTGGCCGCCGTGCCCACGGGCATGAAGGCGGGCGTTTCCACATCACCCCGCACGGTGTGCACGGTGCCCCGGCGGGCAGCGCCATCGGTTGTGTGCAGGCTGTAGGAAAATCCAGTCATAACATCCTGTCGGTTCATACTTTAGTCGCCTGCAATAATACGGCACAGAGGCGCTGTAAAGCCTTGCATCGCGGGCGGGGCTCGCCCACTATCGGCCCATGAAAATTGGTATCGCACTTCCACAGCGGGGCGACTTTGTTGACCCCAACACAATCCGTACATTTTCCCGGGAAGCTGAAGCCCATGGCTTCGACTGTCTCTGGGTCCATGAACGCCTGTTTGCCCCGTTTCATGAAAACCGCATTGGCGGCCAGTCGAACGACCTGTCCCCTTGGGAGCTCATGACCTTTGCAGCAGCATGTACAAACACGATCCGCATTGGCTCGTCCGTCATCATCATTGGCTATTACCAACCGCTGATGCTGGCCAAAAAGGCGGCAACGCTCGATGTTCTGTCCGGCGGTCGGCTGAATTTGGGCATTGGCTTGGGCCTGTCGAAAGAAGAATATATCCAGAGCGGGGTAGACTTTCACACCCGCGGGCGCAGGTCTGCGGAGTTCATCCATGCCCTGCGCGCTTGCTGGAAAGACGACCCGATTTCCTTTGAAAGCGAGTTCTTCAGTATCCCCGAGGCCTCCACCAGCCCGAAACCCATCCAGCGTGACGCAGAGGGCAACCCGTGCATTCCTATTATTGGCGGGTTTTCTTCGGTCCCCGGCCAGCGCCGTACCGCAGAACTGTGCGAGGCCTGGCAGTCAGCAGGTAAAGACTTACCCACCGCCCTGGCGGCCCACGCAGAAAACAACCGCGTGGCCCAGGAAGAGTTCGGCAAGGATCGGCTAAAGCTGATTTGGCGCTGCTGGGTCATCCCGCCCTTCTCCAACCGCACCCCGCCTGAACAAACGGGTGACCGCGTCGTCCCCTTCTGGCATGGCGAAATGAGCGAGATTGTCGAGAAAGTCCACGAAGCCAAAGAAGGTGGCGTTGATGAACTGATCATCGACACCAACTGGTTCGCCGGTGATGCGTCAGATGACCGCTGGGAAGAACAACCGGAAATCCTGGCACCGCTGGTCGAGGCAGCGCATAGCTAAGCTATAAACAACAGCGACGTATCGCCATAGGAATAGAAACGGTATTCATTCCTAATCGCGTAATCATAGGCCTGCTTCATCACCTCCTGCCCCGCAAAGGCGCTGACCAGCATGAACAACGTGCTTTTCGGCAGGTGGAAGTTCGTCATCAACACATCGACCGCCCGGAATGTATAACCCGGCGTGATGAAAATATCTGTTTGGTCCGCGAATGGATGAATGATGCCGTTTTCGTCAACAGCGCTTTCCAGCAGGCGCATGGCCGTTGTACCGACAGCGATCAAACGCCCGCCTTTGGCATGCGCGTCATTGAGCGCCTGGGCTGCCTGCTCGGTAATTTCACCATATTCGGCATGCATTTTGTGGTCGTCCGTATCGTCGACCTTTACCGGCAGGAACGTTCCTGCCCCTACATGGAGCGTCAGATGCACGCGCTGAATACCTTTGGCATCCAGCTTCGCCAACAAATCATCGGTAAAATGCAGGCCCGCTGTTGGGGCAGCCACGGCGCCATCATTGCGGGCATAGATGGTCTGGTAGTCTTGCTGGTCTTGCGCATCAGCCGCGCGCTTGCTGGCGATGTAAGGCGGCAGCGGCATAATGCCCGCAGCTGCGATGGCCTGGTCCAACACCGGGCCAGCGCAGTCAAACCGCAGGCATACTTCGCCGCCAACGCCTTTTTCAGTGACTTTGGCAGTCAGGCCACCTTCAAAACAGACTTCATCTTCCAGTCGTAACCGTTTGGAGGGCTTGGCAAAGGCACGCCACACGTCGGGGGCTTCCCGCAGATGCAGGGTAACCTCAACCGGCACGTCTTGCCTCGACCCATCCGGGTTACCCGGACGTATGCCCTGCAGCCGCGCGGGGATCACCCGTGTGTCGTTGAACACCAGCACGTCGTCAGAGCCCAGCCATGACGGCAGGTCACGGGCAATCGCATCAACCATGGTGCCACCGCCTTCGGGCGAGACCACCAGCATTTTGGCGGAATCGCGCGGCACGGCGGGGCGCAGGGCAATCCGCTCTTCCGGCAGGTCAAAGTCGAAGGCGTCAACCCGCATAGGTCACCTTGATTTCAGGAATAAATCCTAGTCTACGGCATCTGCAGCCATTTTCATGGCAACAATGCTGTCCGGGTCTTCCACAGAGCCATTGGACATGGAATCACCCTTCTTGATGGCGTCCACATATTCCATGCCAGAGGTTACCTGACCCCAGACGGTGTACTGACCGTCCAAGTGCGGTGTATCACCAAAACAGATGAAGAACTGGCTGTCGGCACTGTCTGGGCTGGCGGCACGGGCCATGGACAAAGTGCCGCGGGTGTGGGGCTGGTCGTTGAATTCAGCGGCCAGGTTCTGGCCGGAACCACCTGTGCCAGTGCCGTGCGGGCAGCCGGTCTGGGCCATAAAGCCGTCGATCACCCGGTGGAATTTCAGGCCGTCATAGTAGCCCTCACGAACCAGTTCCTTGATACGCGCTACATGGTTGGGGGCTGCATCGGGCAGCATTTCAATCACCACGCGGCCATCCTTGAGGTCGAGGTAAAGTGTATTTTCCGTCGCCATTGGCGTTTCTCCTGCAAATAAAGAGGGTTACGGGCTGTTTCTATAGCCCTGATTTACTGTAGATCGGCGGCAATCCACGCCTTGATGATCTTGTCGGGATAGGACATGACGCGGCCATCAAGGTTCGAGTTGCCCTTCTTGATATTGTCGACCGCCCGCATGCCATCGACCACCCGGCCCCAGGCTGTATAGCGATCCATCAAGCGTCGCGTATTGAGCATGATGAAGAATTGGCTGTCTGCACTGTTGACGTCATCAGCCTCGCGCGCCATGGCGGCACGCCCCCGAATAAGCCGGAGGGAATTAAACTCTTCTTCAAGCCGCTGGCCGGAACCACCGGTACCGTCCCCATCCGGGTCACCTGTCTGGGCCATAAAGTCATCAATAACCCGATGGAAGGTCAGACCGTCATAAAAGCCGTCGCGCACCAGCTCCTTGATACGCGCCACATGGTTGGGCGCTTTGTCCGGCCGCATTTCAATGGCAACCATCCCGGTCGTCAGCTGCAGCATCAGCAGGTTTTCCTGATCCAACAAGCTCAGATCAGGTGCAGCCTCTGTCGCTACCGGCGCCAGCAGTAGCGCAAGCACCACAATGTATTTCTTTATTTTCAGCATGTTAGGAAGCCTTGTTAACTTACTTTGCCATGCGATCTGCCATCCGCTGTGTGGTAGCGACGGCGATGTCTTCGGGCACGAATTGGCTGATATCGCCGCCGAACATGGCAATCTCTTTCACCAGAGATGAAGATATAGACTGGTAGCGGGCATCTGCCATCAGGAACACGGATTCTACATCAGGGTTCAACTTGCTGTTCATGCCATATAGCTGGAACTCATATTCGTAATCGACAACAGCACGCAGACCACGCACCATAATATTGGCTCCGACCTCGGCGGCAAAGTCGACCAGTAGACCGCGGAACGGCATGACTTCGATGGTTGCCCCACCGGTCAATTTGGCCATTTCCGCTTCAACCATGGCCACCCGCTCCTCCAACGTGAAGGCAGGGCCTTTGCCGGGGTTGATAGCCACAGCAATTACAAGCCTATCAAGCAGCTTGGTGGCGCGTGAAATGATATCCAGATGACCATTGGTCAACGGGTCGAAGGTACCGGGGTAAAGCCCTGTTCGTGTCTGGGACATATTATTCCCTGCCTTTATCGCGGCGCCGGTCTGGCCTCAGCCTCGCCCTCGCCTTCTGTATCAGCCTCGTCGTCTTCCTCTTCCACCACGCGGGCGACGGATACGACCTTTTCATCGCCATCAAGGCGGAACAGGGTGACCCCCTGGGTCGACCTGCCGGCAATGCGAATACCATCGACGCCCATGCGGATCAACTGGCCGCCATCACTGGTCATGATCACCTGGTCAGTATCTTCCACCGGGAAGCTGGCCACCACAGAACCATTCCGTTCAGACGTCTCGATATTGATGATGCCCTGACCACCACGACCAGCGCAGCGATATTCATAAGCACTGGTGCGCTTGCCAAAGCCGTTTTCTGTCATCGACAGGATAAATTGCTCACCAGCCTGCATTTCTGCCAGACGTTCCTCTGAAAGCCCCTCCAGCGGTACAGGTTCGTCGCGGCGCTGGGCGTTCATATAACGCAGATAGCCGTCGCGCTCTTCCAGTTCGATATCATGGTGATCGAGGATCGTCATGGACATAACAGCATCGCTATCTGCCAGTTTGATCCCTCGCACGCCTTCGGAATCGCGGCTCTTGAACACCCGCACGTCATCGACCTTGAAGCGGATACACTTGCCCGACTGGGCCGCCAGCAGAATATCCTGGTCTTCAGTGCACGATTCTACGGCGATCAGATGATTGCCTTCATCCAGCTTCATTGCGATTTTACCATTCGCACGGACGTTGGAGAAATCATCCAAAGTGTTGCGACGCACTGAGCCAGCGCTGGTCGCAAAGACCACATTAAGGTCGGACCAACTGTCTTCATCTTCCGGCAGCGCCATAATGGTCGCAATGCCTTCATCCTTCTCCAGCGGCACCAGATTGATCAATGGCCGCCCACGGGCCTGTGGCGTACCCACGGGCAGGCGCCAAACCTTGATTTTGAAAACACGCCCGGCATTCGTGAAAATCAACAGTGGTGTATGCGTGCTGGCAACAAAGAGCTGCGAGACAAAATCTTCATCGCGGGTCGACATACCCGTCCGCCCTTTACCACCACGAGCCTGCGCCCGATAGGTGGCCAGCGGTACGCGCTTGACGTAACCAGCATTGGAGACGGTCACGACCATATCTTCGCGAGCGATCAGGTCTTCATCGTCGAACTCTCCGTCCATTTCTTCAAAGACTGTGCGGCGTGGCGTGGCAAATTCTTCCTTTACCTCAACCAGTTCTGCACGCAATTCACGCATCATGCGCGGATGGTTACGCAGCAGATCAAGATAATCGACGATCTTTTCGCCCAGATCGCGCAATTCATCGCCAATTTCATCACGCCCCAATGCGGTAAGGCGGTTGAGGCGGAGGTCCAGAATGGCGCGTGCCTGCCGTTCAGACAGCTTGTAGATACCATCGACGACTTCATGTCCCGGTTCTGCGATCAGGGCAATCAGGGGCTCCACATCATGCGCAGGCCAGTCGCGCTCCATCAACTGGGCACGGGCTGTTGCCGTATCTGGTGCAGCGCGGATTAGTTTGATCACTTCGTCAATATTGGCGACGGCGATAACAAGACCAACCAGCGTATGGGCACGTTCACGAGCGCGCGACAGCAGATAGCGTGTTCGCCGTGTAATCACCTCGACCCGGAAGTCGATAAAGGCGCCCAGCATTTCCCGCAGGGTCATCTGCATCGGCCGGCCACCGTTCAAAGCCAGCGCATTGA
>JAURPT010000118.1 GCA_030836535.1 Alphaproteobacteria bacterium
CGCTGTTCAATTCGGTTTCAGCCTGAAGGTTGCCTCGCCCAAGGGATACGAGCTGGATGCCGACGTCTTGGCCTGGGCGCTGGCGCAGGGTGGCGATGTTTCCCTCACGCATGACCCGATTGCCGCTGCTGAAGGCGCTGACTGTGTCTTTGCCGACACTTGGGTGTCTTTGGGCGACGACGACCGCGACGAACGCCTGCAGGCACTTGGCCCTTATCAGGTCAATGAAGCGCTGATGGCCCGAGCCAAGTCGGACGCTCTGTTCCTGCATTGCCTGCCGGCCCATCGCGGTGAAGAAGTGACGGATGCCGTTATTGATGGACCGCAGTCGGTTGTTTGGGGCGAGGCTGAAAATCGGCTGCACGCCCAGAAGGCTATTTTGCGCTGGGTGCTGGAGAAGTAACCATGAATGAGCAACCTCTCAGTGAGATGGCCAATGATCCGCGTGCCGCGCAAATCCTGCCCTTCCAGTTGGAAGGGCGCCCGGCGCGTGGCCGTGCCGTGCGTCTGCATGGCGTGGTCGATGAAATTCTGACCCGCCATGACTATCCGGAAGATGTCGCCCGCATGCTGGCCCATGCGCTGACGCTGGTGTGCATCCTGGGGAATACGCTGAAGTTCAACGGCAAGTTGACCCTGCAGGTCAAGGGCAATGGACCTGTCTCGTCGCTGGTCGCAGATTATAAAACACCAGAGGAAGGCGAAGACAGCCTGGGCGAAATTCGTGGTTGGGCCAATGTCGACATCGACCGTTTCAACGTTGCAGCGGCAAATGGCTTGGATCCGATCCGCGAAGTGTTGCAATTGTTGGGTGCCGGGCACCTTGCTTTTACCATCGACCAGGGGCCGGATACGGACCGTTATCAGGGTATTGTGGGGCTTGAAGGTGCGACACTGGCTGAATGCGCGCAGAGCTATTTCGACCAGTCTGAACAATTGCCGACGATCATCAAGCTGAGTGCAGAACGTGCCGAGGATGGTTGGCGGGCTGGTGGCATCATGTTGCAGCATCTGGCCGCCACCGGTGGTCATGAAGCTGGCCGCGCATCTGCCGAGGCTGCTGAAGAATCCTGGCGCGAAGGCGCTGTGCTGATGGCTAGTGCCCGTGATGACGAACTGCTGTCAGATGAGTTGGCTTTGCCCGGTCTGCTCTATCGCCTGTTTCACGAAATCGGCGTGCGCGTGTTTGACCCGGTGCCGGTCGGCGTGTTGTGCCAGTGTACGCGCGAACGTATCGGGACTGTGTTGGCGCAGTTCTCTGATGATGAGTTGCGCGACATGGTCGTTGATGGCGTCATCGGGGTGAATTGCGAATTCTGCAACAAAACCTTCGACTTCACGCCGCCAGCCTGACAGCTAATCTGACAGCGCCGCGACAAGCTTTCGCAAGAAGGCCTCAGACTCATTTAGTTGGCTGATCTCGACATATTCGTCGGGCCGGTGGGCCTGGTCGATACTGCCCGGCCCGCAGACAACTGTCGACATACATGCATCCTGAAACAGGCCGGCCTCTGTTGCATAGGCGGCCACATAAGTGTCGTTCTGTCCGGTCAGGGTCTTGACCAATTCCTCGGCGGGCGAGTCGTATTCTTCTCGCAGGGCAGGCGCCCGGGCGATCAGCTCAGTGCGAATCTCGGCTTCGGGGAAGTTGGCTTTCATCTCCGGCAAAACCACCTCTGCGGCAAAGTCGTTGAGGCTATTGAGGACGCTGTCCATGTCTTCACCCGGTAAGGGGCGATATTCCCAGTCGAAACTGCAATGGTTCGGCACGATGTTGATGGCGCTGCCGCCATTCAGGGTGCCCACGGAAACGGTTGTGTATGGCGGGGCAAAGGGGCTCGATTGGTCGGCGCCGTCGCGCAGACCATTGGCCGTCAGGCGCAGATGTTCCACCAGCCGCGCCGCGGCAAAGATCGCGCTTTCGCCAAAGTCGGTTTTGCTGGAATGGGCCTCGCGGCCTAAAATTGTCGTGCGATAGGCGCAGATGCCCTTATGGGCGTTGACAACGCGCATACTGGTCGGCTCGCCAATAATGCAGATGCGCGGCAGCGGGTTGCGCTGGCTGATCTTGTCAATCATGCCGCTGACACCTCGGCAGCCCACTTCTTCATCATAGGAAAAGGCGAAGTGAATCGGCTCCCGTAGCTTTGCCTTCACAATTTCGGGGGCCAGCGCCAGACAGGTGGCGATAAAGCCTTTCATGTCGCAGGTACCGCGACCAAACAGCTTGCCGTCGCGTTCTGCCATGGTGAAGGGGTCCTGCGACCAGTCCTGTCCGTCGACGGGTACAACGTCTGTATGGCCTGAAAGTACAATGCCGGGCACATCTGCCGGGCCACCCAATGTGGCGAAAAGATTGGCTTTTTGACGATTTATATCGTAAATGATGTCGGACTCGACACCTAGATCAGCCAGATAATTGGCAATATGGTCAATCATCGCCAAATTTGAATGGCGACTGACCGTGTCAAAACTGATCAACTGTGCGAGAATATCGCGTGGCTGCTGTGCATTTATCCGCATGGTTTGCGTGTGTAGCACGTGTTGAGGCGTGGCGTAAAATGTGATCTGACCGTTTAGAGTCTGCGTAGGCGCTTGATAGGCCTGCCGTCCAGGGTGCATGCAAGGTGAAACACGAAAAAATATCTAGTGGTCCTCAAGCTGAAACTGGCACGGACACAAAAATAGATCGACGCGAAGAAGTTCGCGTGCAATTGGATAATGCCAAGGGCATTGCCAAGATGTTGCTGCGCAAGGTGCCGCCGGGTGCCTGGGTGCTGATCGGCGCAATTGTTCTGTATCAGGTTTTGGTGGCTACGGCGCCAACCATCACACCCGTTGAAGCTGATGAAAAGTCATGGCCTGTCTCCGCTGTGCGGGTCGCCTACTCTGATGTTCAGCCGGACATTACCCTTTTTGGCCAGATTGTCGCCGGACGTGAAATTGAAATGCGCGCGCTCGTCTCTGGCCAGGTGGTCGAAGCCGGCCCCAACTTCCACGATGGTGGCCGCCTGGAAGAAGGTGAGTTGCTGCTGCAGATCGACCCATTTGAATATCGTGCCGCGCTGGATGAAGCGCAGGCCCGTGCGCGCGAAGCCCGTGCCCGCCTGAAGAGTGAACAGGACAGCCTGTTAACAGAGCGCCTGCAGCAGGACCTTGCTGTGCGCGACTATGACCGCGCTCTTCGTCTTCACGAAAAAGGCACCGTGTCGCGCAAATTCCTTGATGATGCTGAGCTCGCCAAAAGCCGGGCGCAGCAGTCTGTTGTGGCGCTGGAAAACCGCATTGAAATGGAAAAGGCACGTCTGCAGCAGCATGAAGTGGCTGTTCGTCGTGCGCAGCGTAATCTGGAACAAACCAGCCTGCGCGCGCCCTTCCCCGGCCTCATCAGTAATATATCGGCCGAGCTTGGCAAGCGCGTTGGTGTGAATGACCGCGTCGCCCTGTTCAGCGATTCTGAAGGCTTTGAGGCCCGGTTCAATGTGACCGACGCCCAATATGGCCGCATTCTGTCTTCTGGCGAAGAGATGGTTGGCCGCGAGGTCAAGGTGGTCTGGCAGGTTGGCGGCCAGCCGCTCGAATTTACCGCGACGGTGGAACGCGTCGGTGCACAGATTGAAGCCCAGAGTGGCGGTATCGATGTTTTCGCAGTCTTGGATGAATCTGCCCAGGACGCCGCCATTCGCCCCGGCGCATTTGTGGAAATCCGCTTCCCTGACCGGCTCTATCCCAATGTCGTGAAGCTGCCTGAAGCCTCTTTGTTCTCGGGCAAATTTGTATACGCCATTGTGGATGAACGCCTCGTCGCCCGCCCAGTAGAAGTGCTGGGTTACGCAGGCGACGACGTCTTTATTCGTAGCGACGCCCTGATCCCGGGTGAACCTGTTCTGACAACGCGCTTCGCCGAAATCGGTGAAGGCGTGTTGGTTGATGTAAAGGAATAGGGCCCCTGTCATGGCAAAACCAATCGGCATAATCCGGACCTTTGTTCAGCATCCGAACGCAGCCAACCTGCTGATGATGGTGATGATCCTGATCGGCCTGTTTTCAGCCTTTCAGCTAAACCGACAGGTATTTCCGACCTTTGGCCTTGATGCTGTTTCCATCAACATTCTCTGGCCCGGTGCCAGTGCTGAAGATGTCGACCGAAATATCCTCGAGGTGATCGAGCCGGAAATCCGCTTTGTTGATGGCGTTAAGGAAATCAACGGTTTTGCCATGGAGAGCGGTGGTGGTTTCTTCATCCGCTTTAACGAAGGCACCAATATGGCGCGCGCCTTTTCCGATATGGAAAACGGGGTACGGCGTGTTGAAGGGCAATTACCGCAAGACATTGAACGCCCGGTTATCAACCAGGTCGAGTTGATGGAGCCGGTTTCCCGCGTGGCGTTGTCTGGGCCGTTCTCAGAAGCAGCGCTGAAGAGCATCGCCAAGGAAATGCGGGACGAACTGCTGGCCGCTGGCGTCGACAAGGTTGGCTTTATTGGTGACCGGGACCCGGAAATCCGCATCGACGTCGACCCCAGCATCCTGCGTCAGTTCGACCTCCAGCTTTCTGATATCGCAGAGCGTGTCCGGGACAGTTCTATCGACGTCCCCGCTGGTTCTGTTGAAGGTGGCTTCAGCCGTCAGATCCGGTCACTTGGCCTGGCGCGAACTGTCGATGCCGTGGGTGACATCGAAATCAAGGCACGCGGGACCGGTGAAAAAACCTATCTGCGTGATATTGCCAATATTCAGGATGGCTTTGACGAGAACCAGCCAGGTGGCTTCTTCGCAGGTCGTCAGGCGATCACGCTGCAGATTATGCGCAGTACCGATACGGACTCCATCGATGCTGCCCGCATTGTTGATGAATATCTGGCCAAGAAAAAGGCCACACTGCCTGATACCCTCTCTGTTTTTCATTATCAGAAACAGTCGGTCTTCGTGGAGGACCGAGTTAATCTGATGGTGCGCAACGGGCTGGGTGGCCTCGCCATCGTGCTCGTCATTCTCTACATCTTCCTGAACGGTCGATTGGCCTTTTGGGTGGCGGCCGGTATTCCAGTTGCCATGCTGGCGACCTTCGGCTTCATGCTGGCGGCGGATCAGTCCTTCAATATGGTCAGCCTGATGGCGCTGATTATGACACTAGGCATCATTGTTGATGACGCCATTGTGGTCGGCGAACATGCCGCGACCAGGAAGGAGATGGGCCTTCCGGCGGTTGAGGCGGCGGAAAGTGGCGCCATGCGGATGTTCCCGCCGGTGCTTGCTTCGTCCCTGACGACCATTGTGGCGTTCTTGCCAGTCCTGATGATCACGGATCAGATGGGCCAGTTCATGGCCGTGTTGCCCACCGTTGTGGTTGCGGTAATCCTTGCCAGCCTGGTCGAGTGTTTCCTGATCTTGCCGGGGCATATGCGCAGTGCCATGACGCACACCAAGGTTAAGACGGCAGGTTTCCGCGTGTCCTTCAACCGACGCTTCAACGAGTTCCGCGACACGACGTTCCGGAACTTCGTCGACAAGTGCTATCAGGCGCGCTACATGACGGTGGCCGTGGCCATTTCCGGGCTGATTGTTGGTCAGGGCATGATTGCCGGTGGTCACGTGCCTTTCGTCCACTTCCCTACGGCTGAGTCAGAATATCTCATTGCCAACATCAAAATGGCCCCTGGCATACCACGTGAAAAGACCTTGGAGACGCTCCAGGAGCTGGACCGCGCCTTGCGTGAAGCCGAAAGTGAGCTCACGGGCGGCGAAGGCGCGTTGGTTCGCGCGACATTCGGCACCATTGGCCGGTCTATGGAAGGTAATTCCTGGCAAGAATTGAACGCCGATAATCTGGCAGGTCTTTGGGTCGAACTCGCTGAGGCCGACCTGCGTGATATTCGCAATCCCGAAGTGCTGGAAGCGTGGCGCGGCAAGATCAAGGAAATTGCCGGTCTTGAGCGTTTAACGATTGCAGAACAAGCGGGTGGTCCTGGTGGTGGTAGGCCAATTGACATTCGTCTTTCCGGTGGTGACATTTCCACCCTGAAGGCAGCAGCGCTGGATGTGCGAGCCCTGTTAGCGCGTTTCCCCGGCCTGATTGAAATCGACGACAATTTGCCCTACGGCAAAGAGGAAATGATCATTGAGTTGACCCCCAAGGGTCAGGCAATGGGCTTTACGACTGCCAGCGTGTCCAGCCAGGTGCGCAGTGCTTCTGAAGGGTTGATTGCCAAGCGCTTCCCGCGGGACGGTGAAGAAAACAAGGTCCGTATCCAGTATCCTGAAGGGACGTTCAGCGCTCAGGCTCTTCGTGAATTGTACATCCGCAGCCCTCAGGGCATTCAGGTGCCGTTGCTGGAGGTTGTTCGCATTGACCCGGGGCAGGGCTTTGCCCGGTTCCAGCGCTACAATGGCAAGGTGGAAGTCGCCGTGCAGTCCGACATTGTACGCAGTCAGGCAAATTTAACGCTGCTGCTGTCGACACTGCCAGCTGAAGGTCTCGATGCCATTGCGGAGAAGCACAACATCGAATACCGCTTCGGCGGTGAAGCCGAAGACCAGGGTCGGTCCCTGCAGGAACTTGGCCAGGGCGCCATGCTGGCACTGGCGATGATCTACATCATTCTGGCCTGGGTGCTGGGTAGTTACTCCCGCCCCATATTGGTAATGGCGATTATCCCCTTCGGGCTGGTTGGCGCCGTGCTGGGCCATCTTGTGCTGGGCTATTCCCTGTCGATGATGAGCCTCGTTGGTCTGCTTGGCCTGATGGGCATTCTGGTGAATGATTCCATCATCCTGGTGACGACAATCCAAGAGCGCAACAAGCTTGGTGAGGCATGGGAATCTGCCGTGGTTACCGGTTCTCAGGACCGGTTGCGCGCTGTGGTGCTGACGTCTTTGACGACCATTGGCGGCCTGACGCCGCTGATGTTTGAAACCAGCATGCAGGCGCAGTTCCTCAAGCCTATGGCTATCACCATGGTGTTTGGCATTGGTGTTGCCACCTTCATCGTGCTGATTGTGTTGCCGGCCCTGCTGGGGATTTTGGAAGATGGCCGGGTTAATATTCCGCGTGCCTTCCGCTGGCTGCGTGATCGTGCCATCTGGCTGTGGAAGCTGTTGAGCGACCAGCTATCCTCGCCAAAAGGTGGGGCTTAACAGCACCAGCACGCCGATGATTTCCAGTCGGCCCAATAGCATGCCGATCATCAGGAACCATTTGGCGCCATCAGGTAATGTGCCGAAATGACCGGCAGGGCCGATGACGTCGCCGAGGCCCGGGCCAACATTGGCAATAGCCGTGCCTGCCCCCGAGGCGGCGGTAATGAAGTCGAGCCCGAAGGCACTCAGGATGACAGCCAGAGTGATGAAGCAGCCAAAGAACAAGAAGAAAAAGTTCATCACCGCATCCCGCACGGCGGGGGGGATCGGTTTATGATTGAACTCAGGCGTAAACACGCCATGAGGCTGCAGCAGTTTTTGCACCTGGCAACGAGCGGTTTCGACCAGCACCTGCACGCGGAAAATCTTTACGCCGCAAGAAGTTGACCCGGCACAGCCGCCGATAAACATCACCATAAAGAACAGCCCGATGGCAAAGCCACCCCAGCTATTATAGTCGGCAGACGAATAGCCTGTGCCGGTCATGATGGATACGATGTTGAAGCTGGTAAACCTGAGTGCTTCCAGAACCTCAGTGTCAGTTGTGACAATGCGCCAGGCTGCCAGAATGCCAATCGATAACAGGGCCAGAACAAAGAACCACCGAACTTGGCCGTCTTGCCACAGAAGCAACGGCCTGCCCCGTAAAGCCTGCAGGTACAGCGCAAAGGGCAGGCTGCCCAACACCATAAACAGGGTGACAATGACATCAATACTGGCACTGTCGAAATTGCCGATGGAGCCATCCGACGTTGAATAGCCGCCTGTGGCTACTGATGTCATGGCATGGGCAACGGCATCAAAGGCGCTCATGCCCGCAAACCACAGGCTGATAGAGCATATAAGGGTGATGACAAGGTAGAGTAAGGCCAGTGCGCCTGCGATCTGCGCTGCGCGCGGCAGGATTTTTTCTGAATTGTCGGATGATTCGATCCGGAACAGTTGCATGCCGCCAACCTGCAGCATGGGCATCACGGCCACGGCCATCACAATAATACCGATCCCACCCAGCCATTGCAGCAATGAGCGCCAGATCAGAATACCCGGTGGGGCCGTATCCAGTCCGGTCAGGACTGTAGAACCCGTGGTGGTAATGCCCGACATGGATTCGAACAGCGCGTCGGTGATGCTGAGGTCCATCTCGGCATAGATGAAGGGTAGTGCGCCGAAGACAGCAATGGTGACCCAGGCTAACGTTGTCAGCAGGAAGGCCTGCCTCAGGTCCAGCTCCTGCGGCGCTCCCCGTGTCGACAAGTGGAGCCCAAGGCCGATCAGCAACGTTGTTGCGGACGACGCGGCAAAGACCTGCCAATCCCGGTTGTCGGATGCAATATCAACGAGCGCGGGTACCAGCATGGCAAGGCCAAGCGTTGCCAGCAAAAGGCCAATAACATGAAGAACAGGGCGTGCGTCCAGCACCAACAGACCCCCTGGAATAGGTTCGGTTAAGCCCTAGCCTATACCACGGATGCTGTTGTGGCCAATCATCGTCATGAATTCAGCACGCGTCTCTGTATTGTCCTTGAAGGACCCTCTCAGCGTGGACGTGACCATGGAAACCCCATGGCTGTGTACGCCGCGGGTTGTCATGCAGTGGTGTACCGCTTCAATCACCACCCCTACACCGTGGGGTGCCAGGGTTTCGTCGATGCAATCTGCAATCTGCGCCGTCATTTTTTCCTGTACTTGCATGCGCTTGGCAAAGGCGTTGACGACACGTGCCAGTTTGGAAATGCCGACCACGCGATTTTTCGGCAGATAGGCAACGTGTGCCTTGCCGATAATCGGTGCCAAATGGTGCTCGCAGTGGGACTCAAAAGGAATTTCGCGCAACACGACCATTTCGTCATAGCCGTGCACTTCTTCGAACGTGCGCTCCAGATACTCGCGCGGATCATCACGATAGCCCGCAAAGTGCTCTTCATAGGCGCGGACAACGCGACCTGGTGTGTCCATCAGCCCTTCGCGGTTGGGGTCATCACCAGCCCAGCGCAACAGGGTTTTGACGGCTTCTTCAGCCTGTTCTCGTGTCGGACGATCAACTTGTGCGTCCATCCTAACCTCCAGATACCTTGCTAATTGATGCTGGTGATTTCGTAAGGGCTATCCAGCGAAAAGGCAGGAATCGCGATATCGAACAATTCGCCTTCGTCATTCTTCATTTGGTAGGTGCCGACCATAATGCCCGAGGCGGTTGTCAGGGGGCAACCGCTTGTATAGTCGAAGTGCTCACCCGGCTTCAGCACAGGCTGTTCACCGATAACACCTTCACCTTCAACATCCTGTCGACGGCCACCACCATCGGTGATAATCCAGTGGCGCCGCAGGAGTTGCACTGTCTCTGGTCCCTGATTTTCAATCCGGACCTGATAGGCCCAGACAAAATGTGCCGCTTCAGGGTCGGACTCTTCTTCCAGGAAGATCGGTGTAACCTGAACGCAGAGCGCGCGGCTGACCGCCTGATACATACTCAAATCCTTCCACTCATACGGCCAAACGGCGACCGACTAGCTGCTTCTACGGCCTAGGGCTTGTTCCAGATCTTCGATCAGGTCGTCGGCATCTTCAAGGCCAACAGACAAGCGCAGGGTTGCCTCCGTAATCCCCAATTCCAATCGTGCCTCTTCCCCCAAAGACCGATGCGTCGTGCTGGCCGGGTGGGTGATCAGGCTCTTGGCATCGCCAAGGTTGTTGGAAATATCAATGATATCAAGGGCATTGACCACTTTAAAGGCCTCTTCGCGACCACCGGGCACATCCATGGTGATGATGGAGCCACCGGCGCTCATCTGTTTCATGGCCAATTTATGCTGCGGGTGGTCCGGGCGACCCGGGTACAGCACGCGGGTCAGCGCGCCTGTATCGGCCAGGAAGTCGGCAATTTTTGCGGCATTGGCGCACATCTTTTCAACCCGCAGGTCTAGAGTTTCCAGTCCCTTGAGCAACACCCAGGCGTTAAACGGGCTGATGATCGGCCCCGTATGCCGCATGAACTGGTTCAGGTGGTCTTCGAAGAATTCTTCGCTGCACAGCACGCATCCGCCCATGACGCGCCCCTGCCCGTCAATGTGCTTGGTGCCGGAATAGACAACGACATCGGCCCCAAAATCTGCAGGCCGTTGCAGGATCGGTGTGGCGAATACGTTGTCGACCACAACGGTCGCACCGGCATCATGTGCCAGGTCGCAAACATATTGCAGGTCCACAACATCAAGCGTGGGATTGGCGGGTGTCTCTACAAAGACGGCCTTGGCAGGGGTTGAAAGGGCCTGCGCCCAGGCATCATTGTCTGCGCCTGTGACCAGTTCCACATTGATGCCGAACTGGGGCAGAATTTCATCAACAATATAGCGACAGGACCCAAACAGAGCCTTGGAGGCAACAACCCGGTCGCCGGCATGAAGCTGGCTCATCAGTGCTGCATTGACCGCAGCCATGCCAGTGGCGGTCGCCTTGGCAATGGGCATGTTGTCGAGCAAGGCCATACGCTCTTCAAACATGGTGATGGTGGGGTTCGACAGGCGCGTATAGGTGTAGCCATCTTCTTCACCGGCAAAGCGGGAGGCAGCCGTTTCAGCTTCCTCATAGGCAAAGCCAGAGGTCAAATAAAGTGCTTCTGAGGTTTCGCCAAACTCTGAACGGTTTAGCCCGCCACGGACAAGTTTGGTCGCCAGGCGCCAATCTTTTGGTTCTTTCTTGTCTGTCATTCTTCTGCTCGTGCCCAACCCGACGGTTGGGGCTTGTTGGGTTGCAAACCAGTGCCAGGGTGTTTGTACCTGTCTGGGACACGATCAAAAAACCCCGGCCGCAAGCCAGGGTTCCACGCCCGACCGTTTAGCGACTTGTTTAACGTGGCTGCAAGCTGGTCGCTCAAATCACCACGGCCGAAGTCATACCGCCTCGGGGGCTTTGGGTCAAGATTCGTCGCCGCCTAGCTGCAGGAGGCACCGCCCATCACACAGAACTGCGAACAGTGCGGGTGGTTGAGTTTGACGGGACCAGTGGCCTCTGCCAACCCGGCGCCCAGCTCAAATTGCGGGTCATAGGCCAATAGCGTACAGGCCAGCACAGTGGGGCTGTCTGCTCCCTTGCGCTTTACAACCATGCGGCTGGATGCGCACATCTGGTCTTCTGGCCGGACGGACAGAATGTCCCAGCACGCCGTTGTGATCTCTGTTGCCTGTTGGCTGGCATCCATTTCCGGGAACAGGGTCAGGCAGGCTGGGTCATCTGCATTGAATAGCAGCCCTTTGGCGTCAAACAGTCTTTGGTACCCCATTCGGGCGGCAGATTCGTCTTCGTTCGTCAGATGCCGTCCGGCAATGGCGGTGGAAATGCCAGCTTCCTGCAGGGCTAACAGGCCTGTCAGCGCAGGCGCCCAACTGCCCGTGCCGCGCTCTGCTTCATGGACGGCCTGGGTGTAATGGTCGAGCGACACGCGCAGTGTCAGCCTGTTACCATATTGCTGAGCGAGCCCGGTGATGTTGCCCAGCTTGTTGGCGAGCGGCTTCATGGCATTGGTCAGTACCAGCACGCGAAAACCGCGCTTGAGCGCCTCTTCGATAATGGCTAGGCAATCCGGGTTCATGAAAGGCTCGCCGCCTGTCAGGCCAACTTCTTTGGTTGGCCAACCCAGTTGCTCCACCTCGTCCAGATAAGTGATTGCCTCGGCCAGCGTCAGATAGCTTAGCTGGTCATTGCGGGGGCTGGATTCAATATAGCAATTGGCGCACTCAATATTGCAGAGCGTGCCTGTGTTGAACCACAACGTATGCAGCCCTCGAAAATCAACCGATGCTCGAGGGTCGCCTTCTGCGGTGGTGTTGGGGTCTTGCCATGGCCCCATAATGGTCAGGCTGCTTCCGTTTCCTGGTTGCGGACGGTATCGGCAATCATGAAGAACGGCTTCTTCAATAGTTCCTTCAGCTCGTCATCTGTGCCAATGCGTTCCAGCGCATCATCCATGCAGACCAGCCACTGGTCACGTTCCTTGGGGCCAATGGCATAGGGCGCATGCGGTTCTGTCAGGCAGACACTCTTGTATTTTTCAACATAGAGGCGCGGGCCGCCAAGCCAGCCGGAAAGATACTCAAACAGTTTCTCTTTGATTTCATCCAGATTGGCAGCATGCATGTCGCGGATTTCCTGCACATCGGTGCGGTCATCCATGGCGTCGTAAAAAGCGTCGGCAAGTTTGCGAATGCCTTCTTCGCCGCCCAGCATTTCATAAGGTGTTTGTCTCATGTTGATTCTCCTGACATTGCTACCCTAAAGTGCCATATCCGCCCGAACGGTCATTGATCTTTCTCAATATGCAATACCTGCTGCGGGTACGGAATATCAATATTGTTGGCATCGAACTGCTCTTTGATCGCCTTGTTCAGATCGAACGTGACCCCCCAGAAGTCTACCGACTTGGTCCATACGCGCACAATGATGTTCACGGAACTGTCGCCCAGTTCGCCAACGGCAATGGTGGGCGCCGGGTCTTTCAGGCAACGGTCGTCGGCTGCCAAAATGCCTTCCAGCACGCTCATGGCCTGGTTGATGTCGTCGCCATAGCCAATACCAGCAATCACCTGCACGCGGCGGGTGTCATTGGCGCTGTAATTCTTGATGGCAGAGCCCCAGACCGTGCCATTGGGCAGGATAATGCTGACATTGTCGCCCGTGGCCATTTCGGTCGTAAAGAGCGTGATGGCCTTGACGGTACCCGCCTCACCAGCAGCCTCGATAAAGTCACCAATCTTGAAGGGGCGGAACATCATGAGCATGACGCCGGAGGCCACATGGCCCAGCGTACCCTGCAAGGCCAGACCAATGGCCAGGCCGAGCGCACCAAGAACAGCAACAAAGCTGGTAGTCTCAACCCCAAATTGGGACAGGACGGCGAGCAGCGTAAAAGCAAGTATGCCGTAGCGCACAATGCTGGCGGCAAAAGAGCCGATTGTATCATCGATACGCTCGGATTTGCCGGTGCTGCGGATAATCCGGCCCTTGGCCCAATTGGCAACCCACCAACCCAGGATCAGAATGATGATCGCACCGATGGCGCTGAGCCCGTAGTCCGTAAAAGTTGTCATCAACTCGTCAATGACGGGTTGGTATTCCTCGATGTTGAATTCCATAATGCCCTCCCTCTGATCGCTACGTGATTTGCTGATGATAGTATTAGAGGCGCTTGATCTTAATGCAGAAATTCAGATGGCCTGAAAAGGCGTCCAGGCTTTGGCTTGCGCAGCGCTGTAAATGTGCTAGACAGCAAGCTCTCGCGCGGGTGTAGCTCAATGGTAGAGCAGCAGCTTCCCAAGCTGACGACGAGGGTTCGATTCCCTTCACCCGCTCCAGATTTCCGGCCTTTCTCGCAGGCCATTTCTTTGGCAGCAGGCTTGTGTCATGGCCATCACCCCTAAAATCTCATCTCGCAGTGATGTCCCCCCTTTTCGGGTGATGGATGTGATGGCTGATGCTGCACGGCTCGAAGCGCAGGGGCGGCATATCATCCATATGGAAGTGGGTGAACCGGGTCTGCCAACGCCGGAAGAGGCGCTGGCCCGTGGTCGTGCTGCCATGGAAGCCGGGGACACCGGTTATACGCTGGCACTGGGGCGTGACAGCTTGCGCGAGCGCATCGCCCGGCAATATGGCGAAGTCTATCGGCTCGATATTGCCCCCGCCCGTATCATTATCACCACCGGCTCGTCAGCGGCCTTTACCTTAGCGTTCCTTGCCTGCTTTGATGAAGGCGACCAGGTCGCTATTTCCCGACCCGGCTACCCCGCCTATGGCCGCATCATGAAGGCGTTGGGGTTAGCGCCGCTCGACATATACACAGGGCCCAATACCGGCTTTCAGCCAACAGAGGCGAATCTGGCGGACGCAGATGATCTGGCAGGCCTCTTGGTGGCCAGCCCGTCCAACCCGACGGGCTCCGTAATTCATCCAGACCGTATGGCGGTGCTCGGTCAGGCCTGTGCAGAACGCGGCATTCGTCTGATTTCCGATGAGATATACCACCGCATGACCTTTGATGCGCCAGCGGCGACGGCACTGGCGGTGAATGATGATGCGGTGATCATCAACAGCTTCTCGAAATATTACTGTATGACCGGTTGGCGGATCGGCTGGATGGTTGTGCCGGAAAACCTTGTTCGCCCCATTGAGCGGCTGACGCAGAATTTCTTCATCTCGCCGCCGACCATTTCACAGGTTGTCGCCGAGGCAACCTTCGACTGTGAAGATGTGCTGGACGACCGCGTGGACATTTATGCAGCCAATCGAGACATCATCATGTCTGCTTTGGCAGATTGCGGTGTCGAGAATATTGCCCCGGCAGACGGTGCCTTTTACCTCTATGCCGACATGTCTGCCTTCACAGCAGACAGCCAGCAATTCTGTACAGACATGCTGGAAGGGGCAGGCGTTGCCGCCGTTACGGGACTGGATTTTGACGAACGGGATGGGCACAGATTTGTGCGCTTTTCCCTAGCGGGTAGCACGGCAGATATGGAAGAAGCCGCCAGGCGGCTGCGGGCATGGTTACCGGGACAGCGCCTCTAGCCCTGCCCCGGCAACTGTCGTAGCCCCGACTATGCCGCAATGGCGATTTGCTGATCCTGCCGCAGCATGATGTGCTGCAGCTTTTCAAAGGCGATCACTTCAATCTGGCGCACGCGTTCACGGGAAATGCCATGATGCTGCGATAATTTGTCGAGCGTCGGTGGCTTTTCGCGCAGGCGGCGGTTGATCAGGATGTGACGTTCCCGTTTGTCCAACTGCTTCAGGCACTCGGTCATCAGCGCCGAGCGCCATTGGAATTGGTCGGCATCTGCCAGGCGGTCTTCCTGTGTTTCCTCATCGTCGACCAACCATTCCTGCCACTCCGTATTGTCATCGGCAGAGACAGTAACATTGAGCGATTGGTCGCGCCCGAAGAGGCGCTGGTTCATACTGACGACATCGCGTTCATTGACCTTCAGTTCGGCGGCAATGAAGCTCACCTGCTCTGGGGACAAATTGTCGTCCTCAATGGCCTGCAGCTGGCTTTTCAGGCGGCGCAGATTGAAGAACAATTTCTTCTGGGCCGTCGTCGTGCCCAGCTTCACCAGCGACCAGGACCGCAGGATATATTCCTGGATCGTGGCGCGGATCCACCACAGGGCATAGGTTGAAAGGCGGAAGCCGCGTTCCGGCTCGAACCGGTGAATAGCCTGCATAAGGCCGATATTGCCCTCGGCAATCAGGTCGCCCAGCGGCAGACCATAACCACGGAAACTTTTGGCGACCTTGATCACCAGTCGCAAATGACTGCCAACCAATTGGTCGGCGGCCTTCTGGCATTGGTTCTTCTGCCAGGCGCGTGCAAGGCGCTGTTCCGTTTCCTTGTCGAGGATTGAGTATTGGCGAATATCTTTAAGGAAGCGCCCAAGATTTTCATCGGCAACAAATGTTGATGAACTGGCCATGTTTTTCCTTACCTGTCTTGTCAGTTTTCCCTCTCCCGCCTGAAGAGTGCCGCTTTGAACATGAATATTGGCTGAACGGCCATTCATGTTCGTTCAGATAAGGGTTAACGGTTTGTAATAATTGAGTTTTTGTGGAGTATGAAAGTCGTCTAATTGCGGCGGAAGGCCACGGAAGCCAGCCAACCGGCCAGCATGGCGATGATCACGGACCCCAGCCCGTAGAAGAAAGAATAGTCTTGCGCGAGGCTGAATATCTGCTGCTCCAACCCCTGTTTGCCGACGGTGACAACTGAATAGGAGCGGTCCAATTCCATGCCATTCTGGAAGAGGCGAACAATGACACGATAGTCACCCACCGGCACGTTGGATGGAAAATGGATAGAAGACCGAAACAGGCGGCCGTCAGGGAAACTCACCGCGTCTTCGTGTAGCTGGTACAGACCTGCTTCACCCCGGTTTCCAAGAATGGCTTCGCGCAGCTCGGTCTTTTCGTCGAGCGAAACATCCTCGACCGAAACCAGCACCAGGTTATCCGCACCGATATTTTCGCGCCGCAGATAGTCCTCGGCGGCGATGTCAGACAGGGCGCGATTTGTTGCGACGGCGTAATAACCGGGCACGTTTTCAAAGGTCACGGGTTGGCTGTTGACCCAGACACCGGCAACACGTTCCTTCCGCCATATCTTCATGGGCACTTCAGGCCCATGAACAACAATCACAACATCTAAAGGCTCAGCTGATTCTGCACCAAAACGGCGATCGCCGGTGGAGCCAAACAATAACAGGTCCTTGCCGTTGAAGTCGGATGTAATGGCGACGGCATCCTCAGACAGGTCTGTTGCCAAGGGTTCCTGTGCCATGGTTGATGGCGAGAATGCCATCAGTAGAAACGGTATGAGGGTCAGCCAACGCATATTGCCCTCACAGATGAACCAGGGCGGAAACGGTATAGAAGCTGTCCGGCGTCGCCACGAGGTCGTAGCCAAGCTTCACGCAAACCGCCAAAACGATCAACGCCAACAAGGCGCGCAGCTGCTCGCCTTTCAGTTTCAGCCCGGCCCGGGCCCCAAATTGTGCACCAATGACGCCCCCTGCTAGCAGTAACAGTGCCAGCACAATATCGACCGTCTGTGTGTTGGTGGCGTGCAGAATGGTCACAGACGCCGTCACGAAGATAATCTGGAACAAAGACGTCCCGATTACCACGCTGGTGGCCATGCCGAGAATGTAGATCATGGCCGGGACCATGATGAAACCACCACCTACGCCCATGATGGCGGCCAACGTACCAACCAGAAAGCCGATCCCCAGTACCGGAATGACGGAGATATAAAGGCGCGACTTGCGGAAGCGCATTTTCAGCGGCAAACGGTGGGCCAAGTCGTGGTGGCGCCTGCCCCGTTTGGGCTCAACACCCTGTTTCTTGCGCCAGAGGGCCTGGCCGCTTTCCCACAGCATCAGGCTGCCGACCACGCCGAGGAACAACACGTAGCTGAGTGAGATCAGCAGGTCGACCTGCCCCAATGTGCGTAGATATTTGAAGACAAACATCCCGAACACCGAGCCTAGCACACCGCCATTGAGCAGCATGAATCCCATTTTGAAGTCGACATTGCCGCGTTTCCAATGCGCCAAAACGCCAGAGACAGAAGAGGCAACGATCTGGTTGGCCTCTGTCCCCACGGCCACAGCGGGCGGTACGCCAGAGAATATAAGAAGAGGGGTCATCAGAAAGCCGCCGCCCACCCCGAACATGCCGGAGAGAAAGCCCACGCCCGCACCAAGTCCTAGGATCAAGAATACATTGATCGATAGTTCGGCGATGGGCAGGTAAATTTGCATTGCTGGGCGCTGAACAGCTCCTGTCTGAACCTTTTTTGTGTATGCCCCTATTCAGCCTTTATCGCAAGTATTAGCGTGGATTTAGCGTGTCGAAATAGCCGCTTAAGGCGGTGGCTTGCCAGCCCCACCAGCACCCATCGGTCCTCTTGGCCCGTGTGGCGGCGGCCGATTTCCCAGGTGCCGGTCGCCCATATGGCGCAGCATACGCATGCCCCCGCGGGCTAATTTGACACGCTCTTCGGGCGGCAGGTCCTGGGCGACAGAGATGATCACGGTCTGCAGCGTTGCCTGAATTTCTTCATTCGTCTGTCGCAGCTGGGCAAAGGCTTCGTTGAGTGCGTCTTCGTCCAGGGCCTCTTCAGCCAGCAGGCGGGTTACATTCTTGTGGCTCTTATGCAGGTCGTACATGTGATTACGCAATATGGGCCGGTTGTCGCGCATGGCCCCTCTCAAGACGTCCTGTGCAGGCTCGGAAAGCCTACCCATCATGCGGTCCATATGCACCTGCCCCATGCCGAACATTGGGCCCATGGTGACACGGGCAATGATAATGCCGGCGACCAGCAGGTTCAGGCCAACGGAGACACACAGGCCGGTGATCAGCCATTTCATTTTACGGCTCATGACTCTTCCTCACCTTCTTCGCTCAAAACGACATAGGCCATGTCAGACAGGTCCCAGGCCAGCTCTGTGGAGTCCTGGCTTGGAAGGGTGACAAGGCCTGTGATACCCAAATAGAAACCAACGAACCCGGCGGCCATGGCACCGCCGAGGCGCGGGATCAGAAAGCCAAAGTCCCAATCGGCGAAAAAGGACCGCCGGGGTGCCACCTGATTGTACTGCGTGGGAATAGCCGATATGGCATTCGTCAGTGCATCCGATGCCGGTGTCAGCTTCGCTGCCGCATCCAGCATCTGGTCCAGATCATTTTTTTCAGCCATGCCCATTCTCCTCATACCAGGTGCCCAATAGGTCAGCCATTTTGCGCCTGCCACGAACCAACAGGCTTTCCAATGCCTTGATGTTCACGTCCATGATGGCGGCGGCCTCCTTGTTTGCCAGACCCTGGAAATAGCACATCTCCAAGGCTATTCGTTGTCGCTCCGGCAAGTGGGACAGGGCGCTCAACACCTGTTCCTGCCGTTGTTTGTTGACCAACCCCTGTTCAGTATCGGGCTGACCGTCGTCGGCGTGGCGCATCAGGGTCTCTTCTGCACTTTCGCTGGAAGACCGGGCCGGGGGCGGCCTGCTCTTGGCCTTGCGCTTGTGGTCGATGCACAGATTCATGATCACGCGGTAATACCAGGTGGTGAACCGTGCCCCCGACGCTTGCCAACGCGGGGCAAACCGCCAGAGCCGGACAAAGGCTTCCTGCATAATGTCTTCCGCATCCTGTCGGTCGCCCACCAGGCGCTGTGCCATCCCCAGGCAGGGATTCAGATGGCGCTGCACTAAGACCTGATAGGCGCGTTCGTCACCCGCACCGACTCGGTCCATCAACCCTTCATCAGACAACAACGCGAGCGCCGCGGCTGAATTGTCTTCCTGTTGGTGACCTGACTCCACGCGTTTTACTGCCTTTATGGTGCCGGATGGGGTTATATCTGATGCCCAATTCTGTTTCACAAGCCCGGCTCCGTCAAATAGCTCCGGAATCATGGCCTATAGGACGCTGCAGGCGTTGCCCTAGGCCGTGTTCTTGGCTATTAAACGAACGGGGAAACAAATCCCTTCGCAACAGAAAAGTCTTGGGCTGGAAAAGCCAAACGGGGAACAGAGTGATCATCAAGAAGATCGTTTTTGCACTGAACGGGGTGCAGTCATGGGCATGAGCGTAGCCATTATCGGTGCCGGCGCTGGTGGATTTTACACAGCAGCCGCCCTTATCAAGGAATTACCCGACTGCCGGGTCGACGTGCTGGATAAATTGCCCACGCCATATGGGCTTATTCGCGGTGGCATTGCCCCCGACCACCAGAGCAGTAAGAAAATCGCCAAAGTGTTTGAACGCACAGCGATGGCCGACAATGTCCGTTTCCTGGGTAATGTCGAAGTGGGGCGCGACGTAACGCTGGAAGAGCTGCGCAACACCTATGATGCTGTGGTGCTGGCCACCGGTGCACCAGCCGACCGCACGCTGGGCATTCCTGGCCAGGACAAGCAGGGCGTGTTTGGCTCTGCCGCTTTCGTTGGCTGGTATAATTGCTTGCCGGAAGAACGCTTTTTGAACCCGGATCTGTCGACGGAAACAGCCGTTGTAATCGGTGCAGGTAACGTGGCGCTTGATGTTGCGCGCCTGCTGGCCAAAACCGGTGATGAAGTTCGCGTCACCGATATGTCACATTATGCGCAGGACGCCATCGACGACGCACCCATTAAAGACGTGCTGATCTATGCCCGTCGTGGCCCACTGCAGGCCGCGTTTACGCACAAGGAAATCAAGGAATTTGGCGAATTGGAGAATGCCGTTACGCTTGTTGATCCCGATGTCCTGCCGGCCGAAGACGAAGAACTCGTCGCCAAAGGCCGCGGCAGCCAGCAGAAGAATGTTGATCTCATGCGGGGCTATTCGTCTAATAAAGGTGACGAAAAGCCGGTTCGTGTCCACATCAACTTCTACGCCAAGCCCGTTGAAGTATTGGGTGACGACGCTGTCACCGGCCTGCGCATGGAAAAGACGGTTGTTGAAGAAGATGGCTCCTGCGTTGGCACGGGCGAATTCTTCGAGGTACCCTGCAGCCTGGTCGTGGCCTGCATCGGCACCCATGGCCAGCCCATGGAAGGCGTCCCCTACAATGAAAGCTGGCAGCAGTTTGAAAATGAAGACGGTGTGATTGAACCTGGTCTTTATGCCGCAGGCTGGGCCAAGCGTGGTGCCTCTGGCACGGTGGCGACCAACCACCCCGATGGCGTTGCCGTAGCAGGTCACATTGCCGAGCTGACACCGGATGCGGGTAAAGCTGGCCCGGATGGGCTGGATGCCATGGTAGCCGAGCGTAATTTGCGCCCGGTCAGCTTTGAAGAATGGAAGAAGATCGACGACGCCGAAGTTGCTGCGGCTGAACATGGTGCACCGCGTCGCAAATTCACCACAGTTGAAGAGATGGTGGCCTTCCTCGACGCTTGATCCGTCCTCGACGATCCTAATAAAAAAGGCCGCGCTTTCGGGCGCGGCCTTTTCTTTGTTCTGTATGCCGTTTGGGCTAGCTGACTTCCCAGGTGCTGCCAGCGTAAAGCAGTTCCTTCATGTCAGCATTCGGCTTGGCTTCCTGGGCGGCTTCAACCTGCGTGGAAACCTGCGTGTCATAGCTTTCACCCGGGTTGCAGCAGATAACACCGAGAACGACAGGGAAGCCTTCCGTGCCGGAAACATTCACCAGCATGGTCGCCAGCAGATGGTCCGTTTCGTCATGAACCAGCAGGTCATCTGTGGTCAGGCCCTGTTCTTCCAGGTTCACAACTTCCAGCGTCAGGTCACCGGGCGTGCGACGAATACCGAACTGGCTTTCCTTACCAAAGGTCACGGGCTGGCCGTGTTCCAGGAAGATCTGGCGGTCGGCCGCTACTGCCTTGTCGGTGAAATCAGCAAAGATTGCGTCGTTGAACACGATGCAGTTCTGGAAAATCTCTACGAAGGAGGCACCCTTATGCGCATGCGCGCGGGCAAGAACTCCAGGCATCCGCTTCTGGTCGGTGTCAATCGTGCGGGCAATAAAGCGCGCACCGGAACCAAGCGCGAAGGCAGCCGGGTTCAGGGATGATTCAACAGAACCGGTCGGGCTCGACGGTGAGCGTGTGCCCGGGCGTGAGGTCGGTGAATACTGACCCTTGGTCAGGCCATAGATCTCGTTGTTGAACAACAGGATCTGCAGGTCGAGGTTACGACGCAATACGTGCAGCATGTGATTGCCACCAATGGACAGGCCGTCACCGTCGCCGGTTACCAGCCAGACATCGAGATCCGGGTTGGCCAGCTTCACGCCGGTTGCAAAAGCAGGCGCACGACCGTGGATCGTGTGGAAGCCGTAGGTTGCCATGTAATATGGAAAGCGCGACGAACAGCCGATACCGGAGATAAACACCGTATTGGCGGGGTCTGCTTCAATATCTGCCAGCGTCTTTTGGACAGCCTTCAGGATGGCATAGTCACCACAACCGGGGCACCAGCGTACTTCCTGGTCGGTGGCAAAATCCTTGGCGGTGAGCTTCTTTGGTGAAAGTTCATTCATGGCCTGTGTCCTAGGCGAGTTCTTTAATGCGAGCAACAAGGTCACTCACTTTGAAGGGCTGGCCGTTAACCTGGTTAACATTGAACGTATCAATCAGGAACTGGTCCCTCAGGATCGTGGCGAACTGGCCATTGTTCATTTCCGGCACCATCACATGGTCGAACCCGGAAAGAAGCTCTTCCATATTGGATGGCAGCGGCCAGATGTGGCGCACATGGATCTGGGAAACTTCCAGACCTTCTGCGCGGGCCATTTCAACAGCACGGTAGATCGGGCCATAGGTAGAGCCCCAACCAACCACGGCCACCTTGCCAGTAGCGTCGCCCTGTTCAATGCCCTGCTCAGGAATGTCGCGGCCGAGCGCTTCAATCTTGGCAGCGCGTAGGTCGGTCATGCGCTGATGGTTGTCGGCAGCATAGGAAATGTTGCCCGAGTCATAGTCTTTTTCGATGCCGCCAATACGGTGCTCAAGGCCCGGTGTGCCGGGGATGGCCCAGTTGCGGCCCAGGGTGGTTTCATCGCGACGGAAAGCGCGGAAATCTTCCTGGTTGGCTTCAACGAAGGAAACCGGGAACGGCTCCAGCGTGTCAAAGTCGGGGATCGGCCATGGTTCAGCTGCATTGGCAAGGTAGCCATCGGTCAGCAGGATCATCGGCGTCATATATTTGGTGGCAATGCGCACCGCTTCAATGGCGGCAAAGAAGCATTCACCCGGCGCAGAGGCTGCGATCACCGGAATGGGTGCGTCACCATTGCGACCGTAAACGGCCTGATACAGGTCCGACTGTTCGGTCTTGGTGGGCAGGCCGGTTGACGGGCCGCCACGCTGTGAATTGACAATCACCAGCGGCAGTTCCGTTGAAATGGCCAGGCCAATGGCTTCGGTCTTCAGCGCGATGCCGGGGCCGGAGCTTGACGTTACGCCCAGTGAACCAGCAAAGCTGGCGCCGATGGCGGCACAAATGGCGGCAATTTCATCTTCCGCCTGGAAGGTGACAACACCGTGTTGCTTCAGATTTGCCAGCTGATGCAACAGGGTTGAAGCTGGCGTAATCGGGTAGGAACCCAGCATGATGTTCAGGTCAGCCAGCTTGGAGCCTGCAACCAGGCCCAGTGCCAGCGACTCTGCACCGGTGATGGTGCGGTACACACCCGGCTGAACTTCTGCCTTGCCGACGGTGCGCTGGCCAAGGTCGCCGGACAGCTCTGCTGTTTCGCCAAAAGCATGGCCGGCATTCAGGGCGGCGATATTGGCATCTGCGACTTCAGGGCGCTTGGCGAACTTGCCGCGCAGCCAGTCAACAACCGAGCTGCGCTGGCGGCCATACATCCAAAGCATCAGGCCCAGCGTCCACATGTTCTTGGAGCGCAGGGCTTCCTTGTTGGACAGGCCGAATTCCTTGACAGATTCGAGTGTCATCTTGGAGATGTCGAGCTCGATCACGTTGAAGGGAGACAGGTCGCCAGATTCAAGCGGGTTTTCGTCGTAGCCTGCTTTGGTCAGGTTGCGTGCCCCGAACGAGCCGGTGTCGACAACAACCGTGCCACCTGGCTTGAGCGCATCGAGGTTCACTTTCAGCGCTGCGGGGTTCATGGCAACCAGTACGTCTGGTTCATCGCCAGCCGTCATGACCTTGCGGGCACCAAAGTTGATCTGATAGGCGGAGACACCAAAGGTGGTGCCGGCCGGTGCGCGAATTTCAGCCGGGAAATCCGGGAACGTCGCCAGATCGGTGCCCATCAGGGCGGTTGAATGAGTAAACTGTGTTCCCGTTAGCTGCATGCCATCGCCGGAATCACCAGCAAAGCGAATAACTACGGATTCAAGTTCGGAATCTACGGAAGATGCGATCTGGTCGCTACCGTCCGAAGCCTGTGACTGGGCCAAATTTGTCGCCATGATCTCCCTGCCGCTTTCTGCGGTTGAACTGGCCTGCATGTGCAGGCGCTGGCGCGAGGGACTAACCCCGTTGTTGTTACATTTTGGGTTCGCACGACAGGCTTCTTTACCTGCACGCGTGAATTACCGTTCCAATTAGAGACTCACGACCCAATTTGCAATTGAAAAGTCGCCTTTTTTGACAGTCTTATAACACACAATGATTTTGTGCAATTAAATGCGGCGAGGCCAGGGTTTCCGCAGGTTTGTCCAACTTGGTAGCTTGACCAAATCCGGGCGCTTGCCTGACGGCGAAAAGCGATCGTGCATGTCGGGCCGTTCAGGGTACATAATGGGTGTGAAAATTGCTCGAATCACATGGCGGATGAAAGGGATACGTGATGGAAAAGCTGACAGGGGAAGCACGCAGTCAGGCACTGGCGACGTTAAGCGGGTGGGCTGAAGTCGACGGGCGTGATGCCATCTGCAAGGAATTCCTGTTTGATGATTTCAAACAAGCCTTTGCTTTCATGACACGTTCGGCGCTTGCAGCAGAACAGGCAGACCATCACCCGGAATGGTTCAACGTCTACAATCGGGTTTTCGTGACGCTGTCGACCCACGACGCTGATGGGCTGACGGAACGGGACACGGCGTTGGCGGCCCTAATGGATGAATATGCGGGATAAGCGCAAAGAAAAGGGGCGACGCTTCGTTGCGCCGCCCCTTTAAAAAGCGTCTATGTGGTGCGGCCTATTTTGGTGGCAGGCGAACGGCGCCATCCAGGCGGATGGTTTCACCATTGACCATGACATTGTCACACAGGAAGCGAACCGTCTTGGCATATTCTTCCGGCGTCCCCAGGCGAGACGGGAATGGTACTGATTCGCCCAGCGTCTTGCGGGATTCTTCCGGCAGTGCCATCATCATCGGTGTCAGGAACAGACCCGGTGCAATGGTGTTACAGCGCACGCCGTCGCGGGACAGGTCGCGGGCGATCGGCAGGGTCATGCCGACAATGCCACCCTTGGATGCAGCGTAAGCTGCCTGGCCAACCTGGCCATCAAAGGCGGCAACAGAAGCGGTGTTGACCACCAGGCCACGTTCGCCATCTTCCAGCGGGTCAAGGCCGACCATGCGTTCTGCGGCCAGGCGAATGCAGTTGAAGCTGCCAATCAGGTTCACTTCAACAACCTTGGAATATTTGCCGAGGTCCAGGGCCGCGCCGCGTGAAACCGTTTTGCCGGGCATGTTGATGCCGGCGCAGTTCACGAGGATGCGGGCTTCAACGCCATTTTCTGCAGCACCCTTGTCGAGGCCGGCAATGACGTCGGCTTCGCTGGTGACGTCGACCTTGGCGAAAACGCAGCCCATGTCTGCTGCGGCCTGCGTGCCGACTTCTTCATTAACATCAAAGATGGTGACCTTTGCGCCAGCGGCAATCAGCGATTCTGCGGTTGCGCGGCCCAGGCCAGATGCGCCGCCAGTAATGACAGCACCAATACCGTTCACGTCCATGATGAGCTTTCTCTTGTCTAGAATTGTTGGATCGGCGGTGCATGTAGCACAGCAAAACCGGCAAGTCGACACTCGGCTTTCGATGGGCGGTGGCCTTTTACTAGTCGCTGCTTTGTTGTTGGGCCTGTTTGGCAACAACATGTTCTCGCCGGGCAATATAGAACGTCGCACCGATCAACAGGGCTGCTCCGGTCCATGTATAGGTGTCAACTACCTCACCAAAGAAGAAATAGCCCACAGCCGAGGCAAAGATCAGCCGCGTATAGTCAAAGGGTGCCAGGGCTGAAGCCTCTGCTGCGCGATAAGCGCGGACCATAAAGCTCTGCATCAGGGTGCCCGAAACACCAATGCTTGCGAGTAGCGCCAGTTGTTCCCAGGTTGGGGTCTGCCAGAAGATGAAAGTGGGAATCGCCAAGACGGTCGTCTGAATTAGCGCGACATAGAAGATCATGGTCTCTGTCGGGTCGTCCTTGGCCAGGATCTTCAGCAGCACAATGCCCACCGCCATCAAAAAGGCGCTGCCCAGGGCGGCAAAAACCGCCGGGTCCATGTCAGCGCCGGGGCGCACAATGATCAACACCCCGATAAAACCGATGATGGTCGCGATGATGCGATGCTTGTGGACATATTCGTGCAGCACGAGGGCGGCCAGCACCAGCAGGAACAGCGGGCGCGAGAACGAGATGGACGTGACCTGCGCAATGGGCAGATGCGTCAGGGAATAATAAGCCAGCGCCAGAATGATGCTGGAATTGATCCCCCGAGCCAGATGCAGGCCGGGGTTCTTTGTCTTGAGGGTGGCAAATCCGGCTTTGGCAATGAAGGGTAGGATCACGAACAGGCCGAACAGGCTGCGGAACCATGCGATCTCGATCGACGGCATTTGCTGCCCGAGATATTTCACCACGGACCAGTTGAATACCCCGATGCTGATGCCCACCAGCAACAGAGCAGCGCCACGCAGAGTGTCCTGCCCTTCTGGCGGGCGCTTGGGGCGAACAATCCCGGGGGCAAATTCTTCACTAAGGGGCGGTGGCGTTGCCTTCATGCTTTCGCCCCTTCATCTTCTTCCGAATTGCGCCCCTTTTCTTGTTTACTGACAAGGGCCTCCCGCCGGGCGATGTAGACAACACTGCACAGGATGATCGCCCCGCCCAGCCACATGAAGGCATCAATGGCCTGGTCAAACAGCAACGCGCCCAGGAAGCTGACAAAAACAAGCCGCAAAAAGTCGATGGGAATGACTGCCCCTGTTTCGGCCACGGTCAGCGCGCGGTTCATGAAGAGCTGCGCAACGGTCGACATGGCGCCAATGACAATCAACAGTCCCCATTCAAGCGGGCTGGGCCAGTGCCAGAAGAACAGCGCCATGACTAGCGCAAGCGGCAGGCTGAGCGCGTTGCCGTAGACGACGATGGTCTGGTTGTGTTCCGTTTGTCCCAGACTGCGGATCAGTAACATCGACCCGGCCATGGAAACAGCGCCCAGAACGGCTGCCGCTGTACCCAGGCTGAAACTATCAACGCCGGGCCGCAGCACAATTAGCATGCCGATAAAACCAATGATCAATGCGCCAACGCGCCGGCCATACACCTTTTCGCCAAACAACAGCACGGCCCCCAGGCTGGCGAATAGCGGTCCGGAATAATTCACGGCCATCGCCTGCGCGAGTGGGATGTGGGCAACGGAATAAAAAATGCCAATCATGGCCCCGAAGCCAGAAATGCTGCGCAGGAAATGCATGCCCAGCCGCTCCGTCTTCAGGACGGAGACACCAAGACGCATGATGGAAGGTGCCAGTACCAGCACACCGAACAGTGATCGCCAGAAGACGATGTAAAGCGGGTGCATGAATTCAGACGCGTAACGCAATACGGCCCACAGGCATGCGATGGTCAGCCCCGCACAGGCCATCATTAGGATGCCATGGACGGTATCGTCACGAGATGGTGCAGCTATAGAGATTGAATGTTCCCCGGTTTGAAACCCTAGGCTAAAGACCTTTTGCCCACGCGCCAACTGGCAAATTTTGTGGGTTGGGCTAGGATGCAGGCAAAGACGAGCAAAATGAGGCGTGTCTATGCGTGGTTATTTCGCCATCGGTGTCGAAGGTGGCAACAAAATCGGCAATCTGGGTAATCTGATGCGAACAGCCCATGGCTTCGGTGCGTCTTTTGTGTTCACCGTTGCCGGCCAGCACTTCACCGGGCAGCGGTCAGACACCTCAAAGGTCGAAGACAATGTACCGCTCTATGTCTTCGATACGCTCGATGATTTGTTGCTGCCTGACAAATGCCAGCTTGTTGGGGTTGAGCTGGTTGATGAGGCCGTGGACCTGCCCAGCTTCACTCACCCGCAGCAGGCAGCCTATATCATGGGCCCAGAACGGGGGTCGCTGAGCGACGAAGCCCTGGTCATGTGCCAACATGTTATTCGTATTCCCACGTCATTCTGTTTGAATCAGGCAACGGCAGGTGCGGTGGTGATGTATGACCGAATCCGCATGCTGGGGCGTTGGCCTGCCCGGCCCGTTACCCCCATGGGCCAGCCGGAGCCATTGCAGGGGCATGTCAGCGGCGGCATCTTTTCCCGCAAGGAATAGTGAAAAGAGGGCGGTTAGCCCATTGCATCTGGCGTCCTGCGCCACCAAAATAAGGGCCATGAAAAACGCTGCTTTCACACTCATCGTTGTTGCTTTGTTTGCCTTGTCTGTACCGGCCAGGGCAGAGCCTGAGTTGATCAATACATTCAAGGATTGGGACGCGTTTGTTTCTGGCGAGGGCGCGAACAAGACGTGTTACATCGCCAGCGTGCCCAAAAAGTCCCTGCCCGCCAAAGTGCGGCACGGCAATGTCTATATGACAGTGGCGCACAAGCCGCGGCGTAAAATTCGTGACGAGGTCAATGTCGTTGCGGGCTATTCATTCAAGGCGGACAGCCAGGTGCGTGCCATTAGTGGGGCAACAGCAGAGGACCTGTTCGTCTCCGGGAATGAGGCATGGGCCTATGACCCGAAAATGGATGGTCGTTTGGTGGCTGCCATGAAGCGTGGAGCCAGCATGGTGGTGCGCGGAAC
>JAURPT010000119.1 GCA_030836535.1 Alphaproteobacteria bacterium
CGGCGGGGTGATCGTGCTCGACGCAAACAATGTTGCAATCGGCTGGATGAACTCAATCTGGTCGTTGGTCAGGTTGGTGCCGTATACGGAGATGCTGAACTTGTCCCAGGAGTAGGTAATGGAAGCCGTTAGATCTTCACGGCTGTTAACCTTGGCAAACGGTATGTTCACAAGGTCACCTTCCTGCTTACCAACGTGGCTGTACTTCAGATACAGGTCGATCACACCATCATTCCCAACAGGAATGGAGTAGGTGCCACCAATGCCATATGTAATTTCAGGCGCAGAACGTGGCGTCAGGTCAGAACAGTCAACGATGATAGCCTGGGCATCGTTCGGGTTGCGGTCACAGCTAAATACCGAATAACCGGCATCCAGGTAACCCAGTGAGCCAAAGAAGTTAAGATTTTCATTAACAACCCACTGTACTTCAAGTTCGATACCCTGATAGCGAGCGTCAGCAGCGTTCACAAACGCGGTTGCTACCGTATTGGTATCCGGATCAAGAACCACATTGGATTCCTGCTTATTCTTGAAGTTATTCCGGAACAAGGTCAGGTTAGCCTGCAGGGTGTTATTAAAGAGCTGGCTCTTGATACCCAATTCCCAGGTTTCTGCAATTTCCGGATCATATTGGTCACGAACAAAGTCGCGGATGTTCTGGTTCACACCGAAGAAACCACCGGAGTGGAAGCCTTTCGAGAACGAACCGAAGACCATGACATCATCCGTGGCCTGCCAGGACAGTCCGAATTTCGGCGAAACGTTGGTCCACTTATTGTCCAGGGTCGCAAAACCATTGGAGCAATCGGCAGGATCAGAACCGGCACAAGCACCGACAAGGCTGGCAGCGATTTCGTCAAAGAATTCCGGACCAGACCGGGCAACTGATGTCAGGTAAGCCTGCCCGGCCATGAAGTCTTTCTTTTCTTCCGTCCAGCGAATACCCGCAGTAATTGTCCAGTTGTCGATGATTTCATAATCAGCCTGCGCAAAAATAGCAATTGACTTGGTAACCTGCGCTTCATTCAACACCTGGGTAAAGGTTTCACCCAAACCATTCGCCAGTGAAGGATGCGGGTCACAGAACAGCGGCGCAAACAAACCGGCCTGACACGCCGGTACAAGGTCAAGGCTGTTGTCACCCAACTGCAGAGCACCTGTTGCTACGTTCCAGAACGTACCACCGGTAATCCAGTCCTGTTCAAACTCACTACGCCAGTAGTAGACACCAGCAGTGATGTCGAACCGGTCACCAAACGTACCTTCATACCGCAGTTCCTGAGAGAACTGCTTGTAGTCATTATCACGGTCAATGGTGATAAACGGTGCAGACGTACCGTCAAAATCAAGAAGGCGATCTTCAGAAACCTTACGATAAGCCGTAATAGATACCAGACGATGATTGTCGTTAATCTGATAAGACAAATTAGCAGTTACAGCCGTTGTCCGCAGGCGTGCGGGGTTGCCGCCGCCATTAACCGTATCTGGAATTTCATCAATATTGGTGCGGCACGGACCAATACCCAGCGTACACAGAACGAAGCCACCGTTATAGTTGGGGTCGCGGGGGTCAGCTGGGGTCGGGATCAGGCCTGCAGGCGTATTCCAGTTAACCAGGTTTGCCCCGCCTTCGCCATCATCATGAAAGCGTTCCACGGTGACCAAAGCTTCAAACTTGTCGCCCGGTGTAAACAGGAAGGTACCACCAAAGTTCTGGTAATCGGTCGTCGGCTGGCGACGATCCAGGTTTTCATTGTAAATATAACCTTTGTCATAGATGTAGGTGAAGAAGCCTTTAAAGGCCAACACATCTTCAATGACAGGCACATTGAATACGGAACGCGCTTCCTGCTGACCGTTCTTGCCAACTGTATACTTCAGGCGTGCGCCGAATTCCCCCGTCGGGCGGCTGCGGATCACGTTGATCACACCACCAACGGTGTTCTTGCCGAACAGGGTACCCTGCGGGCCACGCAGAATTTCGACACGTTCAAGGTCGAAGTTTTCCAGCAGCTGGCCAGAGAGAATACTGAGGTGAACACCATCGATCATCACCGCGATCGGTGCGTCGAAGGAGTTATCATCCGTACGAACCGGGTTAATACCACGGATCGAAATATTGATGCCGCCGCCGCGAGCCTGATCCGGCTCAATACGAACGTTGGCCGAGAAACCGTTCAGATCCGAAAGGTCACGAACTGTTGGCTTTTCGAGCTGCGTGGTCAGCGCCGTCATGGCGAGAGGCACGCTCTGTGATGCTTCTTCACGCTTACGCGCGGTAACTGTTACATTTTCAATCCGGGCACGGGCACCGTCCCCGTCTTGCGCCATAGCTGGCGTCACATCCATGCCAAAAGACACAAATGCTGCGGGGACCAAACCCCACTTGATCATATCGATCGTCTTTTCCTTGATGAAAGACGTCACATTCGAAGGATGCAAACGCATACTTTCCTCCCACTTCTATGCCCCGAATTACCGCACCTTGCTCCCCAGCAGACCTTTGCGGGAGACGCAATAGGTCACGATAACCCTTCCGGGCGTCCTAAGAACGCAAACTATTGCCGATAGCAATAGGCCCGACAAGCATTAATCCACCACGAATTGCGCCAAATAGACAGCTTCACCTATTTAAACAGATAGTGATGCAAAAAGGTCACAGTTTTGGGGCGTTTGACTGGGTACGCACCGGAATACGAATGGAATCAACAAGTTCCCGGACCTTTTCCGGCGGCTTCACCGTGAAGCGCGCTACGGCAAAGGCCACAACGAAATTGACGATCATGCCGACAAAGCCTATGCCTTCCGGCGAGATGCCGAACCACCAGTTCTCGGCCACATTGGCCGCAGGCTCCCAGAACTTGAACCAGGCAATATAGACCCAGGTAAAGCCGAGTCCGGCAATCATGCCCGCAATGGCTCCATCTCGGTTCATACTCTTGACAAAAATGCCCATGAACAGGGCTGGGAATAAAGAGGCCGCCGCTAGCCCAAAGGCAAAAGCGACTACCTGCGCGACAAAGCCGGGTGGATTGATGCCGAAATAGCCCGCCACCACGACTGCCACGGCCGCAGACAAGCGGGCATATAGCAGTTCCTGCCTCTCAGTCGTGCCGGCACGAAATGTCTTTTTCACCAGATCGTGTGAGACGGACGACGAAATCACCAATAATAGCCCCGCTGCCGTCGACAAGGCGGCCGCCAAGCTGCCCGCCGCTACCAAGGCCATGACCCAGCCAGGCAGGTTGGCAATTTCCGGGTTCGCCAACACCATGATGTCCCGGTCGACATAGACTTCATTGTCCGCCGCTGTTGGTGCGGATGTCACCACGCGCTCGCCATGGCTGCCGCGTTCTTCACCAAAAGTCGGCGCACCGCCTTCAAAGGCATTGCCCGGGCCGTATTGAATGTGACCATCTTCGTTTTTGTCAGACCAACCAATCAGACCAATGTCTTCCCAATTCTTGAACCAGTCGGGCATGGTCTCGTAGGTGGCATCCTGCACCGTGTCGACAAAATTGAGCCGCGCGAAGGACGCAATGGCCGGGGCGGTCGTATAGAGAAGGGCAATAAACAATAGCGCCCACCCGGCAGACTTACGGGCATCAGATACTTTCGGCACCGTAAAGAAGCGCACAATGACGTGCGGCAAGCCAGCCGTACCAATCATCAGGGCTGCGGTAATGGCGAAAACGTCGATGGTGGCGCGTTCACTGGCCGTATAGGCCGCAAAGCCCAAATCGGTCAGGACGGCGTCCAACTTGGCCAGCACTGTCATGCCGCTGCCATCTTCCAGCGTGGTGCCCAGCCCCAATTGCGGCAGCGGATTCCCCGTCAGCAACATGGAGATGAAAATCGCGGGTACCAGATAGGCAAAGATCATGACGCAATATTGGGCAACCTGTGTGTAGGTGATGCCCTTCATACCTCCTAGCACCGCATAAAAGAAGACGATCGCCATGCCTGTATAGACACCGGTGTTGATATCCACCTCCAGGAAGCGTGAGAAAACAATGCCCACGCCACGCATCTGCCCGGCAATATAGGTGAAAGACACGATCAGCAGACAGAGCACCGCGATGACCCGCGCTGTTTTGGAGTAGTACCGCTCACCGAGAAAGTCCGGCACGGTAAACTGGCCGAACTTGCGCAGATAGGGCGCGAGCAATAGTGCGAGCAGCACAAAACCGCCGGTCCAGCCCATCAGATAGACCGAGCCGTCGTAACCCATGAAGGCGATGATCCCCGCCATGGAGATGAAAGAGGCCGCGCTCATCCAATCAGCGGCTGTCGCCATGCCGTTAGCTATTGGGTGGACATGCCCGCCCGCAACGTAGAATTCCTTGGTCGAGGCCGCGCGCGACCAAATCGCGATCCCAATATAAAGCGCGAAACTCAGTGCAACGAAAAGATAGGTAAGGGCCGTTGTGCTCATGCCTGGGTCTCCCCGCCTGCATCATCCAGATCGTAAGAGTCCGGCTCGTTGTCATCTTCCAGGCCGAAACGCTCATCAACCCGGTGCATGCGCCAGGCATACACAAAGATGAGCATAATAAAGATGTAGATGGCCCCCTGTTGGGCGAACCAGAAGCCAAGCGGCACCCCGAGAAACGTGAACGCATTCAAGGGTTCTGCGAGCACAATGCCAAAACCAAAAGAGCACGTGAACCAGATGGCCAGCAGCCAGGCCAGCTCCCGCAAATTTGCTTTCCAATAGGCTTGTGTCCTGTCACCGCTGGTGTCGCGATGGCTTTCGGTCCCTGACATCTTGCGTCCCCCTTATTGTTAGGGGGACTTTATCTGGCACCCAGTCGGCTTTCCAGCCCCAAAGTCAAAACCGAGACCGAGTGCCCTTAGAAATCATGTCCCCAAGCCAGCAGCAGACCCAGCGTATGCGCTTGTTCACCCATTTCGCGGGTAGTCTTGTAGCCAAGGTCGACCGACAGGCCGTTTTCAAACGCATATCCTGCGGATACCTGCAGCTGATGGTCGAACCAGTGCTGACCGAACAAGGCGTGATTTGTGCGGCGCCCCGTAAAAGAGAGCGCCAGATTCCACGGCCCACGCTCTGCCAGAATGGATGCCGTTATGTAATGCCGGTTTTCTTCCGCATCCCCACCCGCATGCCAGAAGCGCACATATTCAACCAAGGGCGTCAGGGTGACGCCATTGCCGAGCGCCAGCGCCCATTCGACGGAGGCAACAAGGCGCTTCTCAGCAGGGCCTGTCTCAGTGGCAAGCTGCGCATAGGCAAGGTGATAGCGCAAGCCATCGGCACCCGGGACATCCGTTGCGTCCAGGCCAATAACAAAGCTTTCTAACCCCGACGTGTTGCCCGGCCCACCATCTGCAAGACTTACACGGCCGCGCTCCTTGAACACAGAATTGCTCAGGATCGATCGATCTGCGGTGAACACGCTGGCAGACAGGTCGAGCCTTCCCAAACCTGTCTCGCCGAGCACATAGGAGCCACCAAAGCCGACAAATTCCGCCAGCTCAATGTCGTCTTCCGACATATCGGTCCCATAAACACCGGCCGCCGCATCAAACGCGAGGGAGAAATTCGGGCCAAACTTGCCCGCATAAAGGCTGAATCGGTCACTCTCGTAAGACGCAGTCAGCACTTCCACATAGAAGCCATGGCCTTCAAAGAAGCGGCCTTCCCGCGGGGCTGGGTCCGTCACAGCTTCCAGCACCAGGCCTGTACTGATGGAAAACCCCTCGGTGAGCCAAAACGAGAAAGACGGCTCTGTCAGCGTGCCCAACTCGTTTTGCTCGAGATCTCTATCATCTGCCTTAAACGTCAGATCATTCTGAATTTCGACAGAGATGCTGCCGGTGACGCGAGGAAACGGGGTATCGGAAGCCAAAGCCGCAGGCGCCATTAGCAACGACGCCACTAAGGTCATTGCCCCTGTAATTCGCTGAAAACCTTGGGGCAACCTGCCCTCCTGCACACTATCCTACCGGCGCGTTATTAACCTGCGCGGCCTGTCGCATCAATACGACAAATCCGGTCATATAGTTTCAAATAGCCGCATACGAGGCCTCGACAAAGTTAGGCCAAGCGACCTAATATCGCCGCAAACCGGGGATATGGGAGAGACAGGTGTCTGAGTCCAAGAAACGAAAAGACGATAGCGTCAAAACGCCAGAGGAAATGAGCACGCGCCTTTCCAAATTTGGCCACATTGTGACCTCATGGGACGACATCGGCGCCGCCGAGTTGCCCAATGGTGTGCGCACATCGATGTACCGTGTTGGCCTTGACACCGACGACAACGCACCAACCGTCTTCAAGGTCTATTTCCCGCCGCATTGCGAAGTGGAAACCCATACCCACGCCTGTGACTACACCGAAATTGTACTGCAGGGTTCACAAAAAGTCGGCAACAAGTGGCTCTACCCCGGTGATATACGCATCGGCATGGCCCACAAAGGCTATGGCCCACTGGTCGCAGGTCCAGAAGGGGCCACCATCTTGTTCGTATTCGCCACCCATGAATGGCCCGCCCTCCCACTGGGTAGCGACGGCAGCAGCCTGCATGTCGACAAGATCGCCGAAAATTTCGAGCCGGCTGAATAGGCCAGCACCACACATCACACTATTACTTCACGGAGAAACCCGATGAAATCTCGTCGTTTGGGAAGAAGCTCTATTGCTGTGTCCGACATCTGCATGGGCACCATGACGTTCGGCTCCATGGCCGATGAAGCAGAAGCCTTCAAGGTGCTGGACCAGTCGCTGGATGCGGGCATCAACTTTTTTGACACGGCAGAGAACTACCCCGTGCCGCCCGATCCCAAATGGGCCGGCCTGACGGAAGAAATCTTCGGCCGCTGGATGAAGACCAAAAACCGCGATTCCATGGTAGTTGCCACCAAGGTCAGCGGCCCCAGCCATGGCTGGATCAAATCCGCCCAGCGCTTCGGCATGACCTCGCTGGATCGTCACAATATCACCCGCGCGGTGGAAGCCAGCCTGACACGCTTGCAGACAGACTATATCGACCTGTACCAGACGCATTGGCCGGACCACGGCACGCCCTATGATGAGGTGATGATCGCACTGGATGACCTGATTACCGCCGGTAAGGTTCGTATTCTGGGCTGTTCGAACGAAACGTCCTGGGGCCTGATGAAGAGCCTGTCTGCTTCCGAACGCCAGGGTGTCGCGCGTTATGAAACAATCCAGAACAATTTCAGCATGAACAACCGCCGCTTCGAAGACGAACTGGCCCAGGTATGCCGTCAGGAAAATGTCAGCCTGATCCCCTATTCACCATTGGGTGGGGGCGTGCTGTCCGGCAAATATAATGGCGGAGCAAACCCCAAAGGGGCCCGCTTCTCGGGCTATCTGGAACTGGGCGGCCGACAGGCTGCCATGGCGCGTCGTTTCATCAATAAAAAGTCGCTGGAATCAACCGAACGCTTCATGGCCATTGCAGCAGAATCGGGCATGTCACCTGTGACACTGGCCACCGCCTGGTCCAAGCAGCATGACTTTGTTGCCTCGACCATTGTGGGTGTCACCAGTACCGAGCAATTGCCAGATATTCTGGTCGCTGCCGATTTGACACTGAGCGACGATGTCATGAAGGCGGTCGACGCCGTGACATCTGACATTATGTACCCAATGGGTTAGAGAGAAACTCCCACCATGCGCATCAGCATTTCGATTTCTTCGTCTCACTTTGTGGAAGACCCGCGCGAAGGCGCCCGCAACATGATTGAGCGCGCCAAGGCGGCAAATGATGCCGGGCTTGACGCCATGTTTATTGGTGACCATCACGTCACCCCGTTCCCCTATTTCCAGAACACGCCGATGTTGGGCCGAATGATGGCCGAATGGGGCGCCAATCCCTGCGGCGCATTGTACCTGCTCCCACTCTGGCACCCAGTGACATTGGCAGAACATATCGCCACGCTGGCCGCCATCACGCCGGGGCGCTTCATCATGCAGTGCGGCTTGGGCGACGAACAACAAGGTAACGCCATGGGCATCGACATGTCCAAACGGGCTGCCATGTTTGAGGCTTGCCTGGATGCCGTGCGCGCAATGTGGCGCGGCGAAAAAGTAACGGAAGACCGCTTCTGGAACCTTAAAGAGGCCAGCATCTCGCCCCTGCCGGCAGAGCCGGTCGAAGTCTGGATTGGTGCCCTGGCACCAAAAGCCATTCAGCGCGCCGCCCGCATGGGTGAAGGCTGGCTTGCCGCCCCGAATCTAACATTGGATAAAGCCTCTGGTGCTGTCAGTCGCTATCAGCAGGCCTGTGCGGAACACGGGCGCGAACCAACAGCTGTCGCTATCCGCCGTGACATCTTCATCGGCGCCACCGCAGAAGAAGCCACCTCGGTCACACAGCCCTATATCGACAATGGCTATCGCGGCATGGACCAAGACGCCTTGATGGTCGGCACCGTGGAACAGGTTGCCGAGAAGATGGAGGCCTTTGGCGATGTTGGCTACACAGATATCTGCATCCGCAATATCAGCACCAACCAGGCCGAAGCCCTGGAAACCATTGAACGACTGGCAGAAGTAAAGCGCCTGTTGGGCTAAACCCGTCAGGTCTGCTGCTGCATCTGCGGCACGCCCTCTTCCAGCTCAACCCAGTTCTGCTTGGTTTCGCACCACACGTGGAACATGGGTGCAAATGCGGTTGTGTCATCCATCGTACCGGTCTTCAAATAAATGGAATCCGGCTGGTCTGGCAGTGCTGAGTAAATGGGCGAGCCGCAGTCGCCACAGAAATAGCGCGACACGGTGTTGCCGCTGCGGGTATCCCCGTCAGCATAGAGCTTGGGCTCCCCCTTGGTGATGTGGAAACCACTCACCGGCACGGCTGCCAGGGTCGAAAAGGCCGACCCCGCTTGCCGCTGGCAGTTCTTGCAATGGCAGACGCCGGTAATCTTGGGCGCGTCGTCCAGCGAATAGGTGATATTGCCGCACAGGCAGCTTCCGGTCAGGGCCATTTTCTACTCCTTGGTGGCGGGTTCAGGCCGCATTGGTGGCATGGATGGTTTTCACCACATCCAGATAGACATGGGTTACGTTCTTAAGTTCGTATCCAGCGGCTTTGACATTTTCCACGGTTGTCCGGTTCATGTCCGGGCCGAGCCTGCTGGTCAGCATGGTCATGACATTCATCATGGGTCGGAACGGAAAATACCGACTGCCCGTATGCTCAAACATATACAGGTCACCGCCCGGTTTCAGCACCCGCTGCAGGGCCTTTAGCCCGTCAATCGGGTTGGGTACGGAACAAAACGTGCAGGAGGTAAACACCTGATCAAAGCTGTTGTCCTCAAAAGGCATGTCGTGCACATCAACCTGCTGGGCCGATATCTGCCCGTCATACCCTTCAAGCCGTTCCTGGGCCTGGTCGATCATCTTTTGGCTGATATCAATAGCCGTGATGTTCTTACCCTTGGGAAAGACCGGAATGTCGAGCCCGGTCCCCAGCGCCAGGAACAGGATGTTACCATCCCCCATCTTGCCGAACAGTTCTTCCTTGTAGGGCGCCCAGCGCTTCTCCGGCCCATAGCCGGCCATCACCTCAAAATTGCGGGCGACCTTGTCCCATTTCCGGCGTGTTACGTCGTCCATTTCTTGGCCCTCGGCTTGACAATTGCATTGAGAAGATAGGTCACGACCATGACCCCCAGGCCCGACAGGGCGCCATATTCTATAGCGGCCATCATACCAACATCGGCCATGGCACCAGACATGGACACCACCATGCCTGCAACCATGCCTGTTGTCATGACGGGCAGCATGATCTCCATCGCCCCAAAGAGCGCACCAAACAGAAAGGCGATGGGCAGCGTAATCAACATCCCAAGCACCATACCAATGATCATCGCGACCGACATATTCCAGCCCGGCCCGAACATGAGCGAAAGCAATAGCGCTGTGACGATGCCGGCCAAGACATTCGACACCAAGTCGCCAAACACAAAATAGGGACGTGTTTCCATTCTCTTACCCTCCCCCAAAACTTGGCAAAAGCCTAATGCATAAATGGGGAAAGGTTCAAGACGCGCTACGCCATCGGCACTTGAACGTTCTGACAGGCGCTAGGCGACGGACACCTCAACGGGAATACCCGTCATATGCGCCTGGTTCGACACCGGCTCATAACTGCCTGGCCCGTGCGGCAACAGGCGGTTGGCATTGGCCCCCGGCGTGCTGGCAGCAAAGCGCATCCCGGTTGCACTGGTATGGCCCCAACCATGTTCGATCCCGACAACGCCAGGCATCATATCCTCTGTCACTTTCAGTTCAATTGACAGATCGCCAAAATCATTCGCCACCCTTACTGACTGACCGTCCTGCAGCTGGCGCTTCTGGGCATCATCCGGGTGCATATGCAGATAGTTGCGGTCATGATTCTTGGTCTTCATCTTGCGGACATTGGCGTACCAGGTATTCATCATCCGGTCGCCACGGATCGTGATCAGCTTCAACTGGTCGCCACCTTCACTTTCCAACTGGGTGAAAATGCTGTCCATGCGATCCCGCGCTTCTGCCAACGCGCCCGGGAAGCAGGCAATGCGTTTGTCTTCTGTATGCACGCCGATCTCATAAAATTCTTCAGGCGACGTTTTGGGTAGCACCAATACTTGTTCGTCCCGCAATTCTTCCATGTCGTGATCGCGCGACCGCAGCATGGCATTGATGCGGCCCCACATGTCCGGTGTTTCGCCTTCATCAAAGGGGGAAGCAAAGCCCATGGCCTGCGACAGTTTGCCAAAAATCCACCATTCCGGTTTGCGCTCGTAACCCGGCGGCACCATCGCCTCGGTAAACTGCACATAGGGCTGATATTGCATGCCGATATTGACGACATTGATATCCTCGCGCTCAAACGCGCTGGTCGAAGGCAGGATGTAATCTGCCATCTGAGCCGTTGCGCTGGGGTAAATATCGATGCTCACCAATAGATCGAGACCCTCCAATGCCCTGCGCATGTGGCCTTCACCCCCGATGGACAGTACCGGATTACCGGCAGTCACGATCATGGCCTTGATAGGGTCAGACGGGTCCAGCACCATATCGGCCATCAATGTCCCTGGTGGCGAGGTTCCCACCCCACCGGGCTGGCGGATCGCCCCAAAAGGCGTGTCCTGCATCACGGCTTCGTCCGGGTTACCGCGCCCGGCGGATGGGCTACGCGCGTAGAACCCGAGCGAATAGTAATTACAGCCCTCTTTACCCAGATGCCCGGTCAGGAAAACCAACATGTTCAACAGCCAATAGGCGGTTGTACCCTGGCGGCCCATATTCACACCCGTGGCCATATGGGCGGCCGCCTTGGGGGTGCTGGCATAGTCCCGGGCCAGCTGGCGGATCACATCAGCATCAATGCCGGTGATCCCCGCCACGCGGTCCGCAGGGTACTGCGCAATAAAGGCGCGCAAGTTGTCGACCCCGCTGCCATGGCGGGCAACAGCCTCTTCGTCGAACCCAATGGACTGGTCAATCTCATGCAGCATTGCCGCCATGAGATAGACATCAGTATCTGGCTTGATCTGCAATACCTCACCGGCAAAACGGGCAGTTTCAATCTTGCGCGGGTTGATATGTATAATCCGCGCACCACGTGCCTCCGCCTCTTTCATTTTGCCAACCGGGTCGGGCACTGAAAAAAATGTCCAGTGGCTAACAGCCGGGTTCTCGCCGAACAGAATAATCATATCCGTGCGGTCGATATCTGGCAGCGTGTGCACCGTACGTGTCCCGAACACCGCTTCGCCGCCGACGAATTTATTGGCTGTATCCTGCGTGCCGGAGCTGAACCGGCGCGACCCCGGAATTTGCGCAAAGAAGCCGCCTGCTGCAGGGCCATACAGGGTATTGAAGGCAGTGGGATTGCCGGTATAGCCGCTGATCGCCGACGGACCATCGCGGTCAATAATTGCCTGCAGGCACGTGGAAATTTCGCTGAGCGCCGTATCCCAGCTGATTTCATCAAACCCGCCATCGGCGTTCTTGCGCAAGGGCACGCGCAGCCGGTCCGGGTCGTTGTGAATATCGAGCCCATAGATCCCTTTATGGCAGGCATATCCTTTGGTCACCGGATGGTCCCGGTCCGGTTTCAGGGCAACGAGGTCATTGCCTTCGACCGTTGCCACCAGTCCACATGCCGGCTCACATACCCGGCAAAAGGTCTTCTTGGTTACCTGCGACATTATCCACTCCCCGCACATATCTGCCATGCCATCTGTAAGCACAGCACCTGATCACGAAGAACAAGTATGCTTTGAATTCCCGGTCTTGCAAAGACTGCATCAACGGCGGGCGTAACGCAGGCTGAATTGCGACAGGGACAGCGCGAGAATGGAGAGCACGATGGCCAGCCCAATATTACCGGCCCATCCAGCATAATAATAAGCTGCTGTGCTGGCCCAGCTGATCAACCCGCCGCCCGCAAACATCATCACGATATAGACCGTCATCAGCCGGGTTCGAATATCCGGCGCCTGGTCAAGGAAGGTCATACGACCGGAAATATCAACGATCGGGCCAACCATGTTGAGCGCCACAAGCGGCAACAGCATCAGCCAAAGGCTATGCCCTGTATACAGCAGGGCCGTGATGCCAACCAGTTGAATGATTGTCATGATCCGCCTGGCTTTATGCGGGCCAATGGTGTCGGCCCAGCGCCCCAGCCGTGGCGTTGTTGCCAGGTTAACAATGGCCAGCACCGCCAGATACCCCGCCACATCCACGCCATAGCCCATGGCCGGGCTCGTGAGGTGCAAGCCAAGACCCATCCAGATCGCCAGAAAGATCCCGAAGCTGAGCGCCTGGATCACCCCGGAGACCAATACTTCCGGATGTTGCCGGGCAATCGGGAACAGGGAGACAAGCAGGGCGGGATAGGATTGTCGCTCGCTTGGTGCGCCTTTGCGGCCTTCCATCATCAGTGGCAGGCCGATGGAGACTACCAGCATTAAGACGGCAGCAATGATGTAAACAGCACGCCAACCATAATATTCACCCACTAAACCCGCACCGGCACGGGCAACCAGAATACCCCCGATAATCCCTGTCGTCAGAATGGCCGTAGCATGGCCCAGCTGTTTTTTGGGAATGCGCTTCGACACATAGGCCGATAGAAGATAGGGCGCGATGGTAAAGAAGCCCAATAGGGAAGACCCGACGACCAGCACACTGAAGTCATCAGCCAGCGCCATCACCACAATGGAGACAAATTGCGCCGCCACGAAAATACCCGTCAGCCGTCGATTGCTGACGCGGTCACCCAACGGCAATAACAGGAAAATACCTAGTGCCAGAGCAATCTGATTGCCTGCAGGCACAACACCGATCATGGCCGCACTGACCTCAAAACTCTCGGCAACCCGGGTAATAATCGGGTGGACGTAATAGGCATTTGCCGTGACCACCGCACCGGCAAGCGCCAGCAGGTACAGCTCTGCCTGTGTCAGTGTTTTTGTTTCACTTGTTGGAGTCAAAATCGGCCTGCTTCGCCGACAGTAGTCAGCGCGAAATAGACAACAGTCATGAAAGCTCTGCCATAGCCTATCCCGGTATCATGATCGCTGCTGCTGCTGCCATGGAAGTGCCTACTATCATCAGTGCTGTGTTTTTGGCACGCCGCAGCAGAAACGATCAGTCAGAAGAAGCAGGGTTTGGCACCCCCTGGCGGGAAATCCTGCTCAACGGGTCCATCGTGTTACTAGTCGGCGTCTTCGCCATCGGTGCGATCACCGGTAAGGACGGCTATGTAGAGATCGCACCGTTCATTGATGAGCCCTTCAAAGGGGCGCTCTGCCTGTTTCTGTTGGATATGGGCCTGGTAGCCGGTCGCGAATTGCGTCAGGTTCGGGGCGTCCTGTCACCGGCCTTGATTGGTTTCGGCCTCTATATGCCCATGATCAGCGCAGCTATCGGGCTGGGGGCAGGCCTGCTCATTGGCCTCGACTCTGGTGGCCTGGCCTTGCTTGCTGTGTTGGCAGCCAGCGCGTCTTACATTGCGGTGCCCGCTGCTATGCGATTGGCCCTGCCAGAGGCCAAACCCTCCATCTACCTGACACTGTCATTAGCGATTACCTTCCCCTTCAACCTGTCGATCGGGATACCGATCTATCTTGCGGCAGCCAACTGGCTGGTCTAGAGGAGGCAAGTATGTCTGAGATTGAAACATTCACAAAAAAGCGCCTGTCGATCATTATCGAAGCACCTTTCCTGCGGCGCCTGCTCGACATTCTCGATGACCTAGATGTACCCGGCTATACGGCCATTCCAGCCCTGGCTGGCAGCGGTGCCAGCGGTCCCTGGCGGTCTGACTCGCTGTCGTCCGACGCAGGCCGCATGGTCCAGGTCGTGATTGTACTTGACGAAAGCAAGGTTCCTGACGTGTTGAAGGCCGTGCGCGGCGTGCTGCAACGGCAAATGGGTATTGTAAGCATGATGGATGTCGAAGTACTTCGGCCGGAGCTTTTCTAACGACCACCATATCCGGGGCTATGACGTGGCACCGATCATGATTGGTGTTCAGGGTATTAGCCCGTATGATAGGCCCTGCTGATAAACTGCTCGGGTAAGCGCCAACCTCTATGGGAACAGACATTCTACTGCTGATCATCTTCGTGCTGGTCGCGCTTGTGTTTTCCTTCATCTGCTCGGTGGCGGAGGCCGTATTGCTGAGCATCACCCCGTCGCACATCGAAAAGATGCGCGCCACACAGCCCCGGCGGGCTGAACAGCTCAAGAAACTGCGGCAGGACGACGTCGACCGATCGCTCGCCGCCATTCTGACGGTGAACACCATTTCCCACACGGTTGGTGCGATCCTGGCAGGCGCACAGGCGACCGTTGTCTTCGGCAATGCCTGGATCGGCCTTTTCTCAGGGGCGATGACACTGGCAATCCTGTTCCTCTCCGAGATCATCCCAAAAACCATTGGTGCCGTTTACTGGCCCAGCCTTGTGGGCATGACAGCCGCCTTTATTCGTGGGTCAATCACACTTCTTTACCCGCTGATCTGGATATCGGAAAAGCTGACCAAACTGATCTCCCGCGGCAAGGCCGTGCATGTGTTCAGCCGCGACGAGCTGGTGGCCATGACCAATATTGGTGAACGCAGCGGGATGATTGAAGAACACGAATCCCGCATTCTGCGCAATCTGATGCGGTTCAGCTCACTCCAGGCCACCGATATCATGACCCCGCGTACGGTTGTCACCGCTTTTGATGCCAGCCGCACGGTCACCGACAGCATGGATGAGATACTACAGACGGCTTTTTCCCGCCTGCCCGTCTATGAGGAATCACTCGACACTATATTGGGCGTGGTGCTGAAAGACGAAGTGCTGGCCCAGGATACGCTGGGCAACAGTGAAGCCACGCTGGGGTCTCTCAAGCGTGAGATCCGTAGCGTACCAGAGGATATTTCGCTGCCCGACCTGCTGGAACACTTCCTCGACAGCCGCCAACATATGGCCGTCGTCATCGATTCCTATGGCGGTACCGCTGGGCTTGTCACACTGGAAGACGCCATCGAATCGCTGCTGGGAATGGAGATTATCGACGAGGTTGACCACGTTGAAGACATGCAGCAACTGGCCCGCCGGCAATGGCGCAGCCGAGCCGAACAATTAGGCATCGACCCCGACGCCCTACAGCCGACGGATGAAGAGGCCAGGCGGGAATAGGCTTGTTGAGCCGAACAGGATGAGAAAGAAAGAGGGATTGTTCAGGGCTGCGCCCTTCATCCTTCGCTGCCGCTCAGGACCGCTCGCCAATTCACGAATTGGCACGCGTCGCTTGGGCCGTTGGCCCGGCGCCGAACCCTCTGCTCGGGTTCGAACTCGATCGACAACATTAAAAAAAGGGCGCCAGAAGGCGCCCGTTTTAATTGGCGGAGAGAGAGGGATTCGAACCCTCGGTACGCTTGCGCGCACAACGGTTTTCGAGACCGCCCCGTTCGACCGCTCCGGCACCTCTCCGCATTGCCTGGCACACCACATGCTGGCGGGCCGGACGGCGCGCACATTACCTCAGGCTTTCTGCGGTGTAAACGGCAGCATCCTGTAGCTTCTCAGTTTTTTGCCAGCGACAAAACAGGCGCGTATTTTGCCCCGCAAATTCACCCCATGAAGTGTTGACTTGAAGACGGCAAGCGCTATAGTGCGCGCGCTCTGGTCCCGAGTGCAGAATCGCGCTCGTCTGGGCCACATAAGAACAAAGGCGGGCACATTAGGGTGCCCTGCGGAAACAGAGTGATGAACATGTTTGCAGTGATCAAAACCGGCGGCAAGCAATACCGCGTTGCCTCAGGCGACGTGATCAAGATTGAAAAGCTGGACGGCGAAGCCGGCAGCAACCTCAACTTTGATGATGTGCTTCTCGTTGAAGACGGCGGCAAGGTAACCACCGGCACCCCCGTTGTAGAAGGCGCCAAGGTAAGTGGCGAAATTCTGGAACAGACCCGTGGCGACAAAGTGCTTATCTTCAAGAAGAATCGCCGCCA
>JAURPT010000120.1 GCA_030836535.1 Alphaproteobacteria bacterium
GGCGGAAATCTCCAAGCTGTCGGGCCTGCCGATCGGTGAATTCCAGCGCATTGTGCGTGCCGTTCAGAAAGGTGAGCGCGAAGCTCGTATCGCCAAGAAGGAAATGGTGGAAGCCAACCTTCGCCTGGTGATCTCCATCGCCAAGAAATACACAAACCGAGGCCTGCAGTTCCTTGACCTGATTCAGGAAGGCAATATCGGCCTCATGAAGGCGGTGGACAAGTTTGAATATCGCCGTGGTTACAAGTTCTCCACCTATGCAACATGGTGGATCCGCCAGGCGATTACCCGTTCTATTGCCGACCAGGCGCGGACGATCCGTATCCCGGTTCACATGATCGAAACCATCAACAAGCTGGTGCGGACCTCGCGCCAGATGCTGCATGAAATTGGTCGTGAGCCAACGCCGGAAGAACTGGCTGAAAAGCTTTCCATGCCGCTCGACAAGGTGCGTAAGGTACTGAAGATTGCCAAGGAGCCGATCTCACTCGAAACACCGATTGGTGATGAAGAAGACAGTCACCTTGGCGACTTTATTGAAGACAAGAACGCGATCCAGCCAGTGGATGCGGCGATCCAGGATAATCTGCGGTCTACGACAACGCGTGTTCTGGCCAGCCTGACACCGCGTGAGGAACGCGTGCTGCGCATGCGCTTTGGCATTGGCATGAACACCGACCACACGCTGGAAGAAGTTGGCCAGCAGTTCTCGGTAACGCGTGAGCGTATCCGTCAGATTGAAGCCAAAGCCCTGCGTAAGCTCAAGCACCCCAGCCGGTCGCGTAAGTTGCGTAGCTTTCTCGACGTTTAAGTTTCAGCATTAGCTGATAAAGAAAAGGCCCGCCAATCGGCGGGCCTTTGTTTTGGTGATTTGAACGGCTGCTAGACCATGGCGCTCATGGAATCACGGGCACCGGTCAGTTCAGCCATCAGCATCAGCGTCTGTTCATCCCGCGAGGAGATGTTGATGCCGGTACAGCCAGAGTTTTCCCAAGGCTGATAGCGTTCCTTGATGCGCTCAACCGGGCCAACAAGGTTCTGGGCGTCCAGATATTCATCCGGCACGGCTTCTTCAGCTTCCTTCTTGCGGCCTGCCAGATACAGTTCCTGAATCCGTTCTGCGGCTTCAGGGAAGCCAGCATTTTTCATGCGGTCATTATGGAAGTTCTTGTTCTTGTGACCCATACCGCCAGCATAAAGAGCAACGCCGGGCTTCATGCGGTCGAGGGCTTCCTGCACGTCATCCTGAATGATCACGCCAATACCGGCCTGGATCTCAAAATTGTCGAAGCACTTGCCATTACCAGCACGCTTGAAGCCTTCTTCGAGCCACGGGCCGAAGGTCTTCATGGCCTCGGGGTGCCACCCCAGCGGCAGCCAGCCTTGGCACTTCTCAGCAGTCAGGCGCACCATGATTTCGGTGCCTGAGCCAGTCCAGATCGGGATGTTCGGGTTCGGGTGCAGGATCGACATCAGTGGTTTGCCAATGCCCATGGTGCCTTCCCCATGGTAGGGCAGCTGGATCTGCTTGCCGTCATGGCTCACAGGTTCTTTGCGTTCAAAGACCTTCTGCATGATCTCGATATAGTCTTTCAGCCAGTTATAGGGGCTGCCCCAGGGGCGGCCATACCAGCCTTCAACAATCTGCGGTCCAGACAGGCCAATACCGGCAATCATGCGGTCGCCGCCGGCCATGGCATCAATGGTGGCAGACTGCATGGCGCACATGGTGGGCGTGCGGCCGGAGCACTGCATAATGCCCGTGCCCAGGCGGATACGTTCCGTTACAGCGGCCAGATAGCCCAGGGGTGTAGCGGCATCAGAGCCGTAAGCTTCAGCGGTCCAGACAGAGTCAAAGCCCAGCTTTTCAGCGCGCTGAACAAGCTCAAAGGGTATGTCCATATGTGCGCCGGAGTAGCCAAGCGCGAGTCCCAGTTTCATTCATTCCTCCACTAAGGTTTGCCGATGATCACATACGGCGTACGTTATGGAATTGACCCTAGAGCCATATCGGGGGAGGTGCAACCGCCCGCATTTACCCCAATGGCATGATTGTCCTTTTTATGGGGCGGGCAATTTGCTATCCACTGGCCAGCAGCCAATGCTGAGGGCCTGTAGCTCAGTTGGTTAGAGCCGTCCGCTCATAACGGACTGGTCGTAGGTTCAAGTCCTACCGGGCCCACCATCATTTTCGAGATTGAAAATGATCCCCCGGAGGGAAGTGTCTAAGGGCACGGGCATTAGATTTGCCCACCCGTTGTTTTCAGCCGATGATTCCCCGGAGGGACGTTCAATACAAGACAAGCAGTCGATTGACATTCGGCTCATGCGCACGGACAGTATGCGCAATTTTTGGTATTGAGCGATTTGTTTGATTTTCATCCAAATATACAGCCAGGCAGCAAGAATGCTTTTGACGTGATTGGAGACCTTGATTGTCCAAATATATAGTGCACGCCCTGCTTTGCTTTTCCTTGTTTGCTGGCATTCAACAGACAGTATTTGCCGAGGGAAGCGACCCGGTTCAGCAATGCCATGATCTCGTCGAGAAAAATGACCAAGAGGCTGCTTTTATTCCTTGTGCGCAGGCTGCTGAAGGAGGTGACCTTGTGGCCCAGTTGTAAATGGGGCTGGCTTACCGCTTCGGCTATGGCGTAGCGGCCGACGGCACAGCAGCGCTTGTATGGTTCACAAAGGCCATAGAGCAAGGCGATGCTTCTGCGCATTATCGCATCGGCCAAATCTACGATTATGGGCAAAGCGTCGCTGTGGATGATGTTGAGGCTGTGCGTCGATACCGCTTGGCGGCAGGTGGGGGTTGGGCCCCAGCTGCGAATGATCTTGGCGCCATGTACGAGCATGGCGAAGGCGTTGAACAGGATTTTGAGCAGGCCTTTGTGTGGTATTCACAGGCTGCTGAAGGGGGAAACCCCATGGGCATGCGTAATGTCGGCAGGTTCTACGACTATGGCACGGGCCGAGAAATCGATGATGTACAGGCTGCGCATTGGTAAAGACTGTCTTCCGATGCAGGTAACACCTCTTCGCTAAATGATCTGGCCGCCATGTACGAAAACGGCGAAGGTGTAGAGCAGGATTCGTCTGATGCCTTCACGCTCTATCTGGAGGCGGCTGAGGGTGGCAACAAATTCGCGCAAAATAACGTAGGGCGTTTCTACGATTATGGGCTTGGCATTGAGGTAGATGATGTGTCAGCCGTTAAATGGTAACGGGCGTCAGCGGAACAGGAATATGCGCAGGGCCAGTTGAATCTGGGCCTGATGTATGGCTTTGGCGAAGGTGTTGCTGCCGATCAGGCAACGGCTGTTCTTTGGTACAAATTGGCGGCAGACCAGGGGTTGGCTGATGCACAATATCGCGTTGCTCTTGCCTATCAGGAAGGCTCTGGCATCGAGCAAAACGATTCACTAGCTGCTCAGTGGTTCGCGAAAGCGGCAGATCAAGGACACACCTATTCGCAGATCGAGATTGGATTGGCATACCGATATGGTACCGGTGTCGAACAAAACTATGGGGTGGCTATGCAATGGTTCATGGCTGCGGCGGATCAGGGTGAGCCGACAGGCAATCTGAATATCGGCGTACTCCACGACGAGGGTATGGGTGTCGAGGAGGACAACAGAGAGGCGGTAAAGTATTACCGATTAGCTGCCGAAGAAGGCGAATACAGGGCGCATTACAATCTGGGTCTGATGTTCGACAATGGTGAAGGCGTACGCAAAAGCGATAAAAAAGCCCTGTATTGGTATCAACAGTCTGCAGAACAGGGCTTTGCCAGTGCCCAGATCAATCTCGGCGTAAAATATTTGCGCGGTGAGGGCGTCGACCAAGACGTAAGGCAGGCCTATGTCTATTTCAGCCTGGCAGCAGAATCGGGCAATGAGACCGCCATAAAGAATCTGGAAATCACCAAAAACGCCATGGGTGGGCTCGACAAGATATTAGCAGCCGCCATGCTCATGGAATGGCGTGAAAAGCATCAGGCAGACTGATGAAAAAGTGCGTTTGTTACGCACTCGCACTCGGCCGAGCTGATATAGTGTCCAGCCAACGTTGCGTATTTGCATGGTAATCTGCTGGGCCCAGGCGTATCCAGCGGGCAAAACCACAGGCGATAAAGGCGGTGATGTCGGCGATGGTGAACCGGTTGCCGGCAATGTACTCCGCCTCACCCAGGCGGTCGTTCAGCATCTCAAACCCGGCATGGGCGCGGGCGATGCCACGGTCTACCAGGTCAGGGATCTGTTCGAAATTCTGTGTGCCGATGACAGACCGGCTGACAAAATTCGGGTTTGAATTGCGGAACGCCTCGGCAATACCGGCCATGAATTCCAGTTCGATGCGACGGTCCCACATCATGATCTGGCCTTTCTCGAGTGGCGTCGTACCCAGCAGATTGGGTTCCGGCTGCAGGCCTTCCAGATAGTGGCAGATCGCAGTTGATTCCGTGAGGATCTCCCCGTCATCGGTCTCCAGCGCAGGTACGGCTACAAAGGGGTTAATGGCGACAAAGTAATCATTCAGCTGCGCGCGGGTGCCCAGGTCGACTTGCTCAACAGGCATCTCAATACCCTTTTCAGCCATAAACATCCGGACGCGGCGCGGGTTGGGCGCCTGTTCATAATCATACAATTTCATGGTGGTCCTCCCTGACCAAGTGTCACTGTTACAGATAGGTAATGGTTCGCCCTTCGGGGGCCATGGTACCCTCGGGGTAAAGTTGGTCGAGCGAAATCGTTCGGCCATCTTCCCCAACAATGCGGGCGTGGTGTCGGTTCAACTGGCGCGGTTCGCGCACGCCGCAAGAATGGGCGATCATCTTTACTTCGTGCCGCATGTTTTCAACATAATGGGCCACGCGCTCAGCTTTGATTTCCGGGTCCAGCCCGCGCTGCAGTTTTTCATCATGGGTAGTAATACCGGTCGGGCAGGTGTTCTTGTTGCATTGCAGTGCCTGAATGCAGCCCAGCGAAAA
>JAURPT010000121.1 GCA_030836535.1 Alphaproteobacteria bacterium
AGAAAGCCAATTGGCAGGAAAAGGGCTATCTGCATTATGAGAACCTGGATGATGAAGCGCTGACGGAAAGCCCGTTCCAGTTCATCTTCCCCAATGTGGCCATCGGCCCGTCGGCTGACGGGCTCTTTTTCGCACGGTGGGAGCCGCACCGGGACGACCCGGAGAAATGCTATTTCGACTATTGGACCATGACCTACCCTGTTGAAGGGATGGATGAATGGCGCGAACGCACGAGTGAAGAGGCCGTCAAGGTCGCAGAAGCCGAATTTGAATGGCGCGAATATGACGAAGGCCGTGGTGTGCAAGACCTCTCAGGCGAAGTAGTCTATCAGGATTGGGCACTGATGCAGGGCCAGAAGGATGGCTGGCGGTCACGCGGCTATCAGGAGCCTTTATTGGCAAAGCAGGAAACCCGCGTGCGTCGGTTCCACGAAGTGCTGAACGACTATATCGCCGGGAACCCGCCCGGTAGAGATTAGGATGTATCCGTAGTGCGTCATTCCCGCGAAAGCAGGAATCCACTCATCGGTTTGCGCGGTGTGGCTAATTGACGCGGTGCAGAACAGTCGTCTTGACCTTCCCTTGTTGGTCGATGGCCCCCTGCCTTCGCAGGGGTGACGGTACCAGTTTGAAGCTAGTCCTTCACGCCGGGCGTTTGGCTCGCCATCGTAAAGTCGTTGATGCCCAGTTCTTCGCGGATGGTGGCTGAACCCAGGGCGGTATCTTCATCCAGCGGAATACCGGTTGCATCTGCAATGCGGGTCATGCGCTCGAAATGACCAATGACGCCGCAGGTATCCACGAAAGCATCGCCGCCAATAGCCTCCAGCAAGGCCGCGCGGGCCTTTGCCAATTCATCATCTGAGCCCAGCAGGACAGCCTCGCCAAAAGCGGTGATTAGGTCGCCATGGGGAATGGCGGCGTCCACCGCCTCTGTGCCGTCCATAATACCGGTCAGTTCAACGTCTTTTCCCTGTTGTTGCATGCTCACACTGAGCATCATCGCGTGGGAAGATGTTTAATAGAAACAGTCATTGATGGCGGATACCCGCCCGGCAAGCAGCTCCATCTGCTCGCGCCCCATGGTGCGGCCTTTGGTCATGTCGAATGCGATATCCATCGGTATATATTGGGCGGCGGCCAATGTCAGCAGGTCGCGCACCGCATCGGGCACGGCGCTCAGCGCCTGCAGGCCACAGGCGGTGACATCGCCCCGTAAATCATCATTAGGCGGGGGCGGTTGTTCGCCTGGCAGCATGGCCACAAATGCCTCGCCGGTCGTCAGTCCGGCAGGTAGGGTGCGGCCCGGCTCGCCCGCAACAGGGGCGGGCAGGGCATGAAAGGGCGTGCCCAGCCCCCTGCAGGTCTGGTCCATGTACCGGACGGCAAAAGCAATGCCGATGGCTTCAACCAGGTGTGCCTCTGTGATGGTGCCGCCAATGGCATCACCCAACCGGTCTGGCGTCATACGCGCGGAATCGTTGATCACGAAATGTACCGGGTCGACGATGTTTTCCGGCAACAGATCTTCCATGCCCTCGGCGCGTTGGTGGTTGCCGGTGACCATGGCCGGACTGATTGCTTCCTTGCGTTCTGCACACAGGGGGCAGCCACGGGCAGTACGGGCCTCAGCTGCAATCGCCAGCCGTTCGGCGCCGGTCCACCATTGGCCGGCATGGGCTAGCCGCGTTAGCACCAGTACGTGGGCGTCGGTAAGGTCTTGCCGCACAGGGGTAACGGCCATTGCCAGGTCACTGCCAACGGCCTGTAAAAGGCTTGGCGATGCAGTTTGAATGGCTGCTGGCATGAATTGCCCCCCCCTTGTTGCCCCGGAGCCTAAGGGATCAGGGCAGGGGGAACAAGGGATGTTGTTGAGCGACAAATTAAGGAATCGTTCGTGCCGAGTCATTTGCACCGATAGGTGCAAATTGTGTCGAGGTATGAACGTGGGACTGCAACGGACTCAGGCAGCCGTTCGCACCTCGATACAATTTGGACGCCCAAAGCGCCCAAATCACTCGGTACGAACGGATCGGTATCGGATTTGTCTAACTACCCAGCAGCCGCGCCACAATCACATCGGCGGCTTCTTCAGCGGAAAGTGCTACCGTATCAACGGTTATTTCGGCATTTTCCGGCGCTTCATAGGGGCTGTCGATGCCGGTGAAGTTCTTCAGCTCACCTGAACGGGCTTTCTTGTACAGGCCTTTGACGTCGCGCTGTTCGGCAACCTCGAGCGGCGTGTCGACATGAATTTCGATGAATTCACCTTCAGGCATCATCTCACGCACCATGCGGCGTTCGGCAATGAAAGGCGAAATAAAGGCCGTCAATACGATCAGGCCAGCATCGGTCATCAGCTTGGCAACCTCGCCGATGCGGCGGATGTTTTCCACCCGGTCAACATCGGTAAAGCCGAGATCCTTATTCAGCCCGTGGCGCACATTGTCGCCATCCAGCAAAAATGTGTGCTTGCCCAGGGCATGCAGCTTCTGTTCCACCAGATTGGCGATGGTCGACTTGCCAGAGCCAGACAGGCCGGTGAACCACAACAGCGCGGGCTGCTGGTTCTTTTGGGCCGCATGGGCGTCGCGGTCGACATCGACAGCCTGCCAATGGATATTGTGGGCGCGTCGCAAGGCAAAATGGATCAGCCCGGCGCCTACCGTCTGGTTGGTCATGCGGTCGATTAGGATAAACCCGCCCAGATCCGGGTTATCGCCATAGGCGTCGAAGGGGATAGGCCGGTCGGTAGCAATATTGCACACGCCGATGGTGTTCAGCCCCAGCGTACGCGCTGGCAGTTGTTCGGTCGTGTTGACATTGACCTCATATTTTGGCTCGGTGATCGTCGCAGAAACGCGATTGGTCCCGACCTTCATGATGTAGGGGCGACCGGGCAACATTTCGTCTTCGGTCATCCAAACGATGGTGGCTTCAAACTGGTCGGCAACTTCTACCGGTTCATCTGCCAGGGTGATCACATCACCGCGCGAACAGTCGATTTCATCATTCAGCGTCAGGGTGACAGACTGGCCGGCAACGGCTTCATCCAGATTGCCGTCAAAGGTCACGACTTCCTTGACCGTGGATGTCTTGCCAGAGGGCAGTACACGCACAGCATCACCGGGGTGAATGCGGCCCGAGGCGACCTGACCGGAAAAACCGCGGAAGTCCAGATTCGGCCGGTTAACCCACTGAACCGGCATGCGGAATTTGGCTTCTTCCATACGCGCCGTGTTGATGGGGGCTTCTTCCAGAGCGTTGATTAGTGTTGTGCCCGTATACTCTGAAGAAGAGTACCAAGGCATGGTGTCTGACAGGGTGACGATATTGTCACCCTTCAGGCCCGAGATGGGGATGGGCATGAACTCTTCCATGCCGATCGATTTGGCGAAGTCGGTACAGTCGGCGACGATCTCGTCAAAGCGGTCCTGCGAATAATCCACCAGGTCCATTTTGTTGACGGCCAGGATCACATTACGGATGCCCAGCAGGTGTACCAGATAAGAATGACGACGCGTCTGGGTGAGGACGCCCTGGCGCGCATCGATCAGAATGACGGCCAGATCGGCGGTGGAAGCACCGGTCACCATATTGCGGGTATATTGTTCGTGTCCCGGTGTGTCGGCGACAATGAATTTGCGCTTTTCCGTGGCGAAGAAACGATAGGCAACATCGATGGTGATGCCCTGTTCGCGCTCTGCAGCCAGGCCATCAACCAGAAGGGCAAAGTCAATTTCCTGCCCCTGGGTGCCCATGCTCTTGGAATCGGCTTCCAAGCTGGCCAGCTGGTCTTCAAAGATCATCTTTGAATCGTAGAGCAGGCGGCCAATCAGCGTGCTTTTACCGTCGTCCACCGACCCGCATGTGATGAAGCGTAGCATGGACTTGTTGTGATGCTGGTCGAGATAGGCGTCGATATCTTCAGCGATCAGGACGTCGGTCTTGTAAATGACATCTGCGTCGGACATTAGAAATAGCCCTCCTGCTTCTTCTTCTCCATCGAGGCCGCCTGATCGTGGTCGATAGCGCGACCCTGCCGTTCTGACGTGGTGGTCAGCAGCATTTCCTGGATGATCTCGGGTAGAGTCTGGGCCTCCGATTCAACCGCACCGGTCAGCGGGTAGCAGCCCAGCGTGCGGAAGCGGATGGATTTCATTTCCGGTACTTCGCCTTCTTCAAGTGGGAAGCGGTCATCATCGACCATCAGCAGCAAGCCGTCGCGTTCAACGGTCGGCCGGGGCTGCGATAAGTAAAGGGGTACGATCTCGATATTCTCGAGATGGATATATTGCCAGATGTCCAGTTCGGTCCAGTTTGACAGGGGGAACACGCGGATGCTTTCACCCTTGGACTTACGGGCGTTATAGAGCTTCCACAATTCCGGGCGCTGGTTCTTGGGATCCCAGCGGTGGTTGGCAGAGCGGAAGGAAAACACGCGTTCTTTTGCGCGGGATTTTTCTTCATCCCGGCGTGCGCCACCAAAGGCAGCATCAAAGCCGAATTTGTCGAGCGCCTGCTTCAGGCCTTCGGTCTTCCACATGTCCGTGTGTACCGAGCCGTGGTCAAACGGATTGATGCCCTGTTCCTTGGCTTCGGGGTTCTGGTGGACGATAAGGTCCATGCCCGCTTCCTTGGCAGCGCGGTCGCGCAATTCATACATGGCCTGGAATTTCCAGGTTGTGTCCACATGCATCAGTGGGAAGGGCGGGGGTGACGGGTAGAACGCCTTGCGGGCGATATGCAGCATGACGGCAGAATCCTTGCCGACAGAGTAAAGCATGACCGGCTTTTCAGCCTCGGCCACGACTTCGCGCATAATGTGGATACTTTCGGCCTCAAGCCGTTGGAGATGTGTCAGGTCGGTCATCGATCATTCCTGCCGCAGGGTTGCCGGCAGCCGCAAGCGGCCTCGAAAAGCGGGGAGACTATTACCCTGCCCAAACCCCTTTGTGAAGGGGGGTAGAGCACTTTTTACGAAAAAAAATGTAAAAAATATATGAACTACAAAATTATAGTGTATTTAGGGGTGAGAATTTGGAAATATCATCACTAATGAGACGGGCTATACAAAAGCGAGCAATCAGGGTGGTAATGCCTAGTGCCATCAATATGTGTTGCCTAGGTTACGGCTTCTATCAGCCGCTTGGTGTCTTCCTTCGGCAGGCGCCAGCGTACGCCAAGCCAGAAGCACAGAAGCGACCACAGGCTGACCAACAATAGGTCGAGGCCCTGGGGTAGCATACCCAGCCCATTGCCGTAATTGCCCAGCCACGAAAGGACCGCCAAGCCCGCAGCAAATAGCCAAAACCAGCCAGATTGTCGCGCATGCAGCGGTTCACTCTGTGTGCGGGCCCGCAAGCGAATGGCCAGGAACATTACCAATCCGACCAATGTGAGCAGGAAGACCTTCCAATTCGTGTCCCAGCCAGACCAGTAATTGGCAAAACCAACGAAGATGAAGGCGATGGCCGCCAGCCCCCGGCCCAGCGGCGCCTTGTAGGGCCGGGTCATATCTTTTGCCTGATGCCGCAGCGCTGCCATAGAGACAGGCCCGAAGGAAAACGACAGAATCGATGCGCTGGAAATAAAGCCAACCAGTTCTGCCCATCCGGGGAAGGGCAGGAACATGATCATCCCCACCACAAAATTAAAGCCCAGCGCCCAGACGGGTACATTGGATGCGTTCAGGCGGCTAAATATGGAGGGGAACTGGCCTGCCTCTGCCATGGCATAATTGATGCGCGCTGTTGTGCCGATATAGCTCAGTCCCGTGCCTGTAGGCGAGATAATGGCATCTGCATAAAGCAGCATGGCCAGCCATTGCAGGCCCAGCAGCGCAGCAAAGCCGGCAAATGGTCCACCCATGACATTCTCCACAATATTGTGCCACCCATTCGCCAGATGGCTGGCAGGGATCACGCCGATAAAGGCTAATTGCAGCAGAATGTAGATGACCAGGCAGGTGAATACGGCGCCAATGATGGCGAAGGGGATGGTTTTTTGAGGGTTGCGGGCTTCCCCGGCCATGTCGACCACTACCCGGAAGCCCAGCAGGGAAAACAATACACCGCCGCCTGATACAGCCGCAAAAACGCCAGACAAACCATCTGGTGCAAAGCCGCCAAAGGACTGGAAATTGTCAAATTGAAACCCGGCGATCATCAGGGCGGCGGCGGCCAGCAACGGTACGGCCAGCTTCCAGACGGTAATGGTCGACGAGCTGCGCACCAGCCATTGGACGCCCAGCATGTTCAACAGTGTAAACACCAGCATCAACCCGGCGGCCACGCCAATACCAGCCGCGGTCAGCGCTTTGTTGCCACCCACATCATGCGAAAGCCAGGGCAGATAATTCGTTGCATATTCCAGTACCGCGCTTACTTCGATAGGGGCTACGGTGACATAGGCTATCCAGCATAACCATCCTGCAGTAAAGCCACTCAGGGTCCCGTGGGAAAAGCGGGGAATGCTTGCCAGGGCGCCCGCTACCGGAAGCATGCCACCCAGCTCTGCATAGATAAGTGCCAGGACAATGACGATGACACCGCCGACCAGCCAAGATAGAACGGCTGCAGGCCCGGCCATTTGCGCGGCATAAAGGGCCGCGAACAGCCAGCCGGAGCCAATGATGCTGGTAACACCAAGCAACAACATGGCAAAGGGGCCGATGCGGCGGTCTAGGCGGGGTGTAGGTGCAGGGGTGGTCATCGGCAGGTGCCCGTCATTAAGAGACAATACAAACGCAGAAGGGCCAAAACGACTACTGGTGACCGCAATACAGGATCGTGAGGCTAAACTGTATCCCCAGGCGCGTCCAGCGAGCTCGTACACCGAGTGCCAGGCTTGCGCTGTATGGGGCTTTGGGCAACACTTACGCTTTGTAGTTCCGGGCGTCCTCGGCGCTGCCACATAGTACATATTCCGGAAGCCGCCCGTATGATCATCAGCCGCAAACACCGGTTTGCATTTATCCATATACCCAAATGCGCAGGCAGTTCCGTTCGAGAGCCATTACAGCCTTTGGATGACTGCCCGGAACCCTTTTACGGGGTGCATGACCATCCGGAGCTGGGCTCGATTGACCGAGGACATTTGCTGCTGTCAGTTCTGCGGCAGTATTTTCCAACAGAATTTGAGTTGCTCCAGGCATATCAATCTTTCGCTGTTTTGCGAAACCCGTCTGAACGGTTTCCATCATCCATGAGCCAGCACCTGATGATGAATGGTGACAAGCCAATTGAGGACCTTGCTGCACCAGAGCTGTATCCCCGCATAGACGCGGTGGTGGCGGCTCTGGAAAGCAAGCCCGCGGACTTTCTGCCGCTGGAGCTTACGCATTTCCATCAGCAGCGGCGTTACGTTTACGTGGGTGGCGAGCAAGTCATCAAAAACCTCTACAGGACGGATGATATGGCGGCCTTGAGGCGCGATATTGCGACAATATTGCCAGTAACGGTGCCGGGCGCACGACGGAAGAACGGAGCCCTGTTTTACAAAGACACGCTGGACGGCAAACTGGCCGGCATGGTTACGCCCACTGCCGCGCGGTATTTTCGCGACGTCATTCCAGCTCGTGTCGTCGCATGGGTCAAGCGCAGTATGTATGTGACCAGAGACCAGCGCTGGTCGGATGTTTTCAATTCCCCAGACGTTCAGAAGTTCGTGTTATCCTACTACAAGGAAGACTTTGACCTCTATGAGAGCCTGGCAGGAGCCCGACCATGAACCTTATCTCTGAACTTGTTGCCTCTGCACCCGCCTATGGAGAGTTGCGGCGGCATATCCATGCCCACCCGGAGCTGGGGTTTGAAGAAGTACAGACCGCTGCCCTTGTCGCCGAGCGGCTCGAGGCCATGGGCATCGAAGTGCATACGGGTCTGGGCACCACCGGGGTGGTGGGCACCATTCGCTATGGCAATGGCACCAAGTCGATCGGCCTGCGGGCCGACATGGACGCATTGCCCATTCAGGAACAAACAGGCGTGGCTCATGCCTCTACGCGTGACGGGGTGTTTCACGGCTGCGGGCACGACGGCCACACGGCCATGTTGCTGGCGGCTGCAGAGTATCTCGTTGATATGCCCAAATCCGACCAGGGAAAAGGCTTTGACGGTACGGTGCATCTGATCTTCCAACCAGCTGAGGAAGGCCTCGGCGGTGGCGAGGCCATGGTGGAAGACGGCTTGTTCGAGCTGTTCCCATGTGACGCTGTCTTCGGTATGCACAACTGGCCTGGTCTGCCGGTAGGCCAGTTCGCCGTGCGCAGTGGGCCGTTCATGGCCGCTCAGGACATTTATGATGTTACCGTCCATGGCACCGGCGGTCACGCAGCCTATCCGCAGTTGGCGGCCAACCCGATCCCCGTGGTAGCGGATATTGCGGCTGCGTATTCCGAAATGGGCCGCACCGCGCGGGAACGCTCTGCTGTGATCGTGGTGACCGAAATGGAAGCAGGGGATGCCTATAATGTGATCCCCGACAAGGCGGTTATTCGCGGCGGGGTACGCAATTTCGACCGGCAGCATCAGGACGACATTGAAGCCGAATTGAAACAGGCCGCTCAGCAGATCGGCGAGCAGGCCGGTCTAGCGGTCGAGGTGGACTACCGCCGTAACTATCCGGTGTTGGTGAACAGCCAGAAGGAAACGGATATCGCTGTTGAGGTCGCCCGTTCGCTGGTGGGGGAAGACAATGTTGACGCCTATGCCAAGCTGGTGTCCGGCTCGGAAGATTTTGCCTTCATGCTGCAGGAAAAACCGGGCTGTTACATTCTGATCGGCGGTGGCGGGGAGCCGGGCACGCCCTTCTGCCACAATCCGCATTACGACTTTAACGACGACATTATTGCCCTGGGCGCCAGCTATTGGGTGGCGCTGACGCAGCGCTGTCTTGGTTAGGGTTCGTGTGAAATAGCCAACGTTGCCAGGTTTTATGCCTGGGGCGCTGAAGGATCATCAATACCGTTTGGAGGCCCCTTTGCAGGTTGTCGGCGGCAATTGGTTATAGCCCCGGTCATAGTAAAAGGCGGGGGCGTTGTTTCCCAGGCCGATACCGCGCACAAGGAAGGCCTGCGCCAGGTCAGCGAAGCCTTTACCCGATTTGGTCTTCTCTAAGTAGGAGGCCGTGAAGTAGTCTCGTACATTCAGCCGCAACATGGTGCAGGAATTGGCCGCCAGGGCCGTCGTCATCACCATATCGTTATAGAAGGCGGCATGGCGACGGTGGTTTTCTTTGGGCGGCGTTCCGCAATTCACGAGGCTGAAATTATTGAGCCAGTCGATGGCATTGGCACTTAGCCCGCTCATGCAGGAGCGGTCCTCCATCACGGCGTGGCACACATTGCCCTTGGCGGCCCGATAGTTGCCGCTGTGGAATTTGTCTCGGGATAGCGTGCCCGTGGCGGTATCCCAGCCAACGCCCCAGACGCCGCAGGTGCCGCCAGAACCCTCCGACCCATGGGCATTGACCATCTGACAGGCCATGGCCAGCCCGCCACGAATGGCGGTGCGATGGGCGGCAATGGCGCGGTTAATGAGCTGCCATTGCCTGCGATTGCCAGTCAGGATTTTGGAGACCTTTTTGTCATGGGCATCGAACTGGCGCTGCACATATTGGTTATAGCGGATCTTCCAAAGGTTCATGTTATTACCGGTATATTTCGTGAGGTCCGGCTTAGGCGGCACCTTGGTGAATTTGGGGCTGACATAACGCACATTGCAGCCCGCTTTTTTGAGGGCATCGCCCGTTTTATGGGCGCTGGGTTCATGCCAGATGCCGCTTTGGGCCAGAAAGTCGATCACAAGCGCATCGCAGCCTTTGTCGATCTGCGGGCATTCTGTCAGACCGTCAATTTCTTCACCAAAGGGTGTTGGGCGACCTTTGGGCGCTGAGGCAGGCTCGGGTATTTCACCCCAATCCTTGTCAGAGAGTTCCTTGGAGGGTTGCAGTGCACAATGCGTGGCCAGCCAATAGACATAAGCATTGCCTGCCTGGGTAAAGAGCAGGGCAGGGGTGCTGCCATCTGCGGGCAGGTTCGCCAAGTTAATGACCCAGCCGGGCCAGTCCTCTGCGTTGACGGTTTCGCCATCAATCACGGGTTCCAGTTCCACGCCTTCTGTTGGGCCATTGGCCAGCAGGCGCACGTCAATAGGCCCGGCGCAGACCGGTGCCTGGAAGAAGGCAACGAAGCTATTGGTCAACCCGCACGGAAAACGGTCCTGGTCATAGAGGATGCCGCTGGAGACCGGCCCGCCGGCGATGATGGACTGCATCAGGGGGGGCGTCATTCTCATTGATCTCGCCATCAACATTCACGTCGGCAGCTGCAGCACAGCCAACCTCGCGATAGGCCTCCATCGTGCCTGGACCGCTGGTGAGCTTGTTGAGCAAACCAGCATCAGCTGTGTCGATGGTGCCGTCCTCGTTGATATCGCCCAGCAGATAGGCGGGTGTCATGCCAATCGGCAGGTTGCCAATGTCCGGCCGCTGGTTGTGGGCGGCGCTGGTGGGTGTTTGTTCTGTGTAGTCTTCTTTCGATTGAGCACCGCGCAGGGCCACCAGAGATTGGATTTGCTGTTCGACAAGAAACGGGTCGGTTTGCGCCCGTGGCATCATCAGGGGCAGGACATACCGTGCCAGCACGATGCCAGCATTGTATTCTACAGTCTCACGCGCCCGGCGCACCTGGAGCTGGCGAAAGCGGCGTTCGGCGTGGCTCATACGGGGTTTGCTGTCTTCAACATGGGTGGGCTGGGTGCTGTGAGCAGGCGGCGTGGTGCTGTGGTCATGCCCCCCATGACCTGACTGATCACGACCGTCATCTGGCTGGTCGATGACCACAATGGGTGGTGTGGAGTCGGTTTGAGGTTGACGATCTGTGGGGTCGTGCTCGGGTGTTATTTGAAGGGCTGGTGTATGGGTGGGCGTGGGCTCAGATTCCTGTGTCACGTCGATGGCGGGCGTGTTTGTCTCCAGCGCCTCTTCACTTGTGATGTCTTCTGGGTTTGTGGCGTCTTCTGGCTCAACAATGATAGCCGTAGTGCTACCCGGCACTTCACCTGGTATTTCAGCAGGCATTTCAAATGTGCCTTCGATGGTCCCTTCGGTCGTGGTGGTCGTCACCGTTTCTGTGATGATGGTGGTGCTGTTCGGGCCTTCGATGGTCGTGACCGTCTGATCGACTGTTTCGGTGGGGGTGGTGGTTACCGTCAGGCCGTTTTCCAGTGTCTTGCTGGTCGTTTCACCGACCGTGGTGGCGCTGGATTCTGTGACATCAGTGACAGTGCCCCTTTGCTGAACCGGTGTTGTCGGTGCGGAAAAAGGGGCAAGTGACATGGACTCAGAAAATACGGAGGGAGGCAGGTCTGTTTCCTGCCCAAGGGCCGGGTTTACCGCCAGGAACGCGGCCAGCGCGACCGAACAAGTGGTAAAAGACGTCGTGGAACCATAACTCTTACGCATGATTGATACCCCTTCCTGCCTATGAAGGTAGCGTATCATCAAGGCAAGGCTTCTCGCCAGTTTTCCCGGATATCGTCGGGTAACATTGCCGGTAGGGGCCGTGCTGGTCTAAAGTGACAGGGCTCAGTGAGGGGGGGTAGGTGCCAATGCGAGAATACGGAATCTCACTTTCAGTCGGTGTTTTGGTTGCAGGTGTCATGGCGGTTGTTGCTGCCCAGCCCGTATTTGCACAAGACAGCGTATTTACAGTCGATACAACCGCAGAGACGGGGTTTTTCACGCCGGATTTCGGTCTGCAGGACAACGTGCGCGAGCTTGAAGGCCCCAAGCGCACGGTGGCTGTTGGCCGTGTCAATAGCACCGGGTCTTTCGCTGCCTTCTTTGGCGACTGGGATCAGGGCGGCGGTTTGGAAGCCATCATGATGGATGCGCTGGTGCAATCCGGCCAGTTTGAGGTGGTTGACCGTGCGGCCATAGATGCCGTGCTCGCCCAGCAGCAAATGACAGAATCCGGCATGACAGCAGGCGGCACCGGCCCGCGCGCGGGGCGGCTTAAGGCTGCACAATTACTGGTGATTGGTTCCATTACGCAAGTAGACCTCGACACCAAGGGTACGGACGTGAATATCGGCGTCGGCATCGGCCGTATGGGCCAGGCCGGGGTCGGGGCTGCCTTTCGTTCTGGTACGCTGGTGATGGATGTGCGGCTAGTGGACACAGAGACGTCGCAGATCATCAATACGTTCAGCGCCCGGCAGAAGGTCAAGGATCGCTCGACGTCGGTGGATGTGACCTATGATGTCGTCAGCTTCGGGACCACGTCCTTCTGGAAAACCCCGCTGGGCGATGCCATGCGCGAGCTGATCGGCAATCTGACGCAGCAGATTGTTGCGGCCAGCCAAGGCGTGCCCTGGTCGGCTAAGGTAATCGACTTCAGCGACGGGCGCCTGTTTATCAACTCGGGCGCCAGAAGCGGCCTGCAGGTGGGAGATGAGTTTGCCGTTAAACGGGTCGCCCGCGTGTTCACCGACCCCGATACAGGTGAAGTGCTTAGCACCCGGTACAAAGAGCTGGGTACAGTCAATATCATCGTTGTGGAAGACAGGATGGCTGAAGGGCTCTATGTTCCTGTCTCGACCATGGCGCCTGAACTGGGCGACATGGTAACGATGGACTGACGGACGCAGATAACGGCCCCGTCGCCTATATAGTTTTGGGGACAGGAACATTCGGGCACAACTCGTCAAATTGCTGAAGAAGCTACCGCTTGATGTGCGCTACGCGGTCATGGCCAAGACCCACCGCCGTCTTTGGGAGGCAGCTGGCGTTGTTTTTGTTCATATTCCCAAGGCAGCTGGTACCAGCATTGGCAATGCCATTTACGGGCGACATATCGGGCATTCTTCTGCCCGGCAGATAAATTTGATGTCCCCCGGTGCCCTGCAGCAATTGCCGAGTTTTGCTTTGTCGCGCAATCCATGGGACCGGGCTGTCTCTGCCTATCAATTTGTCATACAGGACGGTACTGAGCATATCAAACCACAGCGACAAGCACTTTATGACACGCCGGCCTTCAGCAGTTTTGAGCGGTATGTTGAAGAGTGGCTAGCGGTGACAGATCTTGAAAAGGCGCGCCCTGCTTTCAGACCGCAGCAACTCTATGTCACTGACAAGCGCGGCTCGCTCCTCGTTAACCGGGTGTTACCCATGGAAGACATGCATGCCGTGCAGCAATATCTGGAAGAGACCATGGCAGAGCCTGTGGAAATCAGACATCTGAACCGCAGTAAAAGAGGCGATTACCGCGACTACTACACATCGCCCCGCCTGCGAAACATCGTGGGTGATGTTTACAGTCGCGATGTCACCCTGTTTAATTACGACTTCTAACACTGATACGGACGCGCACCTATGCCGCTTAAGCTATTGATTATTGACGCCTATTCACCCGGTGCTCGTGCGCGGGTCAAGGAATCTGATGCGACCCATGCCGGTGAGTTGCTGGCGGCTTCCGTGCGCGTACACGATGCGGAAGCCAACATTGATATTGTTGATTTTGACGCTGACGGTGCAGCCCTGCCGCAACCGCTTGAAAATTATGGCGGGGTACTCTGGACCGGGTCGAACATGACGATCCATCGGCTCAATCCGATGATCGAAGCGCAGATCGATCTTTGCCGTAATGTCTATGATACCGGGGTCCCGCAATTTGGTATTTGCTGGGGCTTACAGATGGGCTGTGTGGCAGCGGGTGGCGAGGTGCAGGCCAACCCGAAGGGACCGGAGATTGCCTGGGCGCGCGGTGTGACGTTGACGGAGGAAGGCCGGGCGCATCCGTTTACGTCGGTCAAGCCGGAAACATATGATGCCCTGTGTTGGCACAGCGATGCCGTGACGCAATTGCCGGAAGGAGCAACATTGCTGGCGACCAATGACAAGGGTGTGCAGGCGGCAATCTTCCGTCGAGGTGAGGGGGAGTTTTGGGCAACGCAATATCACCTGGAATATCACGGCGATGAAGTTGCTGCTCTGCTGGACCAGTTTCGCGATTATCTGATTGAGAGTGAAATCTTCACAGCTGATGGCTTGGCCGCCATGCAGGGTGAAATGCGGTCCTTGGCCGCTGAAGGCAAAAAGGGCGCAGTCCCGGAAGAACTACGCCCTGTTGTTGATCCCCTTGTCCGCTCGGCGGAACTGGGTGCCTGGCTAGGCAGCATTCGCTGAATTAGACGGCCAAGAAGGGTCTCTGGTCCAGCGCTTGTGCGACGGCCCATCCGGCCCGCGCGACTGGCCTGCGTGTTCGGGATAAACCGTGGCAGTGTAGATGTCGCCATGCTTGTCCATGGCCATCTGGTGAATGTAGATAGCCAGATTAGCATGCCGTTCCAGCTCTTCACCGGTGTTTACATCCATCACCACCAGGTCATGCATGTCCGATGACGCATAGATCTTGTCGCCGTAGATCGCCAGGCTCAGCGGCACAATATGGGTCCACTCTTCCAGAAAGTTCCCATCCGCATCAAAAATCTGGATACGGCTTTTACGATTGGGGTCCGGGTGATAGCGTTCTTCGGCGATCTGGCCAGGCACGGTCATATAGTCGTGCAGCGCGCCACCGGTGAAGTCGACCACAAACAGGCGGCCATCGGGGGCCTGTGCCATGGCATGGGGCGAGTTGAACTGGCCTGGCTCATTACCCCAGCCGCCAATTTCTTTGATGTATTCGCCCTCTGGTGAATACCAGATCATGCGGGCGTTCCAGTAGCCATCGGTCACAACGATATTGCCATTGGCCTGTACAACAACTGCTGTGGGGCCATTCAAGTGGTCCGGGTCATTGCCCGGCTCGCCAAAGGTGCCGATTTCGATCAGCAGGTCACCTTCCTTGTTGTATTTGCGCACAACATGGCCGTCGCGGTCGACCACCCAGAAGTCACCATCAATGATGTAAAGCGTGTGAGCACCCAGGGCGAAGCCAGGTTCGTCAGATGGCCCCCATTTACCAAGATAGTTGCCTTCCCGGTCGAACATGGAAATGGAGCTTTTACCCATTTTCTCAGGCGCCATGGCCATGGGGTGGGCGGCCCAGTGTTCTTTGTCTCGTGTAAACAGATAGATGATGCCGTCATCATCTGTGGCGATGCCCGACCCCATTTCAAATTGCATGTCGGCCGGATATTTCGGCCAGTCATCGATGAGGCGATAGTCTTGGTCGCTCATGGTCTTTCCCCTCCAGAATGTCCCTGTGGGCGTATTCTGCGCGCCTGCCGGTTTTGCTGCAAGGGTGAAATGGATCGCTTTTCGGGGTGACCAAAGAAAAACGCCGGACCCTGTGTAGAGCCCGGCGCTAAATTCGCGGATGTAAGCTTCGCTTAGAAGTTTACAGAACCTTCGAAGAACACGTGGCGGCCACGGTTCAGGTTCCAGACTTCATCATCGCCAGCAGCCGTCAGGAACGGACGCGAGCCAGAGGTATTGACGAAGCGCTTGTCGGCCAGGTTACGGGCGATAATTGCAATTTCCCAGCGACCATCGATGTCACCAACAGAAGCAGCGATATCGAACGTAGCGTAAGAACCCTGAATGTGATCATTCAGGCTGTCTTCATTGGTGAAGTAGCTGGAAGAGAACTGCATGTTGCCGGTCAGGCCCAGTTCCAGGCCATTGGCAAACGGTGCACGGTAGTCAACGCCGATGTTACCAGCCCATTTCGGGGCGCGGGCAGCGAAACGACCGTTCAGTTCGGTGACGTCACCATCGTTCTTGTTCGGATCAAATGGCTTGGTGTACTTGGTACGCGTATAAGCCAGAGCACCGAAGATGCTGACGCCGTCAAGCGGTGTTAGCCAGTTGAAGTCAATGTCGATACCTTTGGTGGTCAACTCAGATGCGTTGGAGGTGGCAAACTGAATGGCAACAGCATCAAAGTTCTGCACCTGCAGGTCTTCATAGACGTAGTAGAAACCAGCGACGTTCAAGGTGACGGTGCGGTCGGAGAACTGCATCTTGGCACCAACTTCACCACCCTTGGCTGTTTCTGAATCATAGATCAGACCAGCAGCGGTTGCCGCAGCAACTTCGGGGTCCGGATCGGCAATACCCAGTAGGCCGGCAGACGGCAGAGCAGAGTTGTCGATACCACCAGACTTAAAGCCGGTCTTGAATGAACCATAGAGGTTGACGTCGTCATTGACCTGGTAGCTCAGGGTTACTTCTGGTGAGAAGTTGTCATCCTTGAAGATAATGTCCGGAGAGACGTAACCGCTTTCGATAAAGGCACCGCCAGCCAGGAAGGAATGGACGTAAGGAACAACGATGTTGTTCACCTTCTTCTCGTCTGTCCAGCGAACACCACCAGACAGTTCCAGATCATCGGTAATGTTCCAGATCAAGCTGGCCCAGATGGACAGGGCTTCATTGTCATAGAAGTGCTGCTTGAAGTAGTCGGAGGAGTTGCCCGTTACGGGGTCAGCTGAAACCAGGCCGATGTTTACGGCGTGCTGGTTCGTGGCAAACAGAATATCACGTGATTCATAGAACACGCCAATCATACCGTTGATTGGACCGTCGTAATTGGTCGTCAGGCGAACTTCCTGCGTGAACTGTTCTGTCTCATAGTCAACAAGACCACCGCCAACGCCGCCGGGGCTGCCATCAGCGAGAATGCCGCCATAACCGTACTGGGCCAAGTCGTGTGCAGACTGGTCAAGGTAACCGGTGACAGAGGTGATGGTCAGTTCGTCAGTGACGTCCCATTCCAATTCAAGGCGACCGAAGAAGATGTCGGATTCACCAAAGGACTGGCCACCATTCAGGTCCTGGTCCTGTGCCTGTACGGAAAGAGCAGGATGGGCGTCGGTGCGGTAGTAGTAGTTGCCGCGCGTGTCACAGTCGTAACCGGCGGGGATGATGAGACTGCCACTCAGCAAAGTGATGTCGTCAGCAATGCCATTGTCGCCACAAGAGTACACGGCATTACCCAGAGCGGAGTCTTTGTTCTGACGGATGTAGTTCAGCTTCAGGTTGGCGCTGAAGTTGTCCGTTGGGTCGACTTCGAAGGTCGCGCGAAGATTGATGTTTTCTTCACCCTTCTTCGGGTCAGAGTTGGGGCCTTCTGCATAAATCAGGCGGCTGATGTTGTTGTAGCGTGCAGCCAGGCGGAAACCGGCTTTGTCGCTCAGCGGACCGGAAACATAGGCTTCGGTCGTGATGCCGCGTTCTTCAAGCTCGTAGGAGAACTTGCCGCCGATTTCCAGTTCGTCGGTTGCGCCCTTGGACTTCAGGGAAATCACACCACCAGAGGCAGACTTACCAAAGAAGAGGGACTGCGGGCCTTTCAGCACTTCAATCTGCTGCATGTCGAAGAAGGCAGACTGAACGATACGCATGGTGGCGACCTGAACACCGTCAAAGTCGAAAGCAACAGCGGAGTCAAATGCTGCGGAGATGTTGGAAGAACCAATACCGCGCAGAGACAGCTGACCACCGGAGCCAGAACCACCAACCTGAACGTTCAGGGTCGGGATGCGGCTGACGATGTCAGCAATTTTGTCGTAGTTGAAACGGTCAATTGCCTGGCCGCCAACAGCAGTTACGGTTACGGGAACCGTCTGCAGGCTTTCTGTCTGCTTACGAGCCGTCACGGTGACTACGTCGACGTTAGCCAGGTTGGTCTGAGCAATAGCTGGTGCAGAGGCTACGGCGCCAAGGGCGAACGTAGAAGCTGCAGCCAGCAAAGTTCCGGCAGAGAGCCGGCCCTTAAATGCATTCATGTTAATACCTCGTTTAGGGGCCCGAAGATTGGGCTTTTTGGGGTTTTGATGCCACACCGAAGGCGCTGCACCGGGGGGTGCGTTGGTTTCTATGACATAGACCCCGCCGCTCGCGCGGGACCCTATTGGCTAGATCTGCGTGGGTCAACGGTACCTGGATGCAGATAAAGGATAAATTACCCTTTTTTTTACAGACTGTCACCTTCATGCCACACTGTTCAAGTGTACGAGTTGTGGTTGTTCATTTGAACAGTGGCGATATGTGCTAAATTCACTGAAAAAAGGCGATTGGTAACGCCGATGAATGCCGCTAAGTTCGGTTCATAAACCAAATTGAAACGGGGTGGGAAACATGAACAGGATCAGAAACCGCATCAGAAAAGCGCTAGCTATTACGCTGTTGCCCATGGGCTTGCTCGTAGGGTGTGATGCTGCAACAGAGCTGACAAGTGGTTCTGATGACGGCCTGCGGTTGGATGAAAGCTGGCCGAAATATCCCGACAATATGGTTTTTGAGATGGGCTCCGGCGTGGCGGTTGATGCTGATGGCATTGTCTACCTGTTTACTCGAGACATTGAACATTGGGCAGCGCATCCGCTGGCCATGAAAGAAAAGATGGGCAAAAGCACCGTTTCCATGTTCCGCAAGGATGGACAGTATTTGGGTAAGTGGGGGCCGTCTGATGATCTTGGCTTCGCGCTGGGCGCCCACACCATCTATATCGACCAGAACGGTAAGTTCTGGGTCACCGACCGCGATGGTCACATGGCCAAACAATTCGAGCCGGACGGCACGCCGCTGTTGAGCCTGGGCACTTTTGCCACACCGGGTGATGACGGCACGCACTTCAATGGGCCTACGTCGGTTGTGGTGCAAAACAATGGGAACATCGTCGTTGGGGACGGCTATTGGAATTCGCGCCTGGTGTTCTTTACGCCAGAAGGTGAATTTATCAAGGAAGTTGGGACCTGGGGTCGTGCACCGGGTGAATTCAACACGGTTCATGCCATGGCCCAGACAGCCGATGGTCGCCTGCTGGTCGCTGACCTGTGCGGCGGGAACCTGCATTCCTATATGACTGTACCGGGTCAGATCGCCAATCATCGCAATACCCGCGAAGAAGATTGTGAAAGCCGCATCCAGGTATTGGATGAAAATGGCGACTATATCGAGACGTGGGATAGCGTCTCACCGCTGTCGCTCGCGGTCTATGGCGACAAGGTCTATGCCAGTGATGCCGCCAGTCATCTGGCTATTCTCGATGACCAAACGGGCGAAGTGCTGGACCGATTTGAAGATATTGCCGTCTTCGTGCACCAGATGGCCTTGGCGCCTAATGGCGACATCTATGCTGCCTCGGTCTATCCGGAGAGGGCCGGCCATAAGCGGGGCACCGAAGGACCCTCCCACCGCCGTTGGACGCGGGAGCCCCTATCGCAATAACCGTTAGGACATTGCTGTTTACAAAGACAGACTCGCTGAATGGCGGGTCTGTTTTGCGTCTGGCGTGTGATGATGTAGTCTTTGTCCTGTTCTATGAGCTGGGGAGCACGGGTCACAGGGGGGAACACGCATGAAACTTCTATCACCGATCGACATTGGACCGATGACGGTCAATAACCGGGTTATGTCCACAGCCCATGCAGCATTTCTGGACTTCTTCAACCCGATTTCGTATGGCGAACGCTATATGGCCTATCAGGAACGACGGGCGCAGGGCGGCACCGGGCTTATCATCTTCACGGCCATGCATGTGCATGAATCAAGCCAGATTCCCAATCACTTCGTTTTTGATGCGGAAACCATGGCACCGAAGTTTCGGAAGATATCCGACAGGCTGCATGCCCATGGCACCAAATGCATTTCGCAGCTGTTTCATTTCGGGGCGCAGCTGAAGTCGGACCCGCGGGATGACTATCACCCGCTTTGGAGCTTCTCGGGGACCACGACCATTGAAGGCGAAGTCTCCCATAAGATGACAGATTCCGAGATTGAAACGGTCATTGATGCCTTTGCCAGCACAGCCAAGGTCTGCGTGGAAAACGGCATGGATGGTGTGGAACTGCACGGTACCCATGGATACCTGATTCAACAGTCTTTCAGCCCCTTTGCCAATTTCCGCGACGACAAATGGGGCGAGCATCTTTTCTTCGTCAAGGAACTGGCCGCCCGCGTCCGTGCAGCCATTGGCCCGGACAAGGTCATGGGCTTCCGTATCTCGGCGGATGATTATTCAACCCTGGCCGATGGTTGTGTGGGCCATGAAGGCTTGTGCAACGTGGCGGCCGAGATTATCGGGACCGGCCATTTTGACTATCTCAATCACTCCGAAGGCAAGGGCGGGATCGACTATGCCCGCGCCATTGGCTCGTTCCGCCATAAGTTCGGTGAATATCTGCCGCTGACCCGGAATTTGCGCGATGCTGTAGGCGGCCAGGTGCCGGTTATTGGCGTTGGTAAAATCCCGACACCGGACCTGGCAGAACAGGCACTGCAGGACGGTGACTGCGACCTCGTTGGCATGACCCGCGCGCAGATTGCCGACCCGGACCTTGTGAACAAGGTCGCAGAAGGCCGCGCCAACCGCGTGCGCACGTGTACGGGGTCAAACCAGGGGTGTTTTGACCGGGCTTCCTCTCCGATTACATGTTTTCAGAACCCTGAAGTAGGCGAGGAAAACCGCTTTAAAGCGTTGGATGTGCCGCTTGCCGAGGTCAAGAAGGTGCTAGTGGTCGGCGGCGGGCCCGCTGGCATGAAGGCGGCTGAAATTGCCTCCAAGCGGGGCCATATGGTCACTTTGGCCGAGGCCGGCACCAAGCTGGGAGGGCGGTTGAATCTTGTTGAGACGGCAGGGGATTCAACAAATCTGCTATCCGCTACTAGCTGGGTGGAAGAAGAACTGGCCGGCACAGATTGCAAGATCATGCTGCAGACCAAAGTGGATGAAGCGTTCATCCAGTCTTTCGCGCCAGACGCCATCATCCTGGCAACCGGGGCCTATACGGAAAATGTACTTGATGTGGCCACCGATGATTCCATCCAGATCCTGTCTACTGACGATGCCGCAGCTGGTCTGTTTGAAGGCGAGAAGTTTGACCTGGAAGGTACGCGCGCCCTGATGCTGGACTATCGCGGTAATTATGAAACGGCTTTGGTGCTGGAATCACTGGGGCGGCGCGGTAGCAAGGTGACCATTGCCACCCCAGCGCCTGTCTTTGGGCGCAATCTGGGCACGTCGCATACGGATGATTTCAACCGGACTGTAATGCCGGAACTCGGCGTACGGCTGTTGCCATCAACGGTGCTGACGCAGGTCAGCCAGGGACGGGCGCACCTGAAAAACAGAGTGTCCGGCGAAGATGTTGAGGAGTTCTTCGACTTCATTGTTGCCGGCACATCGCCAAAGCCGCAGGACCAGCTTTTTGACCTCTGCAGCAAATTGGCACCGACCAAACTGGTGGGTGACGCCGTTGCGCCTCGCGATGCCATGATGGCGTTCCGTGAAGGGGACCGTGCGGGACGAACAGTCTAATTATCCAGCAACAGGGTGGAGTAAGTAATGAAGAATACGCAATTGCGACTGGGGCGCAGGCCTCAGGGTGAAGCGACGATGGAGGACTTTGAGGTCACGTCCGAAGACATACCCGACCTTGGCCCCGGCGAAGTGCTGGTGCAGAACCATTACATCTCTATCGATCCTTCATCGCGTACCCATTGGAATGACGGTCAGTCGTACAGGGCAATGATGCAGATCGGTGAGATTGTCGATGTCGGCACCGGTGGTGAAGTGATTGCCTCCAACAACCCGGACTTCGCCGTCGGTGACATGGTGACCGGCGGTTTGGGTATCCAGGAATATGGCATCAGCGACGGGACCAACCTGCAGAAGGCGGATCTAAGCCTGGCGCCGCTGACATCCTGGATGGGTGGTTTGGGTATCACAGGTCTCACGGCTTACTTTGGCCTGCTCGATGTTGGAAAACCGCAGCCGGGTGAAACAGTAGTGGTCACCGGTGCTGCCGGGGCTGTGGGTATGATTGTTGGCCAGATTGCCCGCATCAAAGGCGCGCGTGCAGTGGGAATTGCCGGGTCAGATGAGAAGTGCCGTTTTCTGACTGAAGAACTGGGTTTCGATGGGGCGGTGAATTACAAGGACGACCTTTATGGCGGTCTCCGAGAATGCACGCCAAAGCGGATTGATGTGATTTTCGACAATATTGGCGGGCCGATGCTCGATACCATTATGCGACGGTTGGCCTTGCGGTCGCGGATTGTTATCAGCGGCGCAACATCCCAATACAATACCGACGACATCTACGGTCCCAAGAACTATCTGGCGCTGGCCACCATGCGGGCACGCATGGAAGGATTCATCATCTTCGATTATACCGACCAGTATCAGAAAGCGCGTGAAGATATGGCGGGCTGGATGAAAGAGGGTAAACTGAAGTTCAGGGAAAACCTGATGGATGGCCGGGTGGAAGATTATCCGGCGGTGCTGCATTCACTCTATGAAGGGTCCAACACCGGCAAGATGCTGATGCGCCTGCCCGCTGCTCAAGCATAGCTGCCTGCGCCCACTTGGTGTGGGCATGAACCATTGTCAGCTTTGTGGTAGACTGTATGCCTGCTTGAACTTTGGGAGGGGGAAGGCATGTCTGTACTTTATTCGTGGTTTGCCATTTTGGGCACGGGCGTACTGGCGGCATCTATGCTGATGGGCTTTCGGTATGACCCGTCAGCACCGGCTATTCACTACGCCTATAATGCCGGGCTGTTTGTTGGCTATATGGCCGTTCACTATCTGATGATGACGCCAGCATTCAAGAATCTGGTGGCCAAGTCGCCGCAGGGAAGCGCGGGCGAACGGCGTTTTTATATGTTTGTCGCGATCGTCACTTGGGTGGTGCTTTATGCCCTTCACTGGCCCCTGCCAGGCATTGGTTATGAACTGCCCATCTGGGTGACCTATTTTGGATATTGCGCCTTCCTGATGTCGTTTTTTGCCTTCAATGAAGGGGCGACATTCGACAATTTGAAAGCCTTTGCTGGTGCGCACGGGACGGAACAAACCCATGGCGCCGCCCTTGATGCGCCGCTGCAGACCAGAGGTTCCTATGCCAGTGTGCGCCACCCCATATATCGGGCCGCAGTGTGCTTGGGGCTCAGTTCGCTGCTCATCAATCCGCACGCAGCCCAATTGGTATGGGTGGCGATCATCGGCGTAACCTTCGTCAGCTTCATCCCGATTGAAGAGCGTCAGTTAATCGCGGGCAGGGGGGATGAATACCGGCAATATATGGAAGTGACCCGGTATCGCCTGTGCAAGGGCATCTGGTAGGCGCGGTTTCTGTAATTTCCCTCGACGCCCTGCGGGGCAGCGCTTAGGTTAAGGCAACGGTAGCCCTTCGGCTGCCAGGGGGGAAAGCTTTTGCGCTGGTATTATGGTTGGAACGTGATTGCGGTTGCGCTCGTGTTCCAGGCGGTCACGTTCGGGATGGCGTTGTTCTCAACGACCTATTTCATACCCATTTGGATGGATGAATTCAGCGTCGGTCGGGCCGACCTTATGTGGCCCGTGCTGGCGGCAACCCTGACCATCGGCGTTGGTGCGCCTTTTGCGGGCACGGCCATGGACCGGTTGCCTATCCGTTATATCGTGTCCGCTGGTGGCACCTTCTATGGGCTGGGTTTCCTTGCCTTGTCGCAGGCCGGGGCTGTCTGGCAGATCATCACCATTTATGCGCTGTTGGTTGGAGCAGGGCTCGTCATGGCAGGCTCTGTTGCAGGGCAAACATTGGCGGCCAAGTGGTTCCGGGGCAGGCGCGGGCTGGCCGTGGGGCTTGTGACGGTAGGCACCTCGTTGGGCGGGTCTGTGTTTCCACCGCTGGTGACCTTCCTGATCGAAGCCTGGGGTTGGCGCGAAGCCAGTGCCGCCATGGGTGGTATTGCGTTTTTGCTGATCGTCCCCGCCACGCTGCTGATCGTCCGCAATTCACCCGAGGAAATGGGGATCGAACCCGACCCCGAGGTCGAAAGCCCGGATGGTGCGCCAACACCGGCTGCTGAACGACCAACCCTCAAGACAGGTGATATCCTGATCGATAAGGCCTTCTGGATCACTGTCTTGGCGTTTCTGCCGGCGTCTTTTGTGTTCAGCGCCGTGCAGCAGAATCTTGGGCCCTTGGCAGATGATTTGGCCATTGACGGCCAACGGGCGGCGTCGCTGATGTCTACGCTTTCCTTCTCGGCCATTGTCGGGAAGCTGATTTTTGGGGCGGCTTCAGACCATGTCGACAATCGCTATTTGTTCTGGTGTGAGGCAGGTCTGATCGTTCTGTCGACCTATTTGCTCTACTTGGAACCCGGCTATACGGGTTTGCTGGTTGCCTGTGCCGTGTTAGGTGCAGCAGGGGGCGGTACACTGCCGCTGCTGGGGTCCATCATCGGCAAGCGTTTTGGGGCGCGGGATTTTGGCCGGGCCATGGGGTTGCTCATGCCGTTCCTGACGACCAGTTCATTCAGCTACGTCATCGCCGCCCATATGCGCGATGTTTCCGGCAATTATGATGGAGCGATACTGGGGGCCTTTTTTGTGATGATCCCCGCTATTATTGGCATGGCCTTTATGCCACGCCTGACGCGCTAAGACATATAATGGCGCATACGCTATAATGCTGCGAAAGAAACAGGGGGGAACTATGGCAACATTAGACAGGGGCAATGGCGTTGCCCTGAATTATCAGGTAGATGGCCCGGATGACGGCATACCCTTTCTGCTGACCCATGGTTTTGGGGCATCGAACGAGATGTGGCAGGGCCAGGCAGATGCACTGAGTGATCGTTTCAAAATCATACGCTGGGACATGCGGGGGCACGGCCAAACGCAGTGCCCTGACGACCCCGCACTGTTTACTCACGACAATACGCTCGCCGACATGACAGCCCTGCTGGACCATGAGGGAGCCAACAAGGCGATCATTGGCGGGCATTCCCTGGGTGGGTTTATGTCGATGCGCTTTCATGCAGCCATGCCAGAACGGGTGAGGGGGCTTTATCTGCAGGCTTGTGGTCCCGGTTACAGGAAGGCCGAAGCGCGCGACGCCTGGAACCAGCGTGCCTATGAACGGGCAGGCATTATTGAAGAGCAGGGTATCGATGGCCTGACCCAGGGCAGCGAGGCCGCCGCCAGCGTGCGGGGCACAGCGCAGGGTTTGGCCAATGCCGCACGGGGGATCCTGACGCAGGTCGATGCTACGGTGATGGAAGACCTGCCGAGCATTGCCGTGCCCACACTCATATTGGTGGGCGACCAGGATTTACCGTTTGTAGATGGCACAGCCTATATGGAAGCCAAAATCCCCGGAGCGCAACGCGTGGTGGTTGAAGGAGCAACCCACGGTGTGAATGTAGACGAACCGGCTATCGTTAATGATGCGCTGGCAGCATTTTTGAAGGTGTTCTGAGTGACAGCCTATACACCCAGAATGCGACGAACATCGCCGGGGCCGTTGACCTGGTGCGCATTTAATCCAAAGGTATTGGCCACATCGACAATGCGCTGAACATCGTCGAAATAGGTGATGTTCTCCGGCGCTGTGCCGAGGTCATCTGCGACATGGGCAAAAATCTGCGGGTCCGGCTTGGCTAGGCCGATTTCGTGTGAGGCATAATGCCGCTGCAGGCGTTCCTTCAACCCATAGCGCGACATCAACCGCACCCTATGGCCATTGTTGGTGTTCGACAGACAGGCGAGGTTATTGTGCTCGTAAAGGTCGTCCAGCAGTTCTATGGCCCCCTCCAGGGGCCCGGTCTCCAAGCTTTCCCATAGGGCCAGAAACTTTTCAGGTGAAATGTTCAGATCGGCTTCGGCGACATAATCCGCGGCAAATTGTTCGTCGTTGATCTGGCCAATCTGGTGCAGTTCGACCGCATCAGAGAAGAAGAGGCTAGAGCGTGTGTCCTCGATGGACTTGCCCGTTAGCTTCGATAGCTCGGGCACGCCGACGAAATTCATCAACACGCCCCCCAGATCAAATACCAGCCATTTCTGTGACATCGCCTGCTCCCTCGATGATTCCGGAGTGTAGCAGTTGCCCCCGGTTGCCTGAAGAAAATCACCGGCATTCTTTGACGCAGCGCGTCATGCGGGCTAGGGTGCGGATACCTGCCCCAGCGACTGGCTGGGGCTTTCTCATATCTGGAGCAAACAATGACTGCTGCCAAAAGCGGCGACGCCGTAACCGTCCATTACAAGGGCACATTGGACGACGGCACCCAATTCGACAGCTCGCATGGGCGCGACCCGCTGGCCTTCACTCTGGGCAGTGGCCAGGTCATCGTTGGCTTTGATGTTGCTGTTACCGGCATGGCCGTTGGCGAGAAGAAGACCGTCACCTTCCCGCCGGAAGAAGCCTATGGCCCGGTGCAGGAAGAAATGATCCAGGAAGTGGCGCGTGAACGCATTCCGCCGGAAATCGAGCTGGAAATCGGCACCAAATTGCAGGCAGGCAGCCCGGGCCAGCCGCCCATGGTCGTTACGGTCATCGAAGTGAACGACGAAACCGTCAAGCTTGATGCCAACCACGAACTGGCCGGCAAAGCGCTGACGTTCGAGCTGGAGCTTGTCTCTATCGGCTAATTGCTTTTGAGCAGGCGGTATCGCTGTCTTGCGATACCGGTTTGGCATGCTAGTCTGACCCCTGCATTGGGATTGCCAAAGGGGGAAAACATGGCAGGCAGGCTTGAAGGCAAAATTGCGCTGATCACGGGCGGGGCAAGCGGTATTGGCGCAGCGCATGTAACACGCTTCGCCGAAGAAGGCGCAAAGGTCATCTCTGGCGATATTCAGGACGACTTGGGTGCTACCGTGGTTGAAGAGGTTTGCGCCGCAGGTGGCGAGGCCATCTATACCCACCTTGACGTCACCGACGAGGCCATTTGGGCGGCAGCCATACAACTGGCGACTGATACTTTTGGTGGCCTGACAACCTTGGTGAACAATGCGGGCATCTATCACCCCGGTGGGGTGGAGGAAGAAACCCGCGAGGGCTGGGAACGCATGATTGCCATTAACCAGACCGGTCCCTGGCTTGGCATGAAGGCGGCACTCCCGGCGCTGAAAGCCTGCGGCAATGGTGCAGTCGTGAATATTTCCTCCCTGTTTGGGATTATCGGTAGCCCGGGGTCATTGTCGTACCACGCCACAAAAGGCGCGGTGCGGTTGATCTCCAAATCGGCGGCGCTTGAATTTGTTGGTGAAGGCGTGCGGGTCAACTCAGTGCATCCCGGCCAGATTGAAACCCCCATCATTGGCGACCTGACGCCCGAGGCCGATGCCGCCATTAAGGCGGCCATCCCCATGAACCGCATGGGCCGGCCCGAAGACATCGCCAATGGCTCACTTTATCTGTGTTCAGACGAAGCCGCCTATGTTACCGGTACGGAGCTCGTCATCGACGGTGGCTGGAGCGCTTACTAGGCTAACAACAGGCAATGCCAGCGCAATGAAGATCGGTTTTCTGGCCTCTCACGGGGGCTCAAACATGCAGGCCATTATCGACGCCTGCAAAGCCGGGTCGTTGCAGGCAGAACCGGTCGTTGTGATCAGCAATAATGGGGCCTCTCGTGCGTTGGAACGGGCGGCGGAAGAAGGCATTGCCGGCCTGCACCTCTCAGCCAAGGTGGTTGGTGATGAAGAGAAGCTGGATGATGCTATCCTGGACGCGCTGACCAGTCGCGGTGTCGATGTGGTCGTACTGGCAGGCTATATGCGCAAAATCGGCCCGCGCGTGCTGGAGCACTTCAAGGGGCGCATTCTCAATATACATCCGGCGCTGCTGCCAAAATTCGGCGGGCAGGGCATGTTTGGCATGAATGTCCACCGGGCTGTTGTTGAGGCGGGTGAGACAGAAAGCGGCGCGACCATTCATGTGGTTGATGCGGAATATGACACCGGCCCGGTGCTGGCTCAGGCCAGGGTTCCCTTGGAACCGGGAGATACAGCCGAAGACGTGGCCGCACGTGTCTTGAAAGTGGAGCATCAACTCTTTTCTGAGACGCTCCAGAAGATTGTAGACGGTGAGATCAGCCTGCCCTGATCGGCCTACCAGTCGTTCAGCGCCCCGCAAGCTTCTGCATTGTTGAACATGTAGGTGCTGCGTTCGACAGTAATCTGGTCGCGTTCTTCATTCTCTACAAAGGCTGTGATGGACTCGATGGATTGCACGTGACCCGGCAAGGGATCTTCGGCTGACGTTTGCCAGCGGCGAATGAGTTGCGGATTGCCTTGGCGACCTGCCATCATAAAACCCGGCATAATGATGGGCGGGGTGGAGATATCCGTCATGCGGTCTTCATACTCGTCTGGTGCGCCGTAGATGTTGATAGACGGCATGACCCAGGACTGGGCGGCAATGCCTTCATCTGTGAACCCTTCTGGCAGGACGGATGTTGCGCGCACAGCGCAGACGCCAATCTGGTTGGAGACACGTAATGTGAGCGTCACATTATCCGGCGAAAGCGGGTCTACCGGGCCGGTAAGAGTAACATCATAAATGCGGCTTTCACCCTCTGGTGCTTCTTTTTCTTCTGCCATCAGGTTCTCGGGCAATACGTCGACAAGCTCCTCTAGAGTCATACCGGCGCGTATGCCATAGGGTGCTGTTGCCCGATCAATTTCTTCGGGCAGGCGGTAGTCGAGCAGGAGCTGCCGGTCATCGAAGCCATCCCGCTTACAGGTAAGGCCGACGCGCAGGGGGCCGGTAGAAAATTCCGTTGTCTCGTCCTTGAAGAACATAGAGCGGCGTTCTAGCGCACTAATCGGTTTGCCCAATGACTCTTCCAGATCAGACTTAAACGACAAACACAGGGCCTTGGCCTGGCGACTGTTCAGGCTTCCTTCGTTGTAGAGACGCACTTTGACCAGCCTGTTGCCCTGTAATTCAAATTCGGCCTTGAAAGCGAGGTCATGCAGGATAACACCATCCAGCCTGGCAGCCACCTGCGGGACAAAATCGGGGCCCAATCGCTCTTCCGTAATCACGGCGTCGGGGAAGCGTTCCAAAATGGTCTCCAGTGTGTCGCCATAGGCTGCACCGTTCCAAATTTCTCGCGGGGTCAGATTTTCTGTATTGGCTTGTTGGCTCGTGAGTGCCAAAAACCCTGCTAAAGCAAAAAGATATTTCCTCAATTTATGTCTCCTTCCCCGTGCCCAATCGGCTGGCCATGGCTGAATTCCACAATACGGCCATCGGGGTCATGAATGCCGCAGAAATAGCCCACTGGTGGCGGTAGTTCGCGCACTGGACATGCGAGAATACCCTCAGCCACGGCTTTGCCCGCTATACCGTCCACCGCCGCCCGGCTGCCGGCATCGATCCCCAGATGGCTAAAATCGCCTTCTTTCTGGCGGGTAGGGGCGCCACCGCCGATCAGGACGATGATGAATTGATTTTCTTTGCCCGGCTCTGCCATCCAGACGACGCGGATACCATCATCGGTCCTGTCATGGGTGATGTTCATGCCGCACCAGTCGCGATAGAAGCCGACCGAGGCGGCAATATCTTCGCAATGCAACGCAATATGCGTTAAAGACAGGGGCATGTAAGTAACACCTCGAGTTTGACCGGACATGGCAGAGCAATCCTACCACACCCTGGACCAGTTGGGAAAAACCACCGATTTACCCGCATCGCCGGAAGAAGCGGTGCTGGAGACGGTACCCAACCCCCATGTGGGCACAGACTATCTGGTGCGGTTTGCCTGCCCGGAGTTTACCTCGCTCTGCCCGGTGACGGGCCAGCCGGATTTTGCTCATCTTGTCATCGACTATGCGCCCGAAGACCTGTTGGTAGAAAGCAAGGCGCTCAAGCTGTTTTTGGGTAGTTTCCGGAACCATGGCGCGTTTCACGAAGACTGCACGGTGCAAATCGCCAAACGGCTGGTCGAGGCCATGAACCCGAAATGGCTGCGCATTGGGGGCTATTGGTACCCAAGGGGCGGTATTCCGATTGATGTGTTCTATCAAACCGGTCCCGCACCTGAGGGTTTGTGGTTACCAGACCAGGGCGTCGCACCCTATCGGGGCAGGGGCTAGGACCCTTGGTGGCACCACCTATCAGCCTGATGCTGCCGGGCCGGGCGGACAGCCCCCAATCCATCGATCAATATATTCGCTATGCCCAGTTGGCTGAGGCAAGCGGGTTCTATATGGCGACATTGGGGCATCATTCCTTTGGGCCGGATATTGGCGATCCGTCTGCCCCCTTCGTGGTGCTGGCCGCCATTGCGCGGGAGACGTCAACCATCCGCTTGGGTACCGGGGTGTATTTGTCGCCTTTGCATCATCCGGCAACGGTGATGGAGCAGGCAGCCACGCTGGACCAGGTCTCCAACGGTCGCGCCGTATTGGGTGTCGGACTTGGTTGGCGGCCCGAGGAATATAAAGGTTTTGGGCTGGACTACAGCACGCGTGCTGCGCGGATGGAAGAAGGCCTGCAGCTGATGCGGACAGCATGGGAAACAGGCCGCTTTCCGCAGGGGTTAGAACACTTCCCGATGCCTGATTTGCCTGTCTTTCCTGCCTGTGTTCAGGACCCACATATGCCCATTCTGGTGGGTGGGTCTGCGCCAGCTGCGCTGGAACGGGCAGGTCGGCTAGGTGATGGGCTGTTTGCCCTGCCGCAGGAAAGCATGGCCGCCATGAAGGGACAGATCGATCTCTATCGGCAGGGCGGCCAAAACGCAGGGCGTAACCCCTATGTTTGCCTGATGCGTCAGTGCTGGATCGGGGAAAGTGTCGATCAGGTCGCAGAAGCCTGGATGCCGCGTCTTAAGGCCTTCTACAGCACTTTTGCCAATGCGCGTGATGCACAGGCGCAGGGGGATGATGTGCTGGTGGCTTTGCTGGACAGCCAGCCTGTTTCCTTTGAACAATTTGCCGAGCGTCGATTGATCGGCGGCACGCCAGACATGTGCCGACAATCCATTCAAGACTGGCAGCAAAATGTCGGGTTCGACGAATTGGTGCTGATTTTCAATGGCTCAGAAGACCCTGCCGAACTCGAAAATGCTATTCAGCTGTTTGGCAAAACGGTGATCGCGCAGCTGACTTAGTGCCTATTGGCGGACAGCATCCAGGGATTGGGCAGCGGCCAGGGCATTCATCAGGTCCATATTGGCGCGCTGACGGTTGCTGTCGCGCATACCCATTTCCCGGATCAGTAAATTGACATCACCCTTGCAGTTGCAATCTGCAGGCACGGCCCAACCAAAATTATCACCCCGTGTTTGCCACTGGCCGTCGAGCTGCATGGTGATCAGACGGCGCAGGGCAGTGCGGTCTGCCCGTTGCAGGTTCGTCTGGCAAGAGCGCCAGGCCTCATTGTGCTGGAACATCTCGGCATCACTGGCGCCAGAACCCGGCAATTTTGGTTCACCGCACAAATCGACCGGCCACATGAATTTGTCGATGGCGGCTTGGGGAGATGCATGGGCGGTATGTGTTGCCATGCCAATCATGCAGAGGGCAGCCAGAAGGATGAAATGTTTCATGTTGTCCTGCTTTGGAAATGTGTCATTGGATTATGGTTATTGCCCATCCCCTTCGCAAGCCGCTATAGGTGTTGGCCAGAAGCGATGCAGACGAAAGATAGTCATGGCAGACCAACAGATACCGAAAAACCCCGTCGATAAACTGCTACTTGGGGCATCCATCGGCTTCCAGATTGCCCTGCTTCTGGCGAGCTGGATGTTCGTCGGTGAGGCCAAGTCTGCTGCAGCAGATGAAGGTACTTTCTGGCAGGAAATGGCGATCACAACCGTGTTGATTGTCGTTTCAATTGGGCTTGCTGTCTGGGGTTTCAGGCAGAATGGCACGGACAAGCAGTCTGTCGCTATTCTGACAGCAGCCTATATCAGCAGTGCCATTGCCCTGAGTGCTGGCACGATTTTGCTGACCTATATTTACGGAGCGATGGCGCTGTGGCGCGGGGTCGACCTCTTTCGCCAATAGCGTCAGTCGGTCCTTAAATCGGCTCTACATAGATGTAGATGTTGTGGCTAAACTCGATCTCATCGTCCGGGTCGATGCCGTGGCGCTTCAGGAAGTTATCTGCCCCTTTCGGCGCGTTAAAGAACTCAGTGTTGGACAGACCTCCTGCCGTGCCTTTACCGGCGCGCGGGCCAAGTTCAACGCGCGTAATTTTATAGCCTGCCTGGTTCAAGGCGCCCCAGCACCACAACTCAACCAAGTGTGGGCCCAGCACGGTTGTCTGTTCGTGATCTATGCCAAATGTCCCAAGGTGCAGGGCCTTGGAAGAATCCAGATCGTATCGATTCTGGCCGGCTGCTATTTGGTGGCGGTCCACCAACCAGTCGCCCTCACGGCCGCCACCAACATGGACACGCCCAGCATGATAAAGGTTAATCGAGCATTGTTCGCCATAGTCGTTGACCAATTTATCGACTGTATCGACTTCGGCGATGATGTCCTCACCCGGCAGATAGGTCTCTCCTTTGGGGAGCTGGATATTGCCACGCGGCATTGGCCCAAATGCCAGGAAGTGACCAATATGGGCTGGGGGCTCGATATAGCTGTCGATCATATGGGTGATGTTCTCACCCACGGTGACAGCGTCTGCTGTCATGATGATTGGATAGGACCGCCCGAAGGGTGACACATATCGGGGTGGGGTAACCTCCACACCGATGGTACCAGAGACGCCTTCACCTACACGTGGCGGGGTATAGGCAAGCGAAGGCGCTTCGTCATAGCCAGGGAAGATTGACGGCTCCAGCAGGTTGGACTCCCGCTTGTAGTCGCCCACAGACCAGGCATTGCCGCTCAGGATATTGACATATACCTCGATATAAGACGGCTCATAAATCTTCACGCCATCCTGCATGACATCATCGATGGCAATGTCGGACATAAAGAAATTGGCAAAAACCGACTCGCCGACCTGATAGAGTTTTTGGGTGGACCAGTAGACGTCTGAATCCTTCATGCCATTACGGTCGCCAATTGTCGGGACTGTGCTATTGGCAAAGGCAGGTGCAGCCGTACTGGCGGCTGTCAGGATCGCACATGCAAGCAGTGCTGACCGAAGCAAGGCCGTCTCCCATACCCACTAGGAATGATTCAGTGTAACGGGAGTCGCCTGTCTTCGCCAACAGTGCAGATCAGGGATCAAACATCGAGGGGTCAGGCAGCGGCATAAAGGACCGTTCTTTTTCCTTTTTCGCTTTTGCTTTTTCCCGTTGTCTTACCTCTTCCAGCCGTTGTTTGGTCTGTTCTTCCTCGGCTTCCTTGTCGCGCAGCATTTTTAGTTGAAAACGATCTTCGGGCCGACAGGCCAGGCCATACTGGTCCAGCGCCTTCTGCAGGCCTGCCAACTCAAAACGGGCTGTAAGCATGGGAAGTTTACCTGCGGCCTCAATATCGAAGGCTGCGGTGGTGCTGTCCGCCAGCAAAACAGGCAACGTCACATCATGGCTGATATATTGCGTGGCGCCCTTTTCGGGGCGGGCTATGGTCCAGATGGTGTCGTTGCGCACAGAGGCGGTGAGCGACCAGCGCACATTGGTATGGCCGGGGAGCATTTTTCGGTCGATACCAAATTCATGCGGCCAGCGTACATAGGTTAGGCGCACCATATTGTTGCAGACCACGACCAGTTCCGGCCGGGCAGGGCCTTCATACCCTGTTGCAGGGGTTGATACGGCATCCTTTTCCGGCAGGTGCGTCCAGGCTGCAAAGGCGCCTTGTGTGCCAAGTAGCAGGGATATCAGGAAGGTTGCAGTGCGGATCATCACAGTTCGTCAGTTATCGGCGATCAGTAAGAGGTTAGGGTGTTCTTAAGGAATGCCAATAAATTTATGCGTTTGCAGGCTCAACCGCCACTTGGGATTTTCCTGGCAAAAGGCGGTTGCCTTGGCGGTATTCTCTGCCAGGTCGGGACCATCCAGCGGCTGTAGCAGGAAATGGGCAAAGTCCAGGTGCTCGAATTTTTCCGGCTGGGCTTCGGGCTCATTCTGCGGGTAAACTAGCTTGAGTTCATGTCCGCTCGTTTGCACCAGCGGCGCATTGGCTTTAGGGCTAACACATATCCAGTCCAGGCCTTCAACGGCTTCCAACGTGCCATTGGTTTCAACAGCAATTTCAAAGCCTGCAGCATGCAGTCCGTCAACCAGGGCGCCATCCAGCTGCAGCATGGGTTCGCCGCCGGTGATGACCAAAAGGCCGGGGGAAACACCAATCGGCAACACGGCCTTAGCCGCCTCTACAAGGGTGGTGACGGTCTCGAATTTGCCACCTCCGTCACCGTTGGTTCCGATAAAGTCCGTATCGCAAAAGGTGCAGATGGCGTCTGCGCGGTCTTCTTCCCGTCCGGTCCACAAATTGCAGCCAGCGAAACGGCAAAATACGGCGGCGCGACCCGCATTCGCGCCTTCTCCCTGCAGGGTATAGAACAGCTCTTTGACGCTATAGGTCATGGGGCACCTGCGTAGCGCGTTGGGTCCGGGATGCCAGCTTCGGCAAAGCCCTTTTTGCGAAGCAGGCAGGAATCGCAATGGCCGCAAGCGGCACCATTTTCGTCCGGATCATAGCACGAAATTGTGCCGCCATAATCAATACCCAGTTCGGTACCGCGGGTAATGATCTGTGCTTTGGTCATATCGAGCAGCGGGGTGTGAATTGTCAGTGGCGCTTCGCCTTCCACACCTGCCTGGGTCGCCAGATTGGCCATGGTCTGGAAAGCAGAAATAAAGGCAGGACGACAATCGGGGTAGCCGGAATAATCCAGCGCATTGACGCCGATATAGATGTCCTGGGCCTCAAGCACCTCGGCCCAGGCCAGGGCGTAGGACAAAAAGATCGTGTTACGTGCCGGCACATAGGTGATGGGGATGCCCTCAACCATGTCGCCAACGTCGTCATGTTTGGGCACATCAATGTCGGCCGTCAGGGCAGAGCCACCAAATTGCCGAAGGTCGATATCGATAATGCGGTGCTCTGCAACCTTCAGGGATTGGGCCATGGCCTGCGCACAGTCTAATTCCACCGAGTGTCGCTGACCGTAGCGGAAAGAAAGGGCATAGACGGCAAAGCCTGCTGCCTGGGCCTCTGCAACGCAGGTAGCAGAATCCAGCCCGCCACTCAGCAGCACAATGGCCTTCTTGCTATGTTGGTTCTTTGTCGTCATAGGCTGGGTGTAGCAGGGCCTTCGGTTCGGGGCAACTCACGCTTGGGGGATTGCGCAAGTCCTTCAAAAAATTCACACTCTGCTACCCGATTTAGGAGAAGACCCATGTCGATACCCCGTGAAATGACCGCCATGATTGCCGCTGATGCTGGCGGGCCAGAAGCCCTGCAGCCCATGGTCGTCAGCGTGCCGGAACCTGCCGCCGATGAAGTGCTGATCAGGGTAGAAGCCTCTGCGCTGAACTGGGCGGATGTTCTGGAGCGGCGAGGGGACTATCCCGGTTGGGCACCACGCCCCACCAATATTATTGGCCTTGAAGTTGCTGGTACCATCGTGGCGCTCGGCGATGAGGTGAGGGGGCTAGCATTGGGTGATGCCGTCTGTGCGTTGCTGACCGGTGGCGGCTATGCGCCCTATTGTGTGGCGCCTGCTCTGCAGGTGATGCCCATCCCCAAAGGCCTGTCGATGGAACAGGCAGCGGCTTTGCCCGAGGCTTATTGCACGGTCTGGACGAATATGATGGACCGGGGCGACTTGAAACCGGGCGAGACAATTCTGATCCATGGCGGTTCTTCCGGCATTGGCACCACGGCGATTGATATGGCCAAGGCGTTTGGGGCGCGGGTCATCATTACTGCCGGGACGGATGAGAAGTGCCAGGCCTGTCGCGACATTGGCGCGGATGTGGCCATCAATTACCGCACTGAGGACTTCGTGGAGCGCGTGATGGACGCCACCCTGGGTGAGGGCGTAGAGATCGTGCTCGATATGGTGGGCGGCGACTATTTTGAACGCGATATGGATGTGCTGAAAGTTGAAGGCCGTTTGATCTCAATCGGGACCATGCAGAGCATGGAAACAGCGTTCAGCCTCGCGCCGCTGCTGGTCAAGCGCTTGACCTTAACCGGGTCAACCCTGCGGCCCCGAACACCCGAGCAAAAGCGCGAGATCATGGACGCATTGCAACACGAAGTGTGGCCCAAACTGGAAGCCGGACAGATGAAACCCGTTGTCGATTCGACCTGGCCACTTGAGGAGGTTGCCAAGGCCCATAAGCGACTGGAAGCTAGCCAACAAATTGGCAAAATCGTGCTGACCGTGTCCCACGAAAGTGGGTGAATGCTGACCGTAGGCCTTGCCCCACAGCGCCGGTATTGATAGGTAGCAGCGCCCTGGCAATGATGCCGAGGCGTTGAAGACGGGCAAAATATGTCGACAGAGCATACATCACGGCGCACTTTCGCGATTATTTCGCATCCTGATGCGGGTAAAACCACGCTGACGGAAAAGCTGCTCTATGCCGGTGGCGCCATCCACCGCGCAGGTGCTGTGCGCGCGCGTGGCGAGGCGCGTCGTGCCCGCTCAGACTGGATGAAGATCGAGCAGGACAGGGGTATTTCAGTCACGTCCTCGGTCATGACGTTTGAATATCGGGACCTGACCTTCAACCTGCTGGATACGCCGGGCCATGAAGACTTCTCTGAAGACACCTATCGTACGCTGACAGCGGTTGATTCGGCGGTCATGGTCATTGACGCTGCTAAAGGTATTGAGGCGCAGACCCTCAAGCTTTTTGAAGTATGCCGCCTGCGCGACATCCCCATCATTACCCTGGTCAACAAGACCGACCGGGAAGGACGTGACCCGTTTGAGACGCTGGATGAAATTCAGGAAGCGCTGGCGCTCGATGTTTGCCCCATGGTGTGGCCTATCGGCATGGGCGGGCTGTTTGAAGGTTGTTACGACATGGTCAACAATCGTTTTCTGACAGCGCCGGAAAAAGGTGGCGCGTTTGAAGACGTCATCGACTGTGACGGGCCAGATGACGAAGCGCTTGATGCACGGGTCAACGAAGCCACGCTGGAACAGGCCCGTGAGGAAATGGAGCTGGCCCAGATCGGCTATACGGAATTTGATCTCGACTCCTATCGCGAGGGACATCTGACACCGGTTGTCTTCGGCAGTGCGTTGAAGGATTTTGGTGTTACGCAATTATTGGACCTGATTGCCGATTTTGCACCGCCACCGCGTCCAAGCCCCACCGATGAACGGGTTATTGAGCCGTCAGAAAAACCGGTCAGCGGTTTTGTGTTTAAGGTACAGGCCAATATGGATGCCAATCACCGCGACCGAATCGCGTTCATGCGGGTCTGCTCAGGTGAATTCAAGCGCGGCATGAAGTTGCGCCAGGTGCGCACTGGCAAGGACCTGATGTTGCATTCACCCATCTTCTTTTTGGCGCAGGACCGTGAAATTGCTGATAACGCCAGCCCCGGCGACATTATAGGCATTCCCAACCACGGCACCGTGCGGGTAGGGGACACGTTTACGGAAGGCGAGAAGTTGCGTTTTACCGGCCTGCCGGCCTTTGCACCGGAAATTCTGCGACGGGTGATGTTGAAAGATACATCCAAGGTCAAGCAATTGCGCCGGGCGCTGGAAGATTTGGCTGAAGAGGGTCTTGTACAGGTGTTCCGCCCGCAAAGCGGCGGGAACTGGATTGTTGGTGTTATCGGCGTGCTGCAGCTGGAAGTGCTCGTCTCCCGGGCCCGGCAGGAATACAAGATCGGTGTTCGGATTGAGGACCTGCCCTATTCGTCGGCGCGTTGGCTGCGGGCCGAGGACCCCAAGGTTCTCGATGCATTTGTGAAACAGAACAGCTTCAATATTGTTGAGGACAGCGAAGGCTTGCCGGTTTATCTGGCCAAGAGTGACTGGGATCTCGACTACACAGAACGGAACAATGAGGATATCAGCTTCCTCAAGACCCGCGAACTCCAGTAAGTGTCCATAACTTCAGACCGGCAATGATGCCTGGTTCGTGAACGAAAAAACGGCCCCGTTCCTGTAGTGGAACGAGGCCGTTTCTCTCTCTGTATCGGAGATGTCACGACAATATGATTATGGCAAAGAAGAACGTGATCACCTAATGAAACAAATTGGGCGAAATTTGAAATAACGCGGGTAAGAAAAAAGGGTTAGCTGATATTTCAGCTAACCCTTTGTTTTTGAATGGCTCCCCGGGCCGGACTCGAACCAGCGACAGGGTGATTAACAGTCACCTGCTCTACCAACTGAGCTACCGGGGATCAGTCGTTCGCCGAACTGAATGTCGGCGCGGGCAGTGTATTAGCAATAAGCATTCTCTTTGCCAACCCTAGAATTCAGCCATTTTTAAAGGAATTTTTCACGGGCGAATCACGAATTCGTGATCAAGCGATGTTTTGCCGCAGAAATGCGCCGTTTTGGCCTGAAAAAGAGAAGAAAAATCACCATTTCAGCTGTCAGAAAATGCGACTGCGCAGCGGTAGCGTCCTACTGTACAGAGGCGTTGAAAGATATCGGGGGCAGGGAATTGGAGGCGACGGCCGGAATCGAACCGGCGTACACGGATTTGCAATCCGCTGCGTCACCACTCCGCCACGTCGCCTTCCTGTGGTGTGCTTTGGGAGGCAGGTCAGCCTCGTCAAAAGCGAGCGACGGTATAGCAAAGCCATTCTGTGAAAACAATGCATCATTGCCGTCATTGGTCAGGAAAGTGATGGCCGCAATTTCGCGTGTCGGTCAATTGCTCGATTCGTATGAACGGGGCGTTGTAATTGCGCTCGGTGCCTTATATAAACCGCATGTGCCAGCAATTGCTGGAGTACAAGAATCACAACCGAACGCGGATATTCTGATGAGCGATTACACCGCAGCGCGCAATCATATGGTCGATGGCCAGCTTCTTCCCAACCGTCTGGTTGACGACAGGGTAATTGATGGGATGCGCAGCACTCCTCGCGAGGAGTTTCTGCCAAAGTCACTGCGCAGTGTCGCCTATGTTGACGAAGACCTGGCGCTCGGTGGTGGTCGTTATCTTATGGAGCCGATGGTTTTTGCCCGCATGATCCAGGAAGCCAATATTGGTCCTGATGATGCTGTGCTCGATATAGGTTGCCTGCTGGGGTATTCCAGCGCCGTGCTGGCCAGCATGTGCAATGTTGTTATGTGCCTTGAAGAAGACGAAGCGATGGCAGAAGAAGCGACCCAGCTGCTGGTAGACTGCAGCGCCGATAATGCGGTCGTGGTAACAGGCAGTTTGCGCGAAGGGTATGCCGCACAGGGGCCGTATGATGTCATTGTGATTGAAGGCTGCGTAGAAGAAGTCCCGAATTTCATCAAGGATCAGTTGGGCGAGGGCGGCCGTCTGGTCTGTGTTGAAATGGTTGATGGTGTAGGCGTTGCATCGCTCTATACCTCCTGGCATGGAGACGTTGGTGTACGTCGGCTATTCAATGCCAATACGCCGGTGCTGCCGGGATTTGAAAAAGAGGCTGCATTCCAGTTCTAGCAGCCGATGGGTTTGAATTCCGAACCCGGCAATGAAATAGTGTTTCGGCAGGCGGTAGTGGTCGTCTGTTGTGATGTTTGACGGCTCGCTGTTTTGGGCCAGGGGAAAGTGACTGATCATGACGCTGAATGTCCGCAATCTGACGATGGCAACTGCAGTAGCACTGGTGGCAGGTACCGGTTCTGCGCAGGCCGACACGCTGCAGGATGCCTTTATCGCCACCTATAACAGCAGCCCGGTGCTGGAAGCAGAACGGGCAAACCTGCGCGCAACAGATGAAAATGTCGCCCAGGCCATTGCAGGGTGGCGGCCAACGATTACAGCCAGTGGTAGTCTTGGGCGCAACGAAAGTGACAACTTTTTTGATCAAGGCGCGCCGGGTAAGAGCGTACAGAAGCCAAAACGTGGCGCGGTCACCCTAAATCAACCAGTCTTCAATAGTTTTCGGACTCTGAATCAGAAACGCGAGGCAGACGCTCAGGTCATGGCAGGCCGGGCGCGTTTGGCATCGATTGAACAGTCTGTTCTGTTGTCAGTGGTCCAGGTCTATATGGATGTGTTGCGGGATGAAGCGCTTCTGCGCCTGCGCCAGAACAATGTGCAGGTATTGAACCGCCAGTTGGAAGCGGCAAAGGACCGTTTTGAAGTGGGCGAGATTACCCGCACTGACGTCTCACAGTCTGAAGCACGATTGTCCCTGGCCGTTTCACGTCGCATCGGGTCCGAGGCAGACCTTTCGGGTAGTCGGGCGGCGTATCGCCGGATTGTAGGTGACATGCCCGGTACGCTGGAGCAGCCTGCTGAATTGCCGGCTCTGCCGGAATCGGAAGAGGTTGCCATGGAGATCGCCGTGGCTGAACACCCTGACCTGGTAGGCGCTCAATTTGCCGAAAAGGCTGCGCGTCATGCGGTGTCCACAGCGAAGGGTGGCTTTGGCCCATCGGTAGATTTTGTTGCGGAGCGTACAGAGTCTAAAAACACCTTTGTTAATGGGTTTTCCAGCGGTGCTGAGACATTGACACTGCAGGCGACATTCCCGCTTTATCAGGGTGGTGCTGCTAGCTCGCGGGTGCGTCAGGCCAAATATGTCCATGCTGCCCGTCGCATTGAGGTGTCGCAGGCGGAACGTGAAGTCATGGAAGAAGTCCGCAATGCCTGGGAAGCTGTGCGCTCCAGTAGCGCGATTATCGATGCCAGCCAGGCGGCAGTAGACGCCAATACCATTGCGCTTGAAGGGGTGCGCCAGGAAGCCGAGGTTGGCTCCCGTACCGTCCTTGACGTACTGGATGCTGAGCAAGAATTGCTCGATACTCAGGTGGAACTTGTTCGCGCACAGACAAGCCATTTTGTGGCCCGTTTCCGGTTGCTGTCTTCCGTCGGTCGGGTGACGCCGGATAC
>JAURPT010000122.1 GCA_030836535.1 Alphaproteobacteria bacterium
AATACCGTCATCACCACCGGTTACAGTTGAACCGCCGGAAACCTCAACTTCATTGCTGTTATTGACGTCGATACCGTCATCACCACCGGTTACAGTTGAACCGCCGGAAACCTCAACTTCATTGCTGTTATTGACGTCGATACCGTCATCACCGCCGGATACAGCGGCGCCGAGCGTTACATCAATATCGTTATCATCAGCCAAACTACCATCTTGACCAATGCCGTCGCCGGCCACGCCTGTTACCTGCGTACCCGCACCCGTAACGATGACATCATTCGAGCTATCGATCTCAACGCCATTGTCGTAACCTGTAACCACTGCACCATCAGATACTGTCACTGTGTTGTCGTCATCGACATCAACACCATCATCACCGTCATTGGCGTCGCCGCCCGTTACTGTCGTGCCCGCACCCGTCACTGTAACCGTACCGTCGCTGTCAGCGCGGATGCCGTCGTCATCGCCATATACAGTCGCACCAGCGGATACAACAATCGTATGATTGTCGCCCTCAGCCTCGATACCATCATCATCATTGGCGGAGTTACCCGTGCCGGAACCACCGGAGACAGAGGCATTCGCGCCCGTCACCAGAATGTCCGCAGACCCGTTCGCATAGATACCCTCAGAGCCGCCGGCAACGATACCATCCAGGATATCAATGTCAGCGTCTGACTCGGCATAAATACCATTCGCCCCACCAGAGACGGAGCCATCTGAGTCAACAACAATAATTGCACCGCCACCAACAGCAATACCATCACCATTCGTACCCGTCACCGAAGCAGCATTGTCATCGCCGTCGCCCACGGTAATCGACACGTCTGAGAGGGCAACAGCGTCAATACCCTTGTCACCACCAGTGACAGAGCCGTCATTGATCGTAATTATCTGACCAGAGCCGCTTAAAACATTGATACCGTCGCCAGCCGTACCCGTAATGGTCTGCGTGCCACCGGCACCGTCAGAATCAACCGTCAGTGTAGAGGCGCTGTCTGCAATGCTGATACCGTCATCACCACCTGTAACGGAGCCACTGCCTGACAGATTCACGGTTACATCGTCATCCGGCAAAGACAGGCCATCGCCCATCCGAATACCATCACCCAGCGTACCGGTAATCGCGCCATCATTATCGATATTGGCAATTGATCCACCGTCAACAAGCGAAACGCCGTCCAGACCACCAATAATCGTTGAGTTAGCTGCATTATTCAGCGTCAGGACGTCGGCAAATTCGTATTCGATACCTTCGTCACCACCCTGAATGGAGCTTGCATTGGTCCCGTCGCCATTGTTGATCGTAACAACACCAGCCGCCGCAATACCTGAGTCACCCGCTGCCGCACCAACAGTGCCGCCACTGATAATGTAAGAAGCACCGGAGCCCATTGCGCCGTTATTAACGATATTCGGAGAACCATAGGTACCACCACGTACCGAAACACCGTCATCGCCGGCACCGCCGCCGCCAGAGATAAAGCCCGACGCGCCTGTGCCACCGCCACCATTGTTGATGTTGGTTACAATGTTGCCTTCACCGTCGATGGAGACACCAGTAGTCGCGCCAACAATGCTACCACCACCTAAACTATTGGTGGCGTCGCCATTGGAGATGAAGTTGTTGTCGCCGGTCACTAGCACACCTTCACCAACCGTACCGACGATCGAACCTGCAGCCGTACCGCCAAAGTCGCTAATGATGTCAAACACCAAAACGACACTGCCGCTTGAACCAGTCAGATCGATACCAATCGGATCCGACGCTTCACCATCGGCGCGCACATCAATATCCTGGTTGCCAAAACCGTCAGCGTCATAACCGCCGGCACCTGCCGTACAGGTCGTCGCGCCAGGGTCAGTGGTGCCCGTAGCCGGCAAACAGAGCGCTTCAGCTTCCTGCGTCGTCACTGTGACCGCAGCAAAAGTTAACACAACACCCAGTGCGGCCACTTTGGCAGCATCCAGCATTGCATGAATAAGGTTGGTTTTGTTTTCAGTGGTGGAAGAAAACATCGGCTTTAGCCTCCCTAGTAAAACATAGGTGCCCTGGGAGACAAACGCATCCCCCACGACATCCCTCTATAATTGTCTTTATTGATACACATGTGAGAGTGGCATGCAACGCATTTTTGCCTTCATAAGCACAAAAAGTTTGCGACGACGGCGTTGAATTATTTGAACTTTTATCAATTGTCGAATGACCAAAATTGAAACAGATTTGGGGCCTCAAAACACTGGAGCCGAAGGATTCTGCCGTTTCCGCCCGGATTTACACATAGCAGCGCGCTTCCGGGCCTCATTTGCTTTAGGGCTGCACAGCATGATCGCAAGCAACTTGCTTTGTTAAGCGCCACCTGTTGCACAACGGCAACACCCTTTATTTCGCGGCAGCCGCCTTGTCAGTAGCCGCGTGTTTGACTAGGCTGCGCATCACCTTACTTCTTTGAGGGGACAGGGTTGGTAGCACTAGCCCAACGTCTCTTCCTCCACAACATAGCTAGAGTGAGCCATGACCGACAGATTACTGCGTACCGTCCGATCCCTGCTTCCTGCCCTGCTCGCCACAATTTGGCTTTCGACAGGCGCTGCCCAAGCTGCAACCTATTCTCAGGCGGGTGACATCCCCGAGGACAGCCCCTTTTGGCAGTTCCTGCAGAGTCCTCAACACGCTGAATATCTCTTTCGCGTTGCTGCCATGGAAGACCGGGCGATAGGTGTAACATGCAATGAAGATGTTCAGTACAGCCCCGGCGCATTACGCCTGACCCAGCCCGTCACAATGAATGAGGGTGATCCGTACCCCACCGCCGGAGAGTGGCTGGAACGCTTCATTTTGCAAGGCTGCGGCCAAATACGCGTACACAATGCTTTATTCGAGGTGAAAGACGATGGCACCTTGAATGTGCTGCGTGTGGTCCCCGGTCATTCAGCCCGCAGTTTCAGCCTTCTGCGCGACCTGCGCCCACTCATGGAAGCAGCTGCAGAAATTGAGAACTGCGAAACCAAGACGGTTTACAACACATCGCTCAACATCCCCGAAGGCTACGAGAAGCAACACGAAGAACAGCAATATGAAACCTGGTTCGTCGCCGGCTGCGGTGAGCAGCGCGCCATGATCCTGCGCTTTTATGTTGATGAACAGAACAACACTCAGGTTCGCATTGAAGCGCAGTTCCCGATCCAGTTTAATGTATCCGAGAGTGAAGAGTAATGACCGACGACAATGAACTCGGGCGCATCCTCACCCGCGAAGACGGCCACGTCCTGCTGATCGGCATCGATCGCCCCAAGAAGTATAATGGCTTCACCAACAAGATGCTCAACGAGCTGGCTCAGGCCTACACGGAATATGAGAATGGCCCGTGGCGCTGCGCCCTGGTTTATACGACGGGCGCCCATTTTACCGCCGGGCTGGACCTGGCGAATCTCGACCGCGCCGTCGACCTGTTCCCCAAGGAGCTGATCGACCCGGTCGACCTGCACGCCCCCCTGCGCACCAAGCCGGTCGTCGCAGCCGTGCGCGGCATCACCTTCACCATCGGCTTCGAGATTGCCCTGGCGGCTGACATGATCATTGCCGGTTCCGATGCCCGCATTGCCCAACTGGAAGTGAAGCGGAATCTCATTCCTACATGTGGCGGCACCCAACGGATGATCGAGCGGGCCGGCTGGGGCAATGCCATGCGCTATCTGCTGACTGGCGACGAAATGACGGCTCAGGACGCCTATCGCATGGGCTTTGTGCAGGAAGTCGTTGACCCTGAAGCTGTGTACGACCGCGCGCTCGTTATTGCGCACAAGGTTGCTGACCAGGCACCGCTCGCCGTTAAGGGTTTGATCAAGACAGGGCGCACTGCTGCCATTGACGGCTTTGAGGCATCCGTTGCCGACCTGCCTGTGGACAGTGCCGCACTTCGTGACTCGAACGATGCCAAGGAGGGCTTGCAGTCCTTCATCGAACGCCGCAAAGCCAATTATACGGGCACATGATGCCCATAAAGCCGTCTGGCTTAACAGCTTGATTGCGATCAATGTCTTCTGGTCTCTGGCCCGTCAATATCCCTGACAGGCTGAGGACCAGGAGACAATTTGATGAATCTTGAACGGGCACATAGAGAGCAATACCTGCCCGTTGAGGAATTAGCCAGCTACACCCACTCAACCATTACCGCCGACCGTTTTACGTCGCGTCGCTTTCTTGACGAAGAATGGGAGAGCCTCTGGCCTCGTGTCTGGCTGATGGGTGGTCGTGCTTCCGAACTGGAAAAAGCCGGTGACTATATTTGCAAGGATATAGGCCGTGACTCTGTCCTGCTTGTACGTGGCAGAGACGATACAATCCGCGCCTTTTTCAATGTCTGCCAGCATCGCGGTAGCCAGCTGCAATTTGCCGGCAATGGCCAGATGCGCTCCATAAAGTGCCCCTAGCATCACTGGGAGTGGCACCTGGACGGCACCGTGCGCACCATTCCCGATGCAGACCAACTGGCAGACGGTCAAACCTGCGAAGACTTTGGCCTGGTAGAACTGGCATGCAGAAACTGGGGCGGCTTTATCTGGTTCAACATGGATGCAGATCCCGACCCTCTGGAAGACTATCTAGGCACGGTGACGGAGCTGTTGGCCCCCTATCACCTGTCAGAAATGCAATTAACCAGTACGTCGACGGTGGAGTGGGACTGCAACTGGAAAACAGCCATTGATACTGCCAATGAATCATACCACACGACCAGCGTTCATCCGCAAATGCTGTGGTATATGGATGACGTCAATACGCAGCTGGACTTTTACAGTCGGCACAGTCGCTGCATCACCCCTATGGGGTCCCCTTCACCACGCCTGCACCTTGAGGACCAGAGTATGATCCCCGGTGCCCTGCAGGACATGATGCTACAGGCAGGCATGGACCCATCAACTTATGGAGGTGACCTGACCACACTGCGGCGGGACATCCAGCAACACAAGCGCGCGCAAGCAAGCGACATGAAGGGACCATATGACGAGTTAAGTGATGACCAGCTGACCGACAGCCATCACTACTTCATCTTCCCCAACATCTCGTTGACGTTGCGCGCAGAGAGCGCCACGGTCATTGCGCATCATCCACATCCTACAGACCCGGATCAGATGACAGCCTATATCAGCGTTCTGCAACACCCGGCGGCTCACCTGGCTGAAGACCAGACACTGAGCCAACTACTTGAGCAGGATGGCTTCAATCTGCCACGCGTTCAGCGGGGTCTGCATTCCCGCGGTTTCCAGCAGGGCGCCGCCCTGCTGCCACAGGAGGCCCGCATTCGACATTTCCACGATGTGCTGGATGCCTATCTGACACCCTGACCTCTCGCCTTCTCTTTCCCGGCCTATTCGTTAAAGTAAGGCGCGGAGGGAAAGAATTTGGATTCAGAGCTTTACACAATCGGCCTTTACGTCCTGTTCGGCGGGGCGGCCGTCATTTTCCCGCTCCTGTTCTTCGTAACAGCACCCTATGGCCGACATAGCAGACCAGGCTGGGGGCCTGTCATTCCCGCCAGGCTTGGCTGGGTGGTAATGGAATTACCCTCTCCCTTGTGCTTCGCCTGGCTTTACTTTTCGGGTGACTATTGGGATGAGCCAGTCAGGCTGGCGCTGTTTGCGCTGTTTATGTCTCACTATGTGTACAGGTCCCTCATCTACCCGTTCAGAATGCGGGGGAGCACCAAAACAAAACCGTTCCTGACCGTCATGATGGCAATCCTTTTCAACATCGTGAATGGCAGCCTCAACGGCTGGGCGATCGGTCATCTGGGCACCCATCTGGATGCTGGCTGGCTGGTCGACCCGCGCTTCATCATTGGTGCGGGCCTGTTCATCCTGGGGGCGTGGATCAACCTCCGCTCCGATGCCATTCTCAGGAACCTCAAGCGTCCACCAGACGGCAGCTATGTTGTCCCCCAGGAAGGCCTGCACAGACACGTCGCCAGCCCGAATTATTTCGGCGAAATTATCGAATGGCTGGGCTTCGCAATCGCGGCCTGGACGCTACCGGCATTTGGCTTTCTGGCCTTCACAATTGCCAATCTGGCACCACGGGCACGCAGCCATCAACAGTGGTATAGACAGACCTTTCTGGATTACCCCAGGGAACGCAAGGCGCTGATCCCAAAAGTCTGGTGATTTAGCGATAGAGAACCAGCTCGCCGCTCTCGATGGAAAAGCCGGAAAGGCGGGACAGAAAACTCATACCCAGCAGTGACTGGTCCAAGTCTGCCATGTTCACAGAACCCCGCACGTCCCGAAGTGTAATGTCACCCACCTGGATAGATGAAAGCGTCACAGGCGCTGAACGCCCCATGCCGTTGGCCGTGCTGGTGAGTTGCGTATAGGCCAGAGTATCCGGGTCGAGGCCAATGGCCCTGGCCGCCTGATGAGACAGCACAACATTGCTTGCGCCGGTATCCACCATGAAGACGACCGGGGCCCCTTCAACCTGCGCCCGGAGAACAAAATGGCCGCGTTCATCTGCCGTAATTGCAACGCCACCATCTGCCATCTGGCGCGGGCTTGTCGGGTCAACCTGCCCGCTCAAACGGTCAGCAACCATGCCGAATTCGTCGGCAAAACTATACACCAGCAGCAACCCGCCACCCAGCGCCAGCCATATGCCGATATCACGTAGTGACCGGCGCATATTCCGCACAAAACCGGCGCTCAGACCCGTAACAATGACGCTGAGCAACAATCCAAGATAGATCAATCTGGCCCAGCTATCGTCATCCAGAGCCTCGCCCCGCATGACGACAAGGCCGACCACCAGGCCAGCGACCAATATAAGGCCAATGGCTACAGCACGACCTGCCCGGGAACCGCCGTTTTGGCGGTCTTTATCGTCCTCTTCTGGGGGCTGATCCCACGGACCGGGCATTGTCTGCGCTCGGCTTATTCGGCGCTATCGTGCGCAGCTTGTTCTTCAGGCAGTTCGAACGCCAGCAACACATTGCCAGGCATATGGAAGTAGATGCCGTAGCCGGAATTCATATACAGCCGGTTGCCTTTAACCAGCGGGCCAACAGCGCCGCCGAAGGACCCGCCTGACGCTGGCTCACCCGACAATGTGGCGTACTGAACCGTTGAATCATAGTCCCACAGGATTTCACCGGTCTCGGTATTATGTACCCGCATACGGCCGTCCATGGCACCCGCGTAGACCAGACCAGGTGACACGCTGACAGAGGCTGAAATGCCTGGTGCGCATCCAAATCGCCCTTCGCAAACATCGTCTGCCGGCGCCTTCCAAATGTACTCACCCGTCATCAAATTCAATGCATATAGACCGGGTCGTCTAGGTTCCGGATATTCCCGACCATCCGGCATGTCAGTGACCGGTACAAACACTGTGTCGCCTTCCACGCCCATGCCGAAGTGAATACCGCCCTGAATACCCCCACGGCCAACTTTCTGCTGCCACAGAATGTCACCCGTATCGGGGTCCAACGCGTGGACCATACCCGACTTCTGGCCACCCAACACATAGCCTTTGCCATTGCTGTCTTCCGCATAGACAACGGCTGCACCAAAGTCGAAATCAGGTCCGTCTTCGGCGGGGCAATTATCGTCATTCGGCATGTCGCAGGCCTGGTTCCAGGCATCATTCGGCGTGGCCTGGAACGACCAATTTATGGCACCCGTATCGAGGTCGAGTGCGAAGATTGCGTCACTGGTCAAGGTCGCCGGTGACGAGTAGTTTTCGCCGGTACCGAAGTAGAGCTGATTGCGCTCAGTATCGATTGCAGGGCTGTTCCACGACGGCGCACCAGAGGGACCATAATTGTCTGTTCCCGACCGGTTCTGACCCAGAAGTTGTGGCTCTTCATCAATCGTAAATGTCTGCCAGACAACGTCACCGCTGGCCGCATCATAGGCCACGGCAGACCCGCGGAATGTGCAACATTCATAGGTGGGGTACATGGCCGGCGTTACTTCGAGCGAAGATACCGTGACATAGAGCTTGCCGTCAAAGAGCGACGGTGTCCCCGTGATCGTTGCGCTCGGATGATCGTCCGGGCGGTGGCGCCATACCTGCTCGCCAGTAACAGCGTTGATCGCATAAACATTGCCCAGCAGATCACCGAAATAGGCAAGCGGTTGTGCGTCGGTGTCACCTGCTTCCCATTCATCAATGACTACGCCGGTTCGCACCTCGGCAGATGCCTGGAATTGCCAGCGGACACAGCCCGTATCTGCGTCTAGGGCCAGGACATCGCCATTGTGGCTACCGACATACAGGGCGCCACCAGCCGCCATGGGCTGTGAGCGGGCACGGACAGCTTCAGGGTAGGCAAAGGCCCATTTCAGCTGCAACGAGGCCACATTGTCGCGGTTAATGTTGGAGGCGGGCATCATACGCGTGTTGCCGCGGGTCATACCCCAGGCGGGCACCAGCGGTGTATCATCATAGTCAAAGGCCAGCGCGTCGTCCTGACACATCACTACAGGGTACGCCACCTGCTGGCCAATTCTTGTGCCGGAAAGATATTCAGCAACCGCGCGCTTCTGGTCGCGGGACAGGTCGCCGGACTCAGCCTGCATCACACCTTCGTCCAGTGCCTTGAAGATGGAATCCGGAGACATGATCTCCAACATCGACGTATGAGGGGCTTTGGGAACCTGCCCCTCATGGCACCCTGCACAAACCTCTTCATAGGCCTGTGCGCCGGGGCCTTCCGGGTCCTTTAGCGCCTGTCGTTCCGCCATAGCGGCCAAGACAGCCGGGTCGTCAATGGTCATACCGCCCACAGTGACAGGTTCTGGTGTTGGCTCTGACGCCTGTTCTGGCTCCTCCGCGCTACATGCGGCCAGACCAACAACAACGAACATGCTCGCGGCCCATTTGGCCAACGCATTGTATTTCATAGGAACTTCCCCGTCTCTTCCCCAACATCCGCCACGGATCATGGAGCGATATAAATTGTGGCGCTGATCGTGCCACGTGCATCCCGACAAGGCAACGTCCAAAAGTCACCTATAACTTTAGAGCTCAATCCGAGTGGCGCCCGGCAAGCGACAGACCAGCATCCATCAACGGCAATTTACGGTAGCGCGTGCCTGTTGCCGCGAATAGTGCATTGGTTAACGCAGGTGCAATCGGCGGCACACCCGGCTCGCCTATGCCACCGATAGGGCCACCCTCAAGAATATGGACATCGACAGGCGGCACCTGCCCCATGCGTACCATTTCATAGGTGTCGAAGTTCTTCTGAACGGCCGCGCCATCTGCCACGTCAATCCGGCCATACATAGCGGCGGTCAGGCCGTAGATGATGCCGCCTTCGATCTGGGCCTGGATGGTCAGAGGATTGATTGCCATGCCGCAGTCAATAACAGCGGTTATCCGTTCCAATCGGATATCATCATCCTCCTGCATCGACAGTTCCACGACCTGCCCGATCAGCGACCCGAAGCATTCATGGAAGGCCATGCCGCGAAAGCGCCCCTTCTCTGGCTTGGCGGCCCAATCAGACGCCTGCTTCAATTTGGCCAGCAGCGCCAGTTCGCGGCCTTGGCCGACGAGCAATCGTTCACGCAAAACGAATGGATCCGTGCCACTTTCCTGGGCAATTTCATCGAGAAAACTCTCAACAAAGAAGGCCGTGTAGGAATGCGGCACCGAGCGCCAAAACCCCAACGGCGCGCCGAAGTCCGGCATGGCATAGCGCAACCGCTGGTGCGGAATGGCATAGGGCAAGTTGTCGGCCCCATAGACTGAAACAGGGTCAACCTGGCCTGTCACGCGATGTGGCGCCTGCTGCTTCGAGATTGAGGGAACAGCAAGCGTTGCATCCCAAGTAACCGGCATGCCCGGTACGTTCAGTCCCGCGGCAAAGCGCCCCTTGGCAATGGGTCGCATAAGGCCGTGGCTCATATCCTCTTCGCGAGACCACAACATCTTCACGGGGCGCCTGGCCTCCTGCGAGGCGATAATGGCCGGACGAATGAAATCCATTGAACTGCGCCGCCCGAAACCGCCGCCGAGGAAGGTCACATGGACCGTAACATCGTCTTCTGCAACACCAAATTCCTGCGCAATCCGCAAGCGCTCGCGCCCCGCGCTCTGCACGGGTGCCCATACGTCGATCTTGGCATCCCGCACCCAGGCGGTGGCATTCATGGGCTCCATGGTGGCCTGGTGGAGGTATGGCACTTCATAGGTCGTCGTGATGGATTTAGAGACAAACTTACTGGCTTGGGCAATATTGCCCTGGTCGACAATTTTTGCCGTCTTGCCTCTAAGGGCTTTGGCTAGCCCATTAGCAACCACGTTCGAATCCTCTGCCTTCGCGGACGAAGAGTCCCATTCCGGCGTCAACGCCGCCAATCCCTTGCTAGCAGGCCAATAGCCGCTCCCCAGCACCATGACAGCGGCATCGGTTGTGACGACATGCTCTACGCCTTTGACGGTCAAGGCGGGGGCTGCATCAACAGTTTTCAGCTTCCCGCCCCATTGCGGGCACTGCTGTATGGTGCCGACCAGCATGTCTTCCAGCACAACATCAACACCGAACCGGGCCTGGCCTGTCGACTTGTCGCGCGCATCCAGCCGCTTGGTGGGTTTGCCCAGCAAGCGCCATTCAGCCTTCGTTTTGATCGCTGCCGTCGCGGGGGCCGGCAACATGGAAGCCCCTAAAGACAGATCGCCATAACTCGCCGTACGGTCGCCCGCCACGATGGCGCCATTGCGAGCGATGCAGTCTTCAAGCGGCACATTCCATCTGTTGGCAGCAGCCTGCCGCAACATGTCGCGCGCGATTGCCCCGGCTTTTGAGACCACTCCATACTGACTTCTGATTGTCCTGCTGCCCCCCGTCCCGGAAGCTGCTGATACAACAGCGCCTTCCTTTGCTGCTGGTGCCAGCAGGACGCGAATTGTCGACCAGTCGGCTTCCAATTCCTCTGCCAGAATCATGGGTAACGCTGTGTGGACCCCCTGCCCCATTTCTGCATGGGTCAGGCTGATGGTGATGGTACCATCCGGCTCGATCATCACATAGCCATTGAGCCGCCCGTCAGCTCCCACGCGGTTACCCCAGGCGTCCAGCCCACCAGGCAGGTGAAAACCCAGCACCAGCCCACCGGCTGCCCCCGCCCCCACCTGCAGGAAGCGGCGGCGCGAAACATTTCTGACAACCGGGCCGTTCATCGTTCCTCGACCACACGGTGGATGGCCTTGCGAATGCGCGAATAAGTGCCACAGCGGCAGATATTCGTCATGGCCGCATCAATTTCAGCATCTGTTGGCTTTTTGTTTTCCGACAACAGGGCAGCAGCAGCCATTATCTGGCCACTCTGGCAATAACCGCACTGCGGCACGTCTTCTTCCACCCAGGCGTCAGACATGTCACCCATGCCGACCTCTGCCAGCCCTTCAATGGTGATGATATCGAGCCCCTCGGCCTCTTCCACAGACACGCCACAGCTGCGCACGGCAGCATCGTCTGCCAACACGGTGCAGGCGCCGCAGGCCGATATGCCACAGCCATATTTGGTGCCCATCAGGCCCAAATTATCCCGCAGCGCCCACAGCACCGGCGTGTCGCCGTCTATGTCCAGGCGATGGTCGACCCCGTTGATACGCAACACATAGGCCATCGTTGACTATACCTGGGCGTTACACGTTGTCCGACACAACAGAAGCGCGCGGCCCCAGATGCGACCCCGAATCTACGGTGTAGATGGCGCCTGTCGTATGGTGTCCGCTAAGAGCAAAGAACACGATAGGTTCGGCCACTTCAACAGGCGAGCTGGCTGCATTGAGTACCGTGCTGCGCTCCACTGAACTCATCAGGTTATTATAGACATCCTCGCCCAGCCCTTCGCGGAGCCAGCGCGTCTGGATAAAACCGGGACATACAGAATTTACCCGAATTTCCGGGCCCAGCGCGCGCGCCAGAGACTTGGTCATCGTATTCAGCGCGCCTTTAGAGGCAGCATAGGCAATGCAGCTGCCAATGCCTCCAATACCCGCGATGGAAGATACATTCACAATAGAGCCTTCGCCCTGTTCCTTCATGTGCGGCACAACAGCCCGCGTCATCTGGAAGGTCCCGACGACGTTGACGCTGTAGATGCTCTGGAAGTCTTCGGCGTCCAGCCCATCGAGATTGGCATGGGCCACAAACTTTGATCGCCCGGCATTGT
>JAURPT010000123.1 GCA_030836535.1 Alphaproteobacteria bacterium
GACCGAGCGTGCAGCCTGGCGGCCTTCACGAATGGCCCAGACAACCAGCGACTGGCCACGGCGCATATCGCCAGCAGCGAAGACCTTGTCGATATTGGTCTGATAGTCATTGGTGTTGGCTGAAATATTGCCGCGACCGTCCAGTTCCGGGCCCAGCTCTTCGATCATGCCTTGGTGCACCGGGTGCACAAAACCCATGGCTAACAGGACCAGGTCAGCACGAATGTGGAAGTCCATACCTTCAATTTCCTGGAGGTTATCGTCAACACGGGCACAGTTCAGGGCGGTTACAACACCGTCTTTGACTTCAAAACTCTTGGTCAGAACGGAGAAATCACGCTCAGCGCCTTCAGCCTGTGAAGAAGATGTCCGCATCTTCATCGGCCAGTTCGGCCAAGTCAGGGCTTTGTCTTCCTTCTCCGGCGGGGCGGGCATAATTTCAATCTGCGTCACAGACAGCGCACCCTGCCGGATGGAGGTGCCAATACAGTCAGACCCCGTGTCACCACCACCAATGACGACAACATGTTTACCGCTGGCGAGAATTTCTTCGTAATTGCCCAGTGGTTCGTCGCCATTGCGACGGTTCTGCTGCGGCAGGAAGTCCATGGCGAAGTGAACACCGTCGGCTTCGCGGCCGGGGATCGGCAGGTCACGGGATTCTTCAGAACCACCGGTCAGCAGCACTGCATCGTAATTGTCGACCAAATCCTTGGCGGGCATGTCGACACCGATATGGATGCCTGTTTTCAGCGTTACGCCTTCGGCTTCCATCTGTTCGGCCCGACGGTCGATCAGGTGTTTTTCCATTTTGAAGTCGGGAATGCCGTAGCGCAGCAGACCGCCGATCTTCTGGTTCTTCTCAAACAGGTCCACATCGTGGCCAGCGCGGGCCAACTGCTGGGCTGCCGCCATGCCGGCGGGGCCAGCACCAACAACCGCAACCTTCTTGCCGGTTTTGCTGGTCGGGACAAGTGGTACAACACGGCCGTCTTCCCATGCCTTGTCGACAATCGAGCATTCGATGGTCTTGATGGTCACCGGCGTGTCTTCAATGTTCAGCGTACAGGCCGCTTCACATGGTGCAGGGCATACACGACCCGTAAATTCCGGGAAGTTGTTGGTCGAACTCAGCGTCTCGAACGCCATTTGCCAGTCTTCATTGAATACAAGGTCGTTGAAGTCGGGGATGATGTTGTTGATCGGGCAGCCATTATGGCAGTACGGAATGCCACAATCCATGCAGCGGGCGGCCTGGTTGTTCAGCTCTTCATCGCTGAGCGGAACCACGAACTCCTTGAAGTGCTGGGTCCGTTCCGCAACCGGGCGGTAGGTGCGGTCCTGGCGATCAAATTCCTTGAATCCGGTGACTTTACCCATGGTTATGCTCCCACCCGTTCGTCATTTGCGGCTTCGGCTTCCTGCCGGGCGCGGGTTTCTTCCAGAGCGCGACGATAGTCGACAGGCATCACCTTGACGAATTTCGGCAGGTAGGCGTCGAAATTGTCGAGGATATCCTGTGCGCGGTCACTATTGGTGTAGCGCGCGTGGCGCTGCAGCAAAACGCGCAGGCGCTCGGCGTCGTAATGCGTCATGTCATGCATCACGTCCACCAGGCCATGACCTTCAAGGTCTGCCCCCTGATGCGACGCCTGAGAGGCTGCATCTTCTGCGGGGATGGGCTCCAGCTCAACCATCGAGAGGTTGCAGCGGCGCTCAAAATCACCTTCTTCGTCAAGCACATAGGCAATGCCGCCGCTCATGCCAGCGGCGAAGTTGCGGCCCGTGCTGCCGATCACGACAACGACACCACCGGTCATATATTCACAACCGTGGTCGCCAACGCCTTCAACAACGGCAATGGCGCCGGAGTTACGCACGGCAAAGCGTTCACCGGCCATACCGCGGAAGTAACATTCGCCGGTAATGGCACCATACAGGACCGTGTTACCCACGATCATGCTTTCGGTTGGCACAACCGGGCTGTCGGGGTGCGGGTAGATGGCAATGCGGCCGCCGGAAATACCCTTGCCGACATAGTCATTGGCTTCACCGATCAGCTCCAGCGAAACACCATTGGCGGCAAAGGCGCCAAAGCTCTGCCCGGCGGTGCCGGTCAGCTTCACATGGATGGTATCTTCGGGCAGACCCTTCAGGCCGTGCTTCTTGGCAATTTCACCAGACAGCATGGCACCGATGGTACGGTCCGTGTTCACCACGGGCAGTTCAATCTGCACGGGTGCGCAATCGCTGATGGCCTTCTGAGACTTTTCAATCAGCGTACGGTCCATGATCTCGTAGATGTCATGTTCCTGTGCTTCGCTATTGTAGATGGCCACATCGGCGCCCATGTCGGGCTTGTGGAGCAGATTGGTAAAGTCCAGCCCTTCCGCCTTCCAATGGGCAATGGCCCGGCGGGTGTCAAGCATCTGCGACTGGCCGATCATCTCGTCCATGGTACGGAAGCCCATCTGCGCCATATATTCGCGGACTTCCTCTGCAATGAAGAAGAAGTAGTTGATCACGTGTTCCGGCTGGCCGGTAAAGCGCTTGCGCAGCTCTTCGTCCTGGGTGGCAATGCCAACCGGGCAGGTGTTCAGGTGACACTTGCGCATCATGATACAACCAGCGGCGATCAGCGGCGCGGTGGCGAACCCGAATTCGTCAGCGCCCAAGAGTGCACCGATGACAACGTCACGGCCAGTGCGCAGGCCACCATCAACCTGCACAGCAATGCGGCCCCGCAGCGAGTTCATCACCAGCGTCTGGTGCGTCTCGGCCAGGCCAATTTCCCACGGGGAGCCTGCATGTTTGATCGATGTCAGCGGGCTGGCACCTGTGCCACCGTCGTAACCGGCGATGGTCACATGGTCTGCACGCGCCTTGGAAACACCGGCGGCAACTGTGCCCACGCCGACTTCGGACACCAGCTTCACAGAGATGCGGGCATTAGGGTTGACGTTTTTGAGGTCATAGATCAGCTGCGCCAGATCTTCGATCGAATAGATATCATGATGCGGTGGCGGCGAGATCAGGCCAACGCCTGGCGTTGAATGACGCACGGATGCAATGGTCTGGTCGACCTTATGGCCAGGCAGCTGGCCACCTTCACCGGGCTTGGCACCCTGGGCCATCTTGATCTGGATATCGTCGGAATTGACGAGATATTCCACCGTCACGCCAAAGCGGCCAGAAGCCACCTGTTTGATGGCAGAGCGCATGGAATCGCCATTTTCCATCGGTGAAAAGCGGTCAACTTCCTCGCCACCCTCACCGGTGTTGGACTTGCCGCCAATACGGTTCATGGCCACAGCCAGCGTGGTGTGGGCTTCACGGGAAATAGAGCCAAAGGACATGGCACCCGTTGCAAAGCGTTTCACGATCTCAGAGGCAGGTTCAACCTCGTCCAGTGGGATGGCGTTGTTGGTCTGCTTGATTTCGAACAGGCCGCGCGGTGTCAGCAGGTTTTCTGACTGCTCATTCATTAGCGCGGCAAATTCGCGATATTTTTCCTGGCTGTTGCTGCGTACGGCGTGCTGCAGGGAGCTAATGCTTTCCGGGGTCCAGCTATGGCCTTCACCACGGATGCGGTAGTGATAGTCACCACCCACGTCCAGCTGCTTGCGATAGATCGGCGCGTCGGAATAGGCCAGCATGTGGCGGCGGACGGCTTCTTCCGCAATGCCATCGATGCCGATGCCTTCAATGGTCGTGGCTGTACCGAAGAAGTACTTCTCGACAACCTCTGACGACAGGCCGATTGCGTCAAAAATCTGGGCACCGCAATAGGACTGGAAGGTCGAGATACCCATCTTGGACATCACCTTGAGAACGCCTTTGTTTAGCGCCTTGATGTAACGCTCGACCGCTTCGTCATAGGAAACGGGGTCTTCCAGCGTCGGGGCCAGCTCAGCAATGGTGTCGAAGGCCAGATAGGGGTTAATGCCTTCAGCACCATAACCGCCCAGCAGGCAGAACTGGTGTACTTCACGGGCTTCACCGGTTTCAACGACCAAACCAGCGCTGGTGCGCAGGCCAGTGTGGATCAGGTGATGATGCACCGCAGAGGTTGCCAGCAAGGAGGGCATGGGAACATTGTCAGCATCTGCCTGACGGTCAGACAGGATGATGATGTTATAGCCGTCGCGAACCGCCTTTTCGGCTTCTTCACACAACACATCCAGGGCAGGCTGCAGGCCTTCAGCACCGCTAACGGCTGCAAAGATCATGTTCAGCGTCTTGGATGAGAAAGAATCGCCATTGGCGTGTTCCATGGCGCGGATCTTCTTGAGGTCCGCATTGGTCAGCACAGGCTGGGCCACTTCCAGACGCTTGTGGCTGGAAGGTTCCAGCGCCAGCAGGTTGGGGCGCGGGCCGATGAAGCTTGTCAGCGACATTACCAGCTCTTCACGGATCGGGTCGATCGGCGGGTTTGTCACCTGCGCAAAGCGCTGCTTGAAATAGTTGAACAGCGGCTTGGTCTTGTCGGACAGCACAGCAACTGGAGCGTCATTACCCATGGAACCTGTGGGTTCCTGGCCGGAGCTGATCATCGGCATCAGCAGGATTTTGATATCTTCCTGGGTGAAGCCAAAGGTCTGCTGGCGCTTCAAGAGCGGCAGGTCGCTTGATGGCGCGTCGCCACCATTATTGGGTTCTGGCAGGTCGCGCAGCAACAGCTGACCTTCGTCCAACATTTGCTGGTAAGGCTGGCTGCCGGACAGGTCTGCCTTGATTTCCGCGTCGTCGATGATGCGGCCCTGTTCGGTGTCGATCAGCAGCATCTTGCCGGGTTGCAGACGCCACTTTTTGACGATTTCTTCTTCCGGCACCACCAGTACGCCTGCTTCTGATGACAGAACGACCATATCGTCCTTTGTGACGTAATAGCGGGCGGGGCGCAGGCCATTGCGGTCCAGCGTGGCGCCAATCTGCTTGCCATCTGTAAAGGCCACGGCGGCCGGGCCGTCCCATGGCTCCATGACAGCGGCGTGATATTCATAGAAGGCACGGCGCTGGTCATCCATCAGCGGGTTTCCAGCCCAGGCTTCAGGGATCAGCATCATCATCGCGTGCGACAGGGGATAGCCGCCATGCAGTAGCAGTTCCAGCGCGTTATCGAAACAGGCTGAGTCAGACTGGCCTTCAGGGATCAGCGGCCAGATCTTCTTGAGATCATCACCAAACAGGTCTGATTCCATGGCCTGGCGGCGCGCATTCATCCAATTGGTGTTACCGCGCACGGTGTTGATTTCACCATTGTGGCAAATATAGCGGAATGGCTGCGCCAGCTTCCAGGTCGGGAAGGTGTTGGTCGAGAAGCGCTGATGCACCAGGGCCAGTGCTGAGGTGACGCGTTCGTCCGACAGGTCGGGGTAATAGGGGCCAACCTGATCGGCCAGCAGAATACCCTTATAGAGAATGATGCGCGAAGACAGTGAGGGTACGTAGTACCAGTCATCGGCGTTGTCATTCCATGAGGCGATCTCGTTGGAAGCGCGCTTGCGGATCACATAGAGCTTGCGTTCAAAAGCATCCTGGTCGGCGCAATTATCGCCGCAGCCTACGAAGAACTGGCGAATCACCGGTTCTGTTTTCTTGATACCTTCAGAGAAATTGCTGTTGTCGACCGGCACATCGCGCCAGCCCAGGAAGGTCTGGCCTTCTTCAGCCGTCTTGGCTTCATATTCTGCTTCCACGCGGGCGCGATCATCGTCGTCTTGCGGCAGGAAGATCATACCAACGGCATATTTGCCGACTTCCGGCAGGGCAATGCCCAGCTCTTCAGCCTTGGCGCGCATGAACTCGTCGGGCAGCTGGATCAGCAGGCCAGAACCGTCACCGGCCTTCGGGTCGGCGCCAACAGCACCGCGGTGAACCAAATTTTCGAGAATTTGCAGGCCCTGACGAACGATCTTGTGGGTTTTGATGCCTTTGATATTGGCAACAAAACCGATGCCGCAGGCATCATGCTCGTTCCGGGGGTCGTACAGGCCCTGGGCCTCAGGCAGGCCGGGGCGGGCGCGATCAGCACCGTCACCCGACAATGCGGGGGCCATCTTATTGGGGGTGGCAAAGTCAGTTACTGGCTTCGTCATCCTCGTCAATCTCCAATCACATTCACAGTCTTTCTGCGCTGCATGCAGCACAGGGTGCAGGACGTCTTGGGCCTGTGGGAAAACCACAGGAAACGGGGCGCTATGCTCCGCAGCGTCGGGTACCGTTCGCGGCCTGAGAAAAGGCCGTGCAGAGTACCAAGTCGCCTGTTGAGTCGCAAAGCATTTGCTCCAGGGGCTATGCCCTGTCTGCCGGCATGGCGTCGGCGGGCTTGCCTTGCGGCGATGAACAGCGTCTGACGACGCTCCCTTGTCGGTCCTGCAACCGAATTTAACGCAGGAGTACTTACCTATTTGGACCTGCCAATGCAATGGTTTTGTTGATTTGCCAAGCCCCTGCTGGCACAAGGAAAAGGCGTCTTGTAGGGGTGCTGGGGCGGCATTCGGCGTGAGGCGCGCTCAGCACAAGAAGTAGCGTTGGTGCCGGGTCATGCGACACAAGATTTGGTGCAACCAGTCAGGGGCCTGGGGCCTGTGAAAATTCTCTATCATCACCGGGCGGCAGCAGCCGATGGGCAATATGTCCATATTCGCGAGTTAACTGAAGCGCTCGAATCGCTTGGGCATGAAATTATCTTCGTTGGGCCGGGCCGCCAGCGGTACCGTAAAATGGGTAGCGGTGGCGCGCGGAAGAAAGAGCCAGGCCGCATGATGCGGGCAGTGCGCGAGCTATTGGAGCTGGGCTATACCCTGCCCGCATTTCTGCGCCTGTGGCGTGGTTGGCTGCGCCACAAGCCAGACATTCTCTACGAACGCGCCAATTTGTTCTTCCCTGCAGGCCTGTGGCTTAAGCGGCTAGTCGGCATTCCATATCTGTTGGAAGTCAACGCTCCGCTGACAGAAGAGCGCAGCCGCCACGGCACACTCATTTGGCAACGGCTGGCGCGCAGGACAGAACAGGCGATCTGGCGCGGGGCAGACCAGTGCTTTCCAGTGACGAATGTTCTGGCGGACTATCTGCGCCAGGCCGGTGTGCCCGAAGAGCGCATCACGGTGCTGCATAATGGTGTCAGCGATCTCTTTTTGAACCCGAAGCCTGTCCCGGCGCCGGTCGCGGGTATTGAAGGGCGTATCGTACTCGGTTTACGGGCTTTTTGCGCGACTGGCACGGGTTGGAGCGGGTGCTGGAGATGATTGCCGAGCAGGGCGGGCCGTTGGACTTGCATTTTGTCATTGTTGGCGACGGCCCGGCCAAGCCCGCGTTGGAGGCTGATGTCGCCAGAATGGGCATTGAAGATCGTGTCAGCTTCACCGGCATAGTGCAGCGCGAAGATATTGCCGCCTATATCGCCCAGTTTAATATTGCCCTGCAGCCGGACGTGGTGGCCTATGCCTCACCCCTGAAATTGTTTGAATATATGGCGTTGGAAAAACCGGTTGTCGCCCCCGATACGCCCAATATTGGCGAAGTGTTGCAGCATAACCAGAATGCGCGCCTCTTTCCGCAGGGCGATGAAAACGCCTTTTGCGTGCAGGTGGAAGAATTGGCGCTCGATAGGGCGTTGCGGGAACGGCTTGGCAAGGCCGCCCGCCAGACCATTTTGGATGACGATTATACCTGGCTCGGGAATGCGCGCGCTGTCGCCCAGGTAGGACAGGACCTGCAGGCATCATGATCACACAGCTCTATGAAATTTCCAGCCCGAAAGAAGTACAACTCTGCCTCGATGTGGGTGTGGACCATATCGGTATTCTGGTAGGCCATGGCAACTTCCCCCGCGAAGTGTCGCCCAGTGATGCTGCGATGCTGGCGAATAGTTTTCGCGGGCAGGCCAAAGTCGTTGCGCTGTCGCTCTCAGCCAGCCTTGATGAAATTAAAGAAGTGGCGCGTATCGTCTCCCCGGACATTCTGCATCTTGGGGCCGCGCCTGAAGAACTTTCTTTGAACGATGTGGTCAAGATCAAGCAGGCGTTTCCGAACCTGCCAATCATGCGGTCGATCCCCATGGTCGATGATGATGCGATTTCCCTCGCCCAGTCATATGAAGGCCTGGCCGACTGGTTCCTGCTCGACAGCCACGCGCCGGGCGACAAGCAGATCGGCGCTCTGGGCGTTACCCATGACTGGGACCTCAGTGCGCGACTGGTTCAGGCCGTTTCAACACCCTGCATTTTGGCCGGCGGCCTGGGACCGGACAACGTAGCCGCATCTATGGCTGCGGTTCAGCCTGCGGGGGTTGATTCCAAAACCCGTACCGACATTGACGACACGCATAAAAAAGACCCGGACAAGGTCCGGGCCTTTGTTCAGAATTCTGTGATGGTAGAAAGTTAGGGTTTCAGCACCACACGGCCAACAATGTTGCCGTTGCGCAAATCATCCAGCGTGTCGGTGGCGGCTTCAATGGGGCGCTCGGCGACGGGGATCGGGTCTACTGCGCCATCCTGCACCAGTTTCAACATTTCTTTGGTTTCGGCGAGCGAGCCCACGAACGACCCTTGCAGCGTATGTGCCTGCATCGGCAGCAGCGGGATCGGCATGGCAAAGCCACCACCGAACAGGCCAACAACAACGGCCTGTCCGCCTTTGCGCAGGGCAGACCGGGCCAAACCAAAGGATGGCTCAGAGCCTACAAAGTCAACAGAGGCATAAACACCGCCATCGGTGGCGGCCTTGATCTGCTTGGCGGTATCCGCATCACCAGCATTGAAGGTGGCGTCGGCACCGGCTTTTTCGGCTTCTGCCAGTTTTTCAGCGCTGATATCGGTGGCCAGAATGCGGCAATTGAACATGGCCTTGGCAAATTGCAGGCCCATCATGCCCACGCCACCCAGGCCCACAATCAGCACAGCGTCATCAGGGCCAGGTGTACCCAGCTTTTTCAGCGCACTGAAAGCCGTCAGGCCAGAGCACATATAGGTGGCTGCCAACCCATCTGGGATGCCGGTATAGTCGAGCAGATATTGCTCATGCGGCACCAATACATAGTCGGCAAAACCGCCGGGGACAGAAACACCCAGGTGCTGCGGCCGGTTACACAAATGCTCGTCGCCGCGGTCGCAGGTGGGGCAATTGCCGCAGCCAATCCAGGGGAAGGCCACACGGGCGTCGCCTTCCTTGGTGGTGGTCACGTCCGGGCCAACAGCGGCAACAACGCCTTCAATTTCATGGCCCAGTGTAAAGGGCAACTGCATGCCAGCGCCCACTTCCAGCTTGTTGCCGCCGCCCATGTCGAAATGGCCGTCATGCAGGTGCACGTCGGAATGACAAACACCGCAATGGGTTACCTTCAGCAAAACCTGATTGCCGGTCGGCACCGGTGTGTCGCTGGTGGTGGATTCAAGGGGTTCGCCAAAGGCAACAATAGACTGGCTTTTCATTACGCTGTTCCTTGTTGGGATTTTATTCGGGTTGTTTGTTTTCTATCAGGTCCTGCAGGGTGCTGTCACCCAAGGCGTTCTGCCGGGCACTGTCCAGCGACGATACGAGGTCCTTTACCGCAGGGTCCTTTTGACGGGCCAGGTCTGTGGCGCGAATGGCCTCGTGTCCTGCTGTGCGCACGGCCGTGACAATATCGCGCAGGAAGATCGACGAAGGTGCCCGGCCCGGCACATAGCGCGGGGGTGAGGCCGTGGTTGGCATCACCAGTCTGCTCTTTTCCATAATGGTAATGACCCAGGAGACAGACTGGATTGGCATGTTCAGCTGCTCAGACAGTTCTATCAGGCTGGGCGGTGTTCTGCCGTCGATATAGCAATTGCCGATATGGGCCATGACCTCAAAGGCGATGCGTTCTCGCGCCTGGCCGGATATCTCGGCATTTTCGTGGTCGAGCGACAAGTTCGCAAAGCCTGGGTTCTGGGCATAGAAAGCGATAGAGGCGCCAAATAGCAGGACAAGCCAGGCCAAGAACAACCACAGCATGAAGATGACCATGGTTGCAAAGGTGGCGTAGATCGCTACGTAGTTGCCGGAGCCTGCAACAAAGCGGGCAAAACCCATGCTAAACAGGAACCAGAGGAAGCCCGCTATCAAGCCGCCAGCGAGGGCCGCACGAATGCGCACCCAGGTATTGGGCAGGAAATAATAGAGCGCGGAGAAGACCAGCACCAATATGCCATAGGGTAGAAGCTGACCGCCCCAGTCGATAATCGACGCGAGGCCCGGAATGCTGGCAACCTTCTGATAGAGAGGCTCGCTGGTGATGGAGGCCGACATGGTCATCGCGCCAAACAACAGTACCGGGCCGAAGATCAGGATCGAGATATAGCGGGTAAAGCCGTCGGCTACAGAACGGCTTTCATAGGTGCGCCAACAGAAATTGACCGCCATCTCGATTTTGCGGATCAGCGAAAACACTGTGTAGAACAGGAAGACGAGCCCTACGCCGCCCAGCACGCCCACTTCCATATTGTTCACGAAAGTGATGATCTGGTCGACAATGGCTTCTTTGTCGTCGCCGACAGAGGTAAAGAGGTTGCCGATAAAGCCCCGCATCTGGTTCTGGACGCCAAAACCCTTGAGCACCGAAAAGCTGACGGCAATCAGCGGTACCAGCGCCAAAAGTGTTGAATAGACAAGGCTGGCGGCGCGCACTTGCAGGTCGCCGCGCAGAATGTCGCGCAGGGCAGCCCGAAAGATACGGATTGCCGTGAACAGATGGGTCGCGCCGGGCAGGGCCTTTACGGTGTCCGCTGCCTGATGCCACCTGTCGGCCAGGGTGTTGGGGCTGTTTTCGCTCAAGGGCCTTTCCACAAAGATGAATCCTGGCCCCTAGCATGCGGGGGCACGCCATCAAGGTCTAGCCAAAATTGCGCCTTCGGGTCAGGCCATGGCGCTGTCGCGCAGGTCCTCGAATGCTTCAAGAAACAGGTGCACCATGCCGCCGGGAATACCCATTTCTGCCAGCGAGTCATGGTAGTGGTCGTAGATCGCATCAAAGGCGTCGTCATCCATGCCGCGTCCGACGACAAAAGCATGGGCGTCTGCCATTTCAGCCTGTGCCTTGTCTGCATCTCCACTGATGAAGTGGGCAACGCATTGGCACTGGTTGTCTGTGCGTGCCGCCATCAGGTCTGTGTCGACAGCCCGGGCAGTTTCATTGTCTTCGTTGATGCGCGTACGGAAGGCCGCCAGCATGGCTCTGATTCCAGCTTCCCCGCCAATTTCTTCTACCAGGTCCATTGTCGTCTCCGTCGCTTGATCAAGTTGTCCGCGAAGAATGGCTAATGCACTTGCGCGCGGTCATTGATGACAATCAAGCTGCTGGGGGGGGCAGTAAAATTGCCCCGTAATCACATAGTTTTGACAAGCCTTGGTGGAGGTATGTCGCTATTCTTGCCGACATCAGGACGTATTTGGAAAATTAATTCCGAAACTGTGGGAAAGTTATGGCTCTCAAGACATCTACAATGTTGCCGTTGGGGACATCCCTGCCTTTATTCGAATTGCCGGATGCCAGTGGTGAGGTTTTCTCATCAAACGCGATACAGGAAGGCACTGCTGTCCTGATTGCGATTTGGTGTAATCACTGCCCCTATGTGAAGCATCTCAAGCAGGCCTTTGCGAATTTTGTTGGCGAATATGACCGGCAATATCTATTTACGGTGGCGATCAATGCTAACGATGCTGCAGCCTACCCGTCCGATGGCTCGGCCGAAATGCTGAAGGATATCGGCCATTTTGGCTACGACTTCCCTTATCTGATCGATGAGAACCAGTCGGTGGCCAAAACCCTGCAGGCGGTGTGTACGCCTGAATTTTTCCTGTTCGATACGGAACATCTGTTGGCCTATCGGGGCAGGTTTGACCCCTCCACACCGGGCAATGGAATTGGTGTCACAGGCGATGATCTGCGTGAGGCCGTAACTAACGTGCTGCTTGGTATGCCACCCGAGGATGAGCAGCACCCCAGTGCAGGGTGTTCCATCAAATGGAAACCGGGCAATGCCCCGGCCTATGCCGCCTAGTAAAAGCTTTCCAACTGCTCATAGACCGGATCGCCGTCGAGGCAGGCGACAGCCTTGGGTGCCATTTGCGTATGATAGTCGGCATCCTGGAAGCGTTGCTGGGCGGCTTCGTCCTTGAAACTAAACAGATAGACGTAAGACAGCGGGTCATCTTTGCAGCGGCGTACTTCGTACAGTCTTGGTGCGGGTTCGTTTTCGTAAACATCTTGCACCAATTGCGCGACTAGCCCTTCAAATTCTGCCTGCTTTTCCGGCAGCACTTTCAGCCGAATAAGTGTCGATAACATGCTTCCCCCATATTGGTTGCCTAGCGGCGACCGTAGGGCACTTTGGTCATCATGTGAACGACTTCTTCTTCGATCGAGGCATTCATCCGTTCGATGATAGAGGGGTATTCGGGCCGTTTGGCGAAGGCCGACATGACGTCGAAATACATATTGGCGTCTTTCAGCTCCCAAAGGTCAACGACAGTATTCAGGCGACCGACATTGTTGACCCACGCCCCGATGAAGTTCCAGCCCAGCTCTTCAATGATCGGCACGGCTTCTTTCATGACATCGAAGAACATGTCGCGTTTTTCGGCGTGAATTTTGAGTGTGACGTGCAAATAGACAGGTTTTTCCATGGTCAGCGCTCCCGTACTGTTGCGGATAGGATCACCACCATAGAAGCCTGGTCAGGGCGCGCATGGATTCAAATCAAACGACGATTTCTCAGCTGTCCAGCGCTCTGCGGATTGCTCGTTCAAGTTCGGATACGGTGAATGGCTTCTGCAGGAAATTGGCGCCTTTTGGCAGACGACCATCATCTTCAACAATGGCCCTTGTATTGCCAGATATGTAGATAACTTTTGTTCTCGGGCGTTGCCGCAGGATCCAGGCGGCGACATCGGCCCCACGTTTGTTCTCTGGCAGGGCGACATCTGTCAGCAGGACGTCTATTTCCGGTTGATCAGCCAACTTGTCCATGGCGCTGTTCATGTCGGTTGCTTTAATCACATGGTAGTTTCGCTGCCGTAGTGAGTTCGACATGAAGGTCAGCACTTCAGGGTTGTCCTCCACAATCAGAA
>JAURPT010000007.1 GCA_030836535.1 Alphaproteobacteria bacterium
CGGTTTGCAGCTTCTTCCACTTCAAACAAGGTGAGATCTTCACCGCCGGTGATATTAATCAGTACGCCTTTCGCGCCCTTCATGGAAATTTCATCCAACAAGGGGTTGGAGATGGCATCTTCGGCAGCATCACGCGCCCGGGCTTCGCCTTCGGCTTCACCCGTGCCCATCATTGCCTTGCCCATTTCCATCATCACCGTACGCACATCGGCAAAGTCCAGGTTGATAAGACCCGGCATCACCATCAGGTCGGTAATACCCCGCACGCCGGAATGCAGCACATTGTCTGCCATGGCAAACGCATCAGCGAACGTCGTCTTCTCATTGGCAATGGAAAACAGGTTCTGGTTCGGGATGATGATGAGCGTATCAACATGCTTGTGCAGTTCATCCAACCCTTCACCGGCAATCGCCATACGTCGCGACCCTTCAAACTGAAATGGCTTGGTAACGACACCGACGGTCAGAATGCCCATTTCACGTGCCAGTTTGGCAACGACAGGGGCAGCACCTGTACCGGTACCACCGCCCATGCCGGCGGTAATAAAGGCCATATTGGCACCTGCCAGTTCTTCCTTGATCTGGTCGATGGCTTCCTGCGCTGCAGCGGCGCCAATATCTGGCCGAGCGCCTGCACCGAGACCCTGGGTGATCTGTGTCCCCAGCTGAATGCGACGGTCGCACAGCGAATGGGCCAGCGCCTGCGCGTCAGTATTCCCGACGACAAACTCAACACCCTTGAGCTCTGATTGAATCATATTGTTGACGGCATTGCCGCCTGCACCACCTACGCCGAACACCAGAATTTTGGGTTGCAGCTCGGTGATCTCCGGTACGCCTAATGTCAGTGGCATATCTGGTCTCCCTTTTGCTTCATCATTGGCCTAGAAATTTTCCTTCAGCCATCGACCTACGCGTGCCATGGCGCTTTTTGGCTCAGGCTGAGCCAACATGGCGGCATTCAATTTGCCCGGTTGGGCTTGCCCCTGTACCGCGTAGGCCAACAAGCCTGCACAGGTAGCAAATGCGGGTCCGACAGCAGATTCAGCCATCCCTTTGATATGGGCTGGCTTTCCCTGACGGACTGTCTTGTTCAGAATTTTGGTGGCGAGTTCCTGCACACCCTGCAACTGCGCGCCCCCACCGGTGAGGACAACGCGCTTGCCTGCCAACTGGTCGTAACCGCTGGACGCAAGATGATCGCGCACGGTCTCGAAGATTTCCTCCATCCGAGACTCAATGATTCCCGTCAGTAACGACTTGGGCACCTCATGCGGATGAGCTTCCCCATGGTCACCCAACTGGCTCACTGTCAGGACTTCCATATCGTCAGAGGCGCGGCGAATGGCATTGCCGTGCAGCGTCTTCATGCGTTCCGCTTCGCTTAGCGATGTCAGCATCACCTTGGCGATATCGTTGGTCACCAACTGGCCGCCCATGGGTACAACATCGGCATAAACGAGACTGCCCTCCATAAAGACAGAGGTCGTAGTGGTCCCACCTCCCAAGTCGATCAGGGTAACGCCGATTTCCTTCTCATCTTCCAACAGACAGGAAAGACCAGACGCATAGGGTGACACGATGGTCGATGCGACACCGATTTGCCCCTGCTCCAGGCAGTGGCGCAGATTGCGCAACGGCCCGCGTTCAGCAGAAACGAAGTGGATATCCACCCCAAGCCTGTCGCCATAAAGGCCCCGAGGGTCACGGACCCCCTGGGACCCATCAACAGTATACGTTACTGGAATTGCGTGGATAATCTCGCGGTCTGGTCGGTTGAACTGACCCGTTGCCGCTGAGACCGCATTGCGAATATCATTTTCGCCAACCTGACCAGAGGCAATCTGCACTTCCACCCGCATTGCATCCGAGTGCGGCCAACCGCCTGACAGGTTGAGGTATACATGCGAGATCGTTTCGCCAGCCATACGCTCCGCCGTATCGACTGCTGCTCGGATCGAACTTTCCACGGCTTCAACGTCGACAACGGAGCCCGCCCGAATACCTCGGGATAGCTGGTGTCCCATCCCTTCAACATGCAGCCCCCCTTCAGGGTCGGACCGGGCAATCAGGCAGCAGATTTTGCTCGAACCAACGTCGAGTGCTGCAATTAAACCGCCTTTATGTCCTGTACTGGCCATTCAACATTCCCCTGCTAGATGTTCTGCACACTGTTTTTATTCGCGGCACCCGGCCGGATCGTCAGACGATCTGGCAGGCGCATATCCAACACCGCTATATCCCGCGACAAAATGGCGTGGACCTGGTCTAACTCGGCAAGTCTGGCCCAGGCCGCCGCCACCTCTTGTTCGGGCAGCATGACTTCAACACCGTTATTGAACTTCAGGTCCCAACGCCGCGCGCCGACATGGACCATCGCATGCACTCTGCTGATTAAGGCGGGTTCCGTCCGCAAGACATCGATCAGGCGGCCAGCAGCCGAGGGTGCATCAGCACCAACGACCAGCGGCAAATGGTCATAGGACCCAAGACCCTCGCGGGTGATTTCAACCCCGCCACTGTCTATGAGGCGCAACGCACCCTCGTGCTGCCAGATGGCATAGGGTTCCCGCTCAACAATGCGCACTTCAATAACCCCGGGCAGGCTACGCTTGACCGTTGCCTCTTGAACCCAACCAATCATCAGCAGTTTGTCACGCAACTCGCCCAGAGAAAGACTCAGAATGGCGCGTCCTTCCAGTGCGCCCAGCTGCCGCGTCACAAGTTCTCGGTCTGCATTTACAAGACCGTCAATTCGGACCTGCGCAACCCGCAATGTCTTGGGGGCCGGTACTTCTATCCAGAGGTTTTCCCCCACCCGCAAGAATTGCTCTGTATGGCCTTCTTCATGCACCCACCATGCCCCAAACAGGGCAGCTGAAAACAGCGACAGCAGGAAGACCTGCCGCAACGCGTTCGCCCGGCGCCGCCATGCCAAAGCCTTGCGTTTCGCTTCATGCTGAGCAGCGGCCATCGCTGTATCAATCTTGCGTTGACTATCGGGCCTGCTTGCCCGCGGCAGGGTACGGCGTGCTAACGAGGACATGATGCATCCTCCGTCATCCAACCAACCAGGGTCTCGAAATCCATGCCATCATGAGCCGCCATTTCCGGCACCAGCGACAGCGGCGTCATCCCCGGCTGGGTATTCACTTCAAGAATGAACAGGCCATCGTCGCCAAGTGTTTCGTCATAGCGGAAGTCTGCCCGGCTGATCCCTTTACACTGCAGGGCGTCATGCGCCAGGGCCGAATATGCCTGTACACGCTGATACAATTGGTCTGACAGCGGGGCAGGCATCAGATGTTCTGTGATCCCATCGGAATACTTGGCTTCAAAGTCGTAGAAACCGCGCTTGGGGCGCAGTTCCACGACGTCCAGAGCGCGGCCACCAATCACGCCGCAGGCAAGCTCTCGTCCGGGCACATATTTTTCGACCATCACATTGTCAGAAGACAACGCGCAATCCGGCAGTGTTGGTCCGTTGTCGCCTTCTTCTATGATCGCCACCCCGACGCTAGAGCCTTCATTGATCGGCTTGACCACATAAGGACGCGGCATCGGCTCTTCCTGAAGCAGAGCTTCATAAGTTGTCACGACATGAGGGGCGCACGGAATATTGCATTGCTCAAACACGTGCTTGGCCATGGGTTTATCCATCGCCAGGGCAGATGCCAGCACACCGGAATGCGTATAGGGGATGCCCAGCATCTCCAAAAGACCCTGGACGCAGCCATCTTCACCCCAACGTCCGTGCAGCGCATTGAACACAATATCGGGTTTCAGGCTGGTCAATTCAGCTGCCAAGTCCGGCGTCGCGTCAACGTCGGTAACGGTATAATCGAGCGCTCGCAAAGCCTTGGAAACCGCCTCGCCCGTTACCAGTGAGACCTCCCGCTCGGCAGACCACCCACCCATGATGACGGCAACGTGCTTGCTCATGCTGCACCTCCGCCATTCAACGGTTCGCCGACGATGCGGATTTCCCATTCGAGATCCACACCAGAATGGGCGAGCACACGGTGGCGCACATCGTTGCCAAGTTCTTCAAGGTCGGCCGCGGTCGCCCTGCCGCGATTGATCAGGAAATTACAGTGCTGTTCAGAGACCTGTGCGTCACCGAGGTACAGTCCCCGGCAACCAGCGGCGTCAATCAACTCCCAGGCCTTTTTACCCTCGGGGTTCTTGAAGGTACTGCCGCCCGTGCGGGCTTTGGTTGGTTGGCTTTCGGCCCGGTTTTCAGAAATGTCAGCCATGCGCTCGGCAATTTTGGCCGGGTCATCCTTGAACCCCTTTAGCGCAATACGCGTAACGATCCAGCCTTTGGGCAGACTGGAATGGCGGTAGTCAAAGGCCAGATCTTCTGCCTTCAACCGGTGACGGTGACCATGGCTATCGAGCGCGATGGCGGCAACAAAAACGTCCTTAATCTCGGTCCCATAGGCACCGGCATTCATTTTCACAGCACCCCCCAGCGTGCCGGGAACACCCCGCAAAAACTCCAGCCCACCGATGCCTTCTTCCAGCATGGCGAGGGCAATCTTCATGTCAGGTGTCGCAGCCCCGGCATGCAGCACATCACCGTCCATGCGGTAGCCGCTCAACCCACTGCCCAGCTTGACCACAACACCACGGATGCCGCCATCGCGCACCAGCATGTTGGAGCCTACCCCGAGAATGCTGACCGGCACATCTTCAGGTCGTTCGGCCAGGAAATGGGCCAGGTCATCTTCATCCGCAGGGGTGAAGAGAATGTCAGCAGGACCGCCCACACGGAACCATGTCAGACGGGAAAGCGAGACATTTTCCTGATATTGCCCGCGCACTGTTGGCAGGTCCTGTTGCTGGATCATGGTAACGGCACTCATGAGGCACCTCCCCCTGCGGACCGACCGCTCATTAACGCCTGCAGGCGCTCCGGCAAGCCGCGCGACCAGGCCGAGATGCTGCCTGCCCCCAGGCAAATGATCACATCTCCTGGCCGTGCATCCGTAGCCAGGCTGGCCACCAACGCTGCTTCGTCGGCAACGCGGGCAACCGGGATGTCATGGCTCTTGATGATGCCCGCCGCCAGGCTGTCAGCATCAAAACCTTCAATAGGCGCCTCACCTGCCGCAAAGACATCTGTGACCACCACCGCATCGGCATCGCCAAAGCAGGTGCAAAAATCCTCGAACAGGTCGCGCAGGCGCGTATATCGATGCGGCTGAACCGCAGCAATGATGCGGCCCTGATAGGCCTCTCGTGCGGCTTTGAGCACGGCAGCGATTTCGACTGGATGATGCGCATAATCATCAATGACATGCATATCCTCGACTGTGCCAACATGGGTAAAGCGGCGCTGCACGCCCTGAGCACCGGCCAACCCGGCAACTAAGTCTTCGGAAGAAAGCCCCGCCTCTTTCGCCACCCCAATGGCCGCCAAGGCATTCAGCACATTATGCCGCCCAACCAAGGGTAGCCTGACGCCTTCAAGGGTGACATCAGGCATTTCAACGTCAAAGGAGGCAACACCATCTTCATACCGCAAGTTGACGGCGCGTAGTTCTGCACCCTCTTCAAACCCAAAGGTCACAACACGGTAGTGGGTCAGGCGATGCAGAATTTTTTGCACGCCCGGATGGTCTGAATTGACAACAACAGCACCATAATAGGGCACATTCTGAGCGAACTGGACGAAGGCATCTTCCAGCGCCTGCTGGCTGCCGTAATGGTCCAAATGTTCTGGATCTATATTCGTGATGACAGAGATCACAGACGGGAGGCGGACAAACGTACCGTCCGACTCGTCGGCTTCTGCGACCACCCATTGGCCACCGCCCATACGGGCATTGGAGCCATAGGCGTTGATGATGCCTCCATTCACGATGGTCGGGTCCAGTCCGCCGGCCTCCAACAGCCCGCCAACGAGCGCCGTTGTCGTTGTCTTACCGTGGGTGCCAGCAATACTGACACACCAGCCAAAGCGCATCAGCTCTGCCAGCATGTCTGCCCGGCGCAGCACGGGAATGCCTTGTTCGCTCGCGGCACGCAGTTCCGGGTTATCCATGGTCACCGCGCTGGACACCACAACAGCGCTGACACCGGCTATATTTTCTGCGGCATGACCGACAGAGACGTCGATGCCCATATCCCGCAGGCGAAGGACATTAGCCCCCGCCACCTGGTCACTGCCCTGCACCCGATGCCCCTGCCGGTGCATCAGCTCGGCAATCCCACTCATCCCGATGCCGCCAATGCCCACAAAATGCGTGGTGCCAATATTGAATGGAAGTCCGGTCATACGGCACCTCCCGCGGCAAAAGCATGACCGTCCGCGGCGCTGCCAGCTTGCTTGCTCTCCTCAATTGACTGATGGCCATGTCGCGTCAATTGTGCCTCTATCAGGCTGGCTACATCATTCGTGGCCTCGGGGCGGGCCAATGTACGCATGGCGACGGCAGCCCCGCTCAATTTAGTTGGGTCGCCGAGTACTTCGTTCAGCAGCGCGAACAGGCATTCAGCCGTAAAGACATCTTCCAGCATCAACCAACCAGCGCCCTCGTCTTCGATCGGCCGGGCATTGGCTGTTTGGTGGTCGTCCATGGCATAGGGGAGCGGCACAAAAACGCCAGGTCTACCGCTGATCTGCAATTCGCTGACAGAGGATGCACCCGAACGGGCAATTACCAGATGGGCTGCCTTTAGCCGGCTTGGCATATCAGTAAAGAATGTCGCGAGATCAGCTTGTATACCGGCTTCTGCACAGGCCGCCCGAGCCTGGTCCAGTGTCTCCGGTCGACACTGCATGGTCAGCCGGATTCGTTGCCGCTGTGAAGTTGGCAGCAGCCAAAGAGCAGCGGGGACAACGTTACTAAAAGTCGCTGCTCCCTGACTGCCACCAATCACGAGAAGGTTAATATCGCCGTCCTGCAAGGGGGCCTGATAGTCCAGTTTCAAGAGGTCGAGCAGCCCTGAACGCACCGGGTTGCCGGTTACCTGACAAACCGACCGGGCTGAAGCAGGCACCAGACCGGTTTCTTCATACGTCAATGCAACGCAGTCGACGAAGCGCGCCATGAATCGGTTGACCCGCCCCAGCACCGCGTTTTGTTCGTGCAGGCAGGTCGGCAGGCCCTGCAAGCGAGCCGCCAGCATGACAGGCAAGGTGGCGTAACCACCAAAGCCTATTGCAGCAGCAGGCTGAATATCCCTAAGGGCGCGGCGCGCCACCAGCAAGGCCGAAGGCAATGCAAGCAGGGCAAGGGCTGTCCCGCCGCGCGGGTCCGCAGCATCGAGCACCGTGTAGGGTACATCTGTCTGGTCGCGCAGGTAGGCCTCGCCACGGTCATCAGTCAGCATCAAGGCACGATAACCACGTGACATCAACTCGCTGGCAACCGCGAGGGCGGGGAATATGTGGCCACCGGTGCCACCCGCTACAAGGGCGATGAGAGGGGCAGAGGCATTGGTCATCATGACGCAGCACCTCCCGCCCAGGATTCACCATAATGCGCAGGGCGATCCAGCCGCCTGCGCCGCGTCAGCGCCAGCACCATGCCCATCGCCATGGCCATGGCCAGCAGCGATGACCCGCCATAGCTGATAAACGGCAATGTCATACCCTTGGCGGGCAGAACATTGAGGTTCACCCCAATATTGATCAGCGCCTGTATGCCGAACAGGCCGAGCAACCCACCGACAGAAAGATACACAAACGGGTCTTCTTCCCGCAGGAGGAGCAGGTAGCCACGGATAACGATGAAGCCAAACAGCAGGACCAGCCCCAGACAGGCAAACAGGCCAAACTCTTCACCAATGACCGCAAAGATGAAGTCGGTATGCGCATCGGGCAGAGCACGCTTGACCATGCCTTCGCCCGGCCCGCGGCCGAAGAACCCACCGGCCTGGAAAGCATTCATCGCAGTTTCCGTCTGATACGTGTCACCGCTGGACGGATCGAGGAACCGATCAATACGGCTGGCAACATGAGGCAGATATGTATAGGCAGCGATCACCGTTACAATGCCCGCGACGACAAGCAGTGCAATCACACTGACGGGCAGACCAGCCATAAAGAACAGGGCACTCCATACCAGGAAGATCAGGAATGACTGACCAAAGTCCGGCTGCATGATCAAGAAGCCAATACAGGCCAGACCCAGCACTGCTGCGATCCGGTTGCCCGGGAAACTGCCATTCTTGAACTGTTCAGAGAACATCCAGGCGCAGGTGACAATAAGCGTTGGCTTGAGGAATTCCGACGGCTGCAGTGCAAAACCAAAAACAGACAGCCATCGCTTGGCACCGTTTAGTTCCGCCCCGAAGACCAGCGTTGCGCCCGTCAATAAGAAGAACACGCCAAACAGAATAACTGCAGCCCTACGGACTGTGCGCGCATCCATCATCGAAAAGGCCACCAGAACGAACCCAGCCAGTGGCAGGAACATCATCTGTCGGCGCACAAAATACATCGATGACAGGCCAATGCGCTCTGCCACCGCCGGGCTGGCCGCCATGGCAAATAGCGCACCCGACAGCATGAGAACTGCAAGCGCGGCCAACAGCCAACGGTCAACCGTGCGCCACCAGCGGCCAACGATGGACATATCAGTACGGGCAGCAAGCGTCGTCATGCAGCCCCCCTTTCCAGGTGGCGCGCAACGAGCGCACGAAAGGCATCGCCCCGCACCTCGAAGTTCCGATATTGATCGAATGAGGCACAGGCGGGAGACAACAGAATCGCGCCCCCCTGCCCGGCTGCAGCAGTGGCAGCGGCAGCAAACGCACGCTCCATCGTCTCGCTGATTTCGCACTCAACCCCAAGGCCGGGCAGTATCTGCGCCATGTCCTCGGCGGCTTCCCCAATCAGGAAAGCGCGTTTGATCTGGCCTGAATAAGCAGCCACCGGGTCCAGCGCATCATCCTTGGCCCGGCCACCGGCAATCCAATAGATATTGTCGAAGGCAGAAAGGGCGCGCAGGGCCGCATCCACATTGGTGGCTTTGGAATCGTTGATGAACTGCAGACCACCTTCCTCAGCAATCAACTCACACCGGTGAGCCAGGCCCGGGAAGGTCGCCATCGCCGCACGAATATGTTGCGCGGCAAACCCCAACCTGCTGGCTGCCGCATAAGCTGCTGCCGCATTCTGCCAATTGTGCTGGCCGGGTAGTGTCTTCAGCCCATTGAGACTGAAACGAACTTCATTTCCATCAGACGCATCAACCAATTCGCCATCGACAACGCTGATGCCATTTTCCAGTCTGCGTGTCACCGACAAGGGAATGACTCGGCTGCGACCCAGGGACTGCAGCTGGGTAACAGCAGCCTGTCCCCATTCATCATCAACACCAACGATAGCCAGCGCATCATCTTGTTGTCCGGTCAGTAACCGGGTTTTGACGGCTGCATAGTTTTCAATAGTACCATGACGGCCCAGGTGATCTGCTGCCACGTTCAGCAGAATCGCCACTTCGGGGCGCAGGCTGTGGGTCAGGTCGATCTGGTACGACGACATCTCGATCACATAGACACCGCCTTCGGGCAGCGGGTCGAGCGCCATAATCGGCGTACCGATATTGCCGCAGGCCACAGCAGGGGCACCGCATGCTTCAATAATGTGTGTCAGCAAGGCCGTCGTTGTAGACTTGCCATTGGTGCCCGTGATCGCCGCAACACGATGGCTTGGCAGACCGTCCCGTGCCTGCGCAAATAATTCAATGTCACCGATGATCGGTGTGTTCGCCGCCTGGGCCTGAGCCACAAGCGGGTGTGGCACCGGGTGCGTCAACGGCACACCCGGTGCGACAAGAAGGGCGTCATAGTTTCCCATGTCACCCTCCGACAGGTTCTTCAAATGCAGGCCATTTGCCTGCGCTGTTTCACGCGATGCTTCACCATCATCCCAAACGTCCACATGCGCGCCGCTGGCAACAAGCGCTTGGGCCGCGGCCATGCCGCTCGCACCCAGCCCAAACAGGGCTAGCTGGCGGTCGTGATATGCCGGAACACTCATCATGACTTAGCGCAACTTCAGTGAAGCCAGGCCAGCCAAGGCCAGCACCAACGCAATGATCCAGAAGCGGACGACGATGGTCGATTCCGCCCAGCCTTTTTCTTCGTAGTGGTGGTGTAGCGGTGCCATACGGAAGACACGCTTGCCGCTCAGTTTGAAGGAAATGACCTGGACGATCACCGACACTGTCTCCAGTACGAAGACACCACCAACGATGAACAGCACAATCTCGTGCTTGACGATAACGGCGATCGCGCCCAGCGCACCGCCCAGAGCCAGCGAGCCAGTGTCACCCATGAACACCATGGCCGGCGGCGCATTAAACCAAAGAAAACCAAGACAGGCACCGATCAGCGCGCCCAGAAAAACAGTCAATTCACCCGCACCGGAGATAGCCTGCAATTGCAGATACTCGGCAAAAACCACATTGCCGGTGAGATAAGCAATCAGGGCAAAAGTCCCAGCTGCAATAATCACCGGCATGGTCGCCAGGCCATCGAGCCCATCTGTCAGGTTTACGCCATTCGACGTGCCCACCATGACCAAGACGGCAAAAGGTAGGAAGAACCAACCCAGATCAATCATGAACGCCTTGGTAAAGGGGATACTCAACATATTGACCATGGCCGGATCGGCAATCGTGGTGATCCACCAGGCTGCGGCCGCACCCACGACCACCTGCAATCCAAATTTCATGCGGCTAGAGATGCCGCCGGACGACCGTCTTGTGACCTTGAGATAGTCATCAATGAAGCCAATTGCCCCGTAACCGATTGTCACCAACAGACAGACCCAGACATATTGATTGGTCAGGTCGGCCCACAATAATGTGCTGACGGCCAGCGACAGCAGAATGAGGAACCCGCCCATGGTTGGCGTTCCCTGCTTGGTGACAATGTGGCTTTCCGGCCCATCTTCCCGGATCGGCTGTCCCTTGCCCTGCTTGGATTTGAGGTAATTGATGATGCGCGGCCCGAACAAGAGGCAGATCAAGAGCGCTGTCAGAACGGCACCACCCGTGCGGAATGTCAGATACCGGAACAGATTGAAGAAGCTGATATCGCTGCTGAGGGGAACAAGGAGATAGTGAAGCATGGCCTGTCCCCTAACCCTGAGCCTGTCTAGGGAACGCAGGCTCTGCCCCCAGCGCCAACAGGGCGTCAACAGCTTTGGAAAGGCCAACCGAATTGGAACCCTTCAACATGATCACGTCGCCTGGCTGAACCTGGACCAGCAGCACAGGCAACAATTCATCGACTGAATCAGCATGGTGGCCGTGAAGTTTGGACGGCAGAGCGTCTGCCAGGGTCCGGGCGTGGCTGCCTGCCGTGTAGACCAGGTCGACATTCGCCTGTTCAACAGGAATAACCAGATTTTCATGGGCTGAAACCGTTTCGTCGCCCAGTTCCAACATGTCACCCAGCACCGCAATGCGACGACCCGGGATCCCGGATTCCGGCACCACACCTTTAGCCTCTGCGAGCCCTTTCAACGCAGCCCGCATGGATATGGGGCTAGCATTATAGCTTTCATCAATCACCAGGACCGACCCATCCCGGAACGGCACATCGTGACGACGGCCACGACCTTTGGGCGCAACCATTTCACCCAACGCCAGGCCTGCAAGGCCCAACTCACCGCCGGCTTGCTGTACCGCTGCCAGAACAGCCAGGCTGTTCTGCACCCAATGATCACCAGGAATGCCAATGCGGTAGGTTAGTAATTCACCCGCAATATCAGCACTGACAGTGCTGCAATTGTCTGCTGCGAAATGCTTTAGCAACCGAACATCTGCATCTTCGTGCATGCCAAAGCTGACGATTTGCGCCAGACCATTGTCGCGGGCCTTGTCGGCCAGCCGGTCGAACCAGGGATTGTCGCGGTTCAGAATGGCGACACCCTCCGATGACATATGCTCGAAAATTTCGGCCTTGGCATCGGCAATCCCCTCAACAGACGCGAAAAACTCGGAATGCACAGCTTCAATAGTCGTGATGATTGCAATGTCGGGGCGCGCCTGCGCACTGAGTGCCCGCATCTCGCCCGCATGGTTCATACCCATTTCCAGCACGCCAAATTCGCTATCCGCTGGCATGCGCGACAGGGTCAACGGCACACCAATATCATTATTGTAGCTGCGCTCACTGGCATGGGTCGGCCCAGACCGCGCCAATGCGCGCAGCAGGGCCTCCTTGGTGCCGGTTTTGCCGACACTGCCTGTTACACCAATAATCTTTGCGTTGGTTCTGCTGCGAGCAGCCTGCCCCAGGGTACCTAGCGCTATTGCCGTATCTTCAACCACAATCGTCGGGAAGCCGTCTGGTATATCCAACCCGTCCTGACTGACGATGGCACCGACAGCTCCTTTGGCCATAGCCTGGCGCACATAACTGTGCCCATCCTGATTGGGGCCTTTAAAGGCCAGGAATATGTCACCACTTCTGGTCGTCCGGCTGTCGATAGAAACACCGTGTGCCTCGCCATCAGCGGAGGCTTGGCCACCTGTTGCCGAAGCGATATCTGCAAAGGTCCACAGCGGGTGCATCATGATGCACCTCCCTGCCCGGCCAACGCGGTGCGAATAACCTCGGCGTCATCAAACGGCAG